>JBGSQL010000292.1:0-3420 GCA_041738105.1 Rhodobacter sp. | reverse complement strand
GCGCAGCGTTCGGCCGCACCCGCCGTTTCCCACGCGGTATTCGCGGGCAGGATCAAGGTGGCGATCTGGCCGTTGCGTGAACGCGCCGCGCGGATCGCCTCGGCGCCATCACGGGCGACCGAGGCCGCGTCATCCGAAGTGCGCGTCCAGTGCGACACGGCGCGGGCGATGCCTTGGGTATCGCCTTTCAGCGGCGCCTCGTATTTCAGGTGGTAGGTGGCATGGTCGCCCATGATGGTCAGCACGCCACTTTGCGCCTTGCGGGCGTTGTGCAGGTTCGCAAAGGCGTTGCCGAAACCGGGGGCAAGGTGCAGCAGCGTCGCGGCAATCTGCCCCGTCATGCGGTAGTAGGCATCGGCGGCGCCACTCGCGCCGCCTTCGAAAAGGCAAAGGATGCAGCGCATTTCGGGGTGCGCATCCAGCGCCGTCACGAAATGCATCTCGGACGTGCCAGGGTTTGCAAAACACACGTTCACATTCGAGGCCAGCAGCGTCTCGACCAGCGATTCCGCGCCGTTCATCCGCGATTCCTCCACGCCTGCCGTGTAACGAGGGTCAATAGACCACCACGCTGCGAATGCTTTCGCCGGCGTGCATCAGGTCGAAGCCCTTGTTGATCTCGTCCAGCGTCAGGGTGTGGGTGATCATCGGATCTATCTGGATCTTGCCCTCCATATACCAATCAACGATCTTCGGCACATCGGTGCGCCCGCGCGCGCCCCCAAAGGCGGTGCCCTTCCAGACCCGGCCCGTCACCAGCTGGAACGGCCTCGTCTGGATCTCGGCGCCCGATGGGGCGACCCCGATCACAACCGAGACGCCCCATCCGCGATGGGTGCATTCCAGCGCATCGCGCATCACCTGCACATTGCCGGTGCAGTCAAAGCTGTAGTCCGCCCCGCCGATCTGATCGAACGGTGTCTTGGTCATGTTGACAAGGTGCGGCACGAGCCCGCCGTCGATTTCATGCGGATTGACGAAATGGGTCATGCCGAACCGCTCGCCCCAGTCCTTGCGGGCATTGTTGATATCGACCCCGATGATCATGTCGGCCCCTGCCAGCCGCAGGCCCTGGATCACGTTCAGCCCGATCCCGCCCAGGCCAAAGACCACGGCCTTGGCACCGATCTCGACCTTTGCGGTATTGATGACCGCGCCGATCCCCGTGGTGACACCGCAACCGATGTAACAGATCTTGTCGAACGGCGCGTCCTGCCGCACCTTGGCCAGCGCAATTTCCGGCAGCACGGTGTAGTTCGAGAAGGTCGAGCAGCCCATGTAATGCAGGATCGGTGTGCCATCGAGCATGGAAAAGCGCGAGGTGCCGTCGGGCATCAGGCCCTGGCCCTGCGTCGTGCGGATCGCGGTGCACAGGTTGGTCTTGCGGCTGAGGCAGGATGGGCACTGCCGACATTCCGGGGTGTAAAGCGGAATGACATGATCACCCTTCTTCAGCGATGTGACCCCCGGCCCGACCTCGACCACAACACCGGCCCCCTCATGCCCGAGGATGGCCGGGAACACACCTTCCGGATCGGCGCCTGACAGGGTGAATTCATCGGTGTGGCAAACGCCGGTCGCATGGATTTCCACCATCACCTCGCCCGCTTTCGGCCCGTCGAGATTCACCTCCATGATTTCGAGTGGTCTTCCGGCGGCGATGGCAACGGCGGCACGGGTGCGCATTGTGATCCTCATTCCTTGGTGTCAGCGCCAGACTGATCCAAAGCGTGCGGCGCTGCAACCATTTGGCGGATCGCCCTGTTGCCTCTTGGAAACGTGCATGTCGATGTGCGACACAGGCTGCGAAACTGTCAAAAGAGGCTTGCAATGCTGCGCCACGCCCTGATCTGCACCTGCCTTTTCCTGCCGGCCTGTGCACCGGCGCCGAACGAATTTCCGCCGCTGGACGCCGGCCCGGCCCGGCAAGGCCCGGCCGCGCCCGCGGATAGCTGCGGCGCGGCCGGTTTGCAGGTTCTGGTCGGTCAGGATGTGGCGCTGTTCGAATCACAGGCCAGATCTGGCCCCTCGCGCATCCTGCGCCCGGGCGAACGCGCTACCGCGGATTTCGCCGCGGAACGCGTAAACGTGACTGTTGACGGCGCTGGCCGGATCACGGGCATCGCCTGCGGCTGACCCGGCGCTACTTGCGGTAGGTGGTGTGGCAATCCTTGCACGCCCCGCCAATGGCCGCCATGCCCGCGCCGATGGTTTCGGCCGACGTCACGTCAAGCGCCTCGGCGGCAGCCAGCAATACCTCTGACTTGGCAACAAAGTCTGCCCAACCCGCCCAGATCTCGGGCTTTGCGTCAGAGACCGGGTCGGTCGCCTGCGGTTCGAACTTGGCCGGGATCTCTGCGGCGGATGCGGCAAGTGCGGCCTTTGCCGCCGTTGCGGCCGTCGCGTCGAACGGGATCTTTCCCCCCGCCATGTCGCCGAGGGTCTTGGCGCTCATGCCTTGGGTTCCCATCAGGTCCATCCGGGCCTTCACTTGCGGATCCTGGACCCCTTCCTTGGCAAACGCCGCGCCCGCGATCAGGGCGGCGGCGAGGATGAGGCTGTTTCTGGCTGTTCCGGTTGGCGTCACGGCAATACTCCCTGCTGAACATCTGGTCGAAGAACTATAGGCGCAATGTAACGTTGGGTAAGGCGATTCTCCGGGTCGTCACGAACCCTCACGCAATCGTCATTCAACAGACGCCAACGGGGCTGGGGATCTGTCCGCTCGGGCCCGCCGCCCCGCTGTCAAAGCCGCAGGCGTGTCAGCGCGGTATCAAGCGCGCTCCAATCCTCGATGCGAAGGCGAACCGGCAAGGTCAGCACGTGGGCGCGAAAGGCAGGTGGCAGGCGCACGGCATCCTTTTCGGTCGTGACCAGTTGCGCGCCCAGGGTCGCCGCCTCGGCCTGAAGGCGCAGCATCAGGGCATCGGACAGCGCCTGATGGTCGTCAAGCGCCTCGGTGCGCAACACCTCGGCCCCAAGGGCGCGCAGGGTTGCAAAGAACTTCTGCGGTTGCCCGATCCCGGCAAAGGCCAACACCCGTGCCCCCGGCCACTCCATGCCCGTGGGCAGTGGCTGCAACTGACCGCACAGATGGGGAAGCGTGATCGCCCTCGACCAACGCTCGCGAAAGGCCCGCTGCGCCGGGTCGCTGCCGATCGACAACAGCAGATCGGCGCGCGACAGTCCGACCGCGACAGGTTCGCGCAGCGGCCCGGCCGGCAGGCAGCGGCCATTTCCGAACCCCTGCTCCGCATCGACGACGATCAGCGAAAGGTCTTTCAGCACGGCCGGATTCTGGAACCCGTCATCAAGCAGGATCGCCTTTGCGCCGGCCGCTTCGGCCATGCGCACACCGGCTGCCCGATCGCGCGCCACGAAGGTCGGGGCAAAGGCGGCCAGCAGCAGGGGTTCGTCGCC
>JBGSQL010000180.1:0-7133 GCA_041738105.1 Rhodobacter sp. | reverse complement strand
CGCCGTCTTGGGCGATGGCCGTGGCACGAGCGCCCGTCAGGATGCGCGCGCCCCGGCTTCGTGCCTCCCGCGCGAAGCCCTGCAGCAGCAGGTCGGTGTCGATGTCCCACGCATGATCGCCAAAGCCTGCGAAAGCTACGGTTTCCGGGTTCAGCACCGGCACATGCACAAGGGCTTCGTCGATCGTGATCGGTGTCAGATGCATGGTGCCTGCATCCGTCTCGAAGGCGGCGCGCTCATCCTTGCGCGCCACGATCATCAGCCCGCGTGGCGCCAGCACGCCGTCAGCCGCCCAAAAAAACGCCTCGGAGGCCAGGCTCAGATCGACCACCGGCGGCAGGCCGTAGTGCGGTTCATAAAGCGCCGCCGACCGGCCCGAAGCGTGGTGCGCCAGCGCCTGTTCCGCCTCGATGACCGTGACCTGGCCCAGATGTGACAGCCGCGCGGCCGTCGAGATTCCGGCGATGCCGCCGCCGATGATCAGGAAATCCGTTGTCATGCCGCGCAGGCTGCCTTGGGCACCGGGGAAAGACAAGACCGTGCTGCTTCGGCGCCACGTCAAAAAGTAGGGCCCGGATCGCTCCGGGCCCGTTCAGATGAAATTGGGTCGCCGTCTCAGGTGCGGCGTGCCCGGCCTAGTGCGGCAAAGGCCGCCAATCCTGCTGCAAGCAACCCGAACGCGGCCGGCAGCGGCACCGGCGCCGGCGGGTTGTAAGTCATCAGATCCTGGGTCACATGCTGGCCGTTCTGGGTAGGAACCGAAAGGAAAGTCAGGCCCGCGGTGCCCTTGTCGAACATCGGGTCTTTCGCGGCGATGGCAGCGAGCCAGTCCTTGGCTGTCTGCACCATGGTCACGTCATTGCCCGAGCGCAGGCTGAACACGCCGTTGCTCAGATCCAGGGCGCTGTCGCCATCCGTCGCAATTTCCCACGCCGCCAGCTGGAACGCGGCGGCCGAGGTCGCATCGACGATCTTGGTCCAGGCCCCATGCGCCAACGCCCCCAGCATGTTCTGGACCGTCTCGCTCAGCGCGGATCCAACCATGTAGTCGGGATGACCCGCCAGGTTGATCGAGGCGAAAGGCGTCAGGCAGAACGCCATGAACTTCAGCGGATTGTTCAACCCCTTCCAGTCGCTTGTCTGGAGTTGGAATGCACCGGCAGGCGGGCCGAATTTATCCCCGCTCGTAGACTCTGTATACTTGGCCGTTTTGAAATACTGCTCGTCGCCAAAAATACTCGACGTCTGCTTGCTGACCGATACAGTCGCCGCCGACGCCACATCCGCTACCGAAGCCGACAGACCCACCACCAAGGCAAGCGCGACACTCTTTATGAAAGTCATCTCGACCGATCCTTATTTCAGACACAATTCTACCACCTTTGGTAAAACCACAGGACGCGCGACAGGTCAAACTGTCCAAAAAGACAGGGCGCCATCTGCCAACGCGCAGGATGCGCCGTCGCAGGTGCCTGGCGCGCCCATCACGCGCCACAAGACGGCTACAAGCCAGCAGGGTTGCAGTCCTGGGTTGTGAAAATCAAAGAAAATCAATCCGAAACAAGTTCTGGTTGCATGCGCGGTAGGGAAACCGGTCCGATACACCGCGCAGTCGCCTGACTCAACGTCATGCTGCAAGACCCACCATCCGGGATTGGACGTTCTGGGGAAACACTGTTGTTCGCAATTCAGTCCCCACCAAAAAACACAACCTCCGGCTTTTTGGACATTCGCGAACCAGTGGCGAAATTGTGGCAGGATTGTTGAAGGAGCCCGAATCCCGTGCCGCCAAAAACGGACAAGGCCCGGCACATGGCCGGGCCCTGCGTTGCGATGGACCGCAGGTCTATTGCGGAATATCGCCGGTGATGCCTTCGAGGTAAAAGCCCATGCCCAGCAGATCGCCATCGTTCGCTGTTTCACCTTCGGCCAGCCAGGGTGATCCGTCCTGCTTGTTCAGCGGTCCGGTGAACGGGTGATAGCTGCCCGCAGCAATGGCATCGCGCAAGGCTTCGGCTTCGGCCTTTATCTCGGCGGGCACGGCCTCGGTGATCTCGCCGATCAACACTTCGCCGCCGGCGATGCCTTCCCAGGCGTCGGTGCTTTCCCATGTGCCATCCATCACCGCCTGCACGCGTTTCACATAGTAGGGCGCCCAGTTGTCGATGATCGAGGACACGCGCGGGCTCGGTTTGTATTCCGCCATGTCCGACGCCTGGCCAAAGCCGATCACGCCCGGCGTCTTGGCGGCTTCGGCCAGGGGCGCGGTCGAGTCGGTATGCGCTAGGATCACGTCGACGCCCTGCTCGATCAGCGCCTTGGCGGCGTCGGCTTCTTTCGCCGGATCGAACCAGGTGTAGGCCCAAACGACAGAAATCGTCACATCGGGGTTTGCTTTCTTCGCGTGAAGGAAGCTCGAGTTGATGCCCTGGATGACTTCGGGGATCGGGAACGACGCGATATAGCCGATCTTGTTCGACTTGGTCATCTTGCCGGCAATGTGGCCCATCACCGCCCGACCTTCGTAGAACCGCGCGTTATAGGTTGCGACGTTCGGATGTTCGCGTTTGTAGCCCGTCGCATGTTCGAACTTCACGTCGGGAAACTTTGCGGCCACGGCATTGGTCGCGTCCATGTAGCCGAACGAGGTGGTGAAGATGATGTCACACCCCGAAAGTGCCATCTGTGTCAGCACCCGCTCGGCATCCGCGCCTTCGGGCACGTTTTCCTGATAGGCGGTTTCCACCTTGTCGCCAAAGGCGGCTTCCACGGCAAGTCGGCCCTGATCATGCTGGAACGTCCAGCCGCCATCGCCGATCGGCCCGACATAGACGAAGCAGGCCTTGGTCTTGTCTTGTGCCATGGCGGTGCCGGTCAGCGCCAGGCCGATCCCGAAGGCGGCGCTGGCAAGAAGGGTTCTGCGTTTCATTCTTACACTCCCAGTTGTGCCGGTGAACCCGGCTTCGATTGCACGACTCAGCGCGAGGCGTGAAAGTTCTTCCCCAGGGCGGCAGGCGCGTTCAGCACCGCGCGGCCCCGATCCGCCGACATGATGACCAGCACGAGGATGGTTATCAGGTATGGCGACATCGACAAGTATTCGACCGGAATCCGGGCGCCGGCCGCCTGCAGGTTCAGCTGCAACACTGTGATCCCGCCGAAAAGATAGGCACCCAGCAGCACGCGCCAGGGTTTCCAGCTGGCAAAGACCACGATCGCCAGGGCGATCCACCCGGCACCCGCCGTAATGCCATCGGTCCATTGCGGCACCCGGACCAGGCTGATGTAGGCCCCGCCCAACCCCGCCATCGCGCCGCCGAACAGGATGGCCAGCAGCCGGATGCGCTGCACCTTGTAGCCCAGCGCATGCGCCGCATCGTGGTTTTCGCCCACCGCGCGCAGGATCAGCCCGGTGCGGGTATGGCGCAGCACGGCCCAGACCGCCGCGATGATCACGATCGACAGGTAAACGATGGGATCATGGCTGAACAGAACGGTCCCGAGGCCCGGAATATCGCTCAGCGGCCCCAGGTCGAGGCGTGGCGTCGGGGGGGGCTTCTGCCCGACATAACCTTGCCCGATCAACGAAGACAGCCCCAGCCCGAACAGTGTCAGCGCCAGCCCCGTCGCCACCTGATTGGCCAGCAGCGCCTGTGTCAGAAAGGCAAAGATCAGCGACAGTGCCGCGCCCCCCGCTGCCGCCGCCAGAAACCCCAGGATCGGGCTTTGCGCCTCGACCGCCACGGCCAGCCCGCAGACCGCGCCCATGATCATCATCCCCTCGACGCCCAAGTTCAGGACTCCCGCCTTTTCCACCACCAACTCGCCGATCGCCGCCAGCATGATCGGCACCGCCGCCACCATGAGCGAGGCGATCAGGACCGCCGGATTGATCCCGCCCAGCATCTCCATCACGCGGCCCTCCCGAAGCGCAGCCGGATCCGGTAATTCGACAGCATGTCCACCGCCAGCAGGAAGAACAGCAGCATCCCCTGGAACGCCTGGATCGCCGCCGATGGCAATCCCAGCATGAACTGCGCCAACTCGCCGCCGATATAGGTCAGCGCCATCAACAGGCCCGCCAACAGGATGCCGACCGGATGCAGCCGCCCCAGGAAGGCCACGATGATCGCGGTAAAGCCGTAACCCGAATTGAAATCGATGCTGATCTGCCCGGCCGGCCCCGAGACCTCGAACAACCCCGCCAGCCCCGCCAGCGCGCCCGAGATCCCCAGGCAGAGCACGACCAGACGGTTCGGCTTGACCCCGGCAAAGCGGGCCGCCCGTGGCGCCTCGCCCGCCAGCCGGATCTGAAACCCCAGGATATGGCGCTGCAACAGAATGTAGGACGCGATCACCGCAATGAATGCGGCGACCACGCCCCAGTGCAGTCCGGTGCCGGGGAAAAGCTCCAGGTTCGCGGTCGCCGGATGCTGCGACAGATTGCGCGATCCGGGAAAACCGCCGCCCTCGGGGTTGCGCAAAGCCCCCAGCGCCATCGACGCCAGGATCGACTGCGCGACATAGACCAGCAGCAACGAGACAAGGATCTCGTTGGTGCGAAACCGCGTGCGCAGGATCGCCGGGATCATCGCCCACAGCCAGCCGCCGAACGCCCCCGCCAGGACCATCAGCGGAAAGATGTACCAGTCATCTGCCGGATAGAAGGCCAGCCCGACCGCCGCCCCGAAGATGGCACCTAGGATGTATTGCCCTTCGGCACCGATGTTCCAGATCCCGGCCCGAAACCCCAGCGACAACCCGATCGCGATCAGGATCAGCGGCCCCGCCTTGACCAACAGTTGCGGGCGCGAATAGCTGGCGAACTGCGGATTGAACAGCGGATCCCAAAAGATCGTGCGGATCGCCTCGACCGGATCCTTGCCCAGGATCGCAAACATCAGCCCGCCCGCGAACATCGTCAGGATCACCGCCAGCACCGGTGTCGCGGCGGTCCAGAACCGGCTGGGCGAGGGGCGCTTCTCAAGAATGAACATGCGCCACCTCCATGCCATGCGCGCCGCCCATCATCAGGCCGATTTCGTCCACCGTCAGCCCCTGCGTCGGGCGCGGCGCGCTCAGCCTTCCGCCGTTCAGTGCGGCGAAGCGGTCCGCGATCTCCAGCAACTCATCCAGATCCTGACTGATCACCACCACCGCCGCCCCCTCTGCCGCCCGGTCGATCAGCGCCTGCCGGATCGCCGCCGCCGCTGCCGCATCCACCCCCCAGGTCGGTTGGTTGACCACCACCACGCCGGGCGATTGGCTCAGCTCGCGACCCACCACGAACTTCTGCAGGTTCCCGCCCGACAGCGCGCGCGCCGCCACCCAGATCCCCGGCGTGCGCACGTCATAGGCCGCCACGATCCGTTCGGCAAAAGCCCGCGTCGCGCCCCAGTAGATGAAGCCACCGCGCACCAGCCCCTTGCGGATCGCCCCGGACAGCAGCGCATTCTCGGTCAGGCTCATGTCTGGTGCCGCCGCATGGCCCAGCCGTTCCTCGGGCGCCGCCACAAGGCCTGCCCGCCGCCGTTCGTTCGGCCCAAGATCGCCAAACCCCACCCCGTCGATCCTGACCGCCTCGCGCGTTGTCCGCAGTTCCCCGGAAAGCGCAAGCAGCAACTCGTCCTGCCCATTGCCCGCCACCCCGGCGATCCCCAGGATCTCGCCGCGTGCCACGGAAAACGAGATCTCCTTCAGCGCCGTCCCGAAGGGATTGGGTGATCGCACCGACAACCCTCGCACTTCCAGCGCCACCGCGCCTTTCGGCTTGGCGCTGCGCGCCGGCGGCGTCAGCGTCTCGCCCACCATCATCTCTGCAAGGTCGCGGGCCGAGATTTCGCTGGGCACGCAGGTGGCCACCACCTTGCCGCGCCGCAGGATCGTCGCCGCATCGCACAGGCTGCGGATCTCTTCCAGCTTGTGGCTGATATAGAGGATCGCCGTGCCTTCCGCCGCCAGTTGGCGCAGCGTCCGAAACAGGATGTCCACCTCCTGTGGCGTCAGCACGCTGGTCGGCTCGTCCATGATCAACAGCTTCGGATCCTGCAACAGGCAGCGGATGATCTCGACCCGCTGCCGCTCGCCCGCACTCAGATCGCCAACCAGACGGTCGGGATCAAGCGGCAGCCCGTAGTCTTGCGAAACCTGCCGGATGCGCTGGGCCAAAGCGCCCATCTTTGGCGGATGCTCCATCCCCAGCGCCACGTTCTCGGCGACGTTCAGCGCCTCGAACAGGCTGAAATGCTGAAACACCATCGCCACGCCCTTGCTGCGCGCCGCGCTCGGCTTGGGCGGGGCATAAGGCGCGCCGTGCAGCGTCATGCGGCCCTCGTCGGGCTTCACAAGCCCGTAGATCATCTTGACCAGGGTCGATTTGCCCGCGCCGTTCTCGCCCAGCAACGCATGAACCTCGCCCACGCCGATCTCGAAAGATACATCGCTGTTGGCGATCACCCCCGGATAGGTCTTTGTCAGCCCCTCCACGGTCAGCAGCACCGCATCCGTCGCGCCGGTCAGGCCCATGTCTCGCCCCGTCATCCCGCGCTCTCCTGTCGTGAAGCGATCCGCGCGGCGCGGCGCAGAAATGCGGCCGCCACCCCAACCGCGATCGCCTGCGGATGCTTGCCCAGTCCCGGATCGCCGATCGGGCAGTCCAGCCGCGCGATGGCCTCGGATCCATGCCCCAGCGCCCGCAGCCGCGATCGGAACCGCGCCGCCTTGGTCGCCGACCCGATCACACCCAAATACGCCGCCCCCTGCTTCAGCAACCGATGACACAGGTCCAGGTCCAGCGCATGGGAATAGGTCAGCACCAGATGTTCCGCCTCCGGCGGCACCAGCGCCACCAGCGCCCCCGGATCGGCTGCGGGCAGGACCGTCACGCTCTCGGGGACCGCGTCCGGAAACCGCTCCGCCGCCGTGTCCACCCAGGTGATCGCCACACCTGGCAGCGGCGCCAGAACGGCGACCAGTGCCCGGCCCACATGTCCCGCACCCCAGATCCACACCTGCCGCTCGGCACGGGCCACCGGTTCCACCATCCAGCCCTGCACCAGGGCCGGGGCCGGGATCAGCCCTTCACCCCGCGCCCGTGCCAGCAGCCGCTTCACGGCCAGCGGCATCTCGCGCCC
>JBGSQL010000177.1:0-1729 GCA_041738105.1 Rhodobacter sp. | reverse complement strand
CGCGTGAGCGTGCCCGTTTTGTCGCTGCGGCGGCTGCGGCTGTTTGCGCTGCTCGACGGCTATCGCGGCCGGACGCGCGCCGATCTGGGGGCCATCGTCGAAGTCGCGCTGGCGTGTCAGGCGCTGATGCTGGCGACACGTCGTTTGAACGAGATTGAGATCAATCCGCTGATGGTGCGCGAGGCCGGTGCCGTGGCGGTGGACGCCGTTATCTGGGAGGAGCAGGGATGAGTGTATTTCCAACCGAGGGGCCGATCCGGACGCGGCGCGAAGGCGCGGTGCTGGAGGTGACGCTCGATCGCCCCAAGGCCAACGCGATTGATCTGGTGACAAGCCGGATCATGGGGCAGACCTTTCGCGCCTTTCGCGACGATGACAGCCTGCGGGTCGCGATCCTGCGGGCCGAGGGCGACAAGTTCTTTTGCCCCGGCTGGGATCTCAAGGCGGCTGCGGCGGGCGATGCGGTGGATGGCGACTATGGCGTGGGCGGCTTCGGCGGGTTGCAGGAGCTGCCGAACCTGAACAAACCGGTCATTGCGGCGGTCAACGGCATCTGTTGCGGCGGCGGGCTGGAGCTTGCCCTGTCGTGCGATCTGATCCTTGCGTCGGACAATGCGACATTCGCCTTGCCCGAGATCCGGTCGGGCACGGTGGCGGATGCGGCCAGCATCAAGTTGCCCAAGCGCATTCCCTATCACGTCGCGATGGATCTGCTGCTGACCGGACGCTGGTTCGACGCAGAAGAGGCGCTGCGCTGGGGCCTCCTGAAAGAGATCACCACGCCCGGCGATCTGCTGGCGAAGGCCTGGGATCTGGCGCGGCTGCTGGAAAGCGGGCCGCCGCTTGTCTATGCGGCGATCAAGGAGGTCGTGCGCGAGGCCGAGGACATGCGGTTTCAGGACGCGCTGAACCGCGTCACCAAGCGGCAGATGCCGACGGTGGACCGGCTCTATTCCAGCGAGGATCAGCTGGAAGGCGCGCGCGCCTTTACTGAAAAGCGCGATCCGGTCTGGAAGGGGCGCTGAACATCCGCGACATGAAAGTGTCGTAATCCGCAGCGCCTGCCTTGGGGTGCCCGCTAGTGTGGCCGGCGCAACATGAGGGCGGGACGTGGCCGGGTTCGAGGCGGATTTCATTGTGGTGGGCGCGGGTTCTGCCGGATCGGTGCTGGCCGACCGGTTGAGCGCGGACGGGCGCTACCGGGTGCTGGTGATCGAGGCGGGCGGCAGCGACCGGCGCTTCTATGTCCAGATGCCGCTTGGCTACGGCAAGCTGTTTTACGATCCGGCGGTCAACTGGCTGTATCGGGCAGAGCCTGACCCGGGGCTGGCGGGGCAGAGCGATCACTGGCCGCGCGGCAGGATCCTTGGCGGCTCGTCCTCGATCAACGCGATGGTCTATATCCGCGGGCATCGCGACGACTACGCGGACTGGAAGGCGCTGGGCAACACGGGCTGGGGCTGGGACGACGTTCTGCCAGCCTACAAGGCGATGGAGGATAACGAGGCGGGGGGCGATGCCTGGCGCGGCAGCGGTGGGCCGCTGTTCATCTCGGCCAACCGGCGTGACCTGCATCCGCTGGTGGAACCGTTCATGGCCGCCTGTGCCGCAGCCGGCCTGCCGCCGACACCGGATTTCAACGGGGCCCGGCAGGAAGGCGCGGGGCCCTATCAGCTGACCGTGAAGGGCGGACGGCGCAATTCGGCGGCGCGGGCGTTTCTGCGCCCGG
>JBGSQL010000134.1:0-2137 GCA_041738105.1 Rhodobacter sp. | reverse complement strand
GGCAACACCGGGCCACGCGGCGCGCCCGGATCGCCTGCACCGGCTGACCGCCGCCCACGTCACCGGCTATGCCGAACGCGCCCGAACCGTTCGCAGCTGACGGACTTGCTCAGAGACTGGCGTCCATCGCGGCAAGAATCGCCGCCCCCATTTCGCGCGTGCTGACCGGCGTGCCGCCGTCCGGGCCCATCAGATCGGCCGTGCGCACGCCGTCCGCCAGCACCTTTTCCACCGCCTTTTCGATCCGAACAGCCTCGTCGCCCAGATCGAAGGAATAGCGCAGCGCCATCGCAAAACTCAGGATGCTGGCGATCGGGTTCGCCTTGCCCGTGCCCGCAATGTCGGGGGCCGAGCCGTGCACGGGTTCATAAAGCGCGCGCGGCCGTCCGTTCGCCATCGGCGCACCAAGGCTGGCCGAGGGCAGCATCCCGAGGCTGCCGGTCAGCATCGCCGCGCAATCCGACAGCACATCGCCGAACAGGTTGTCGGTCACGATCACGTCGAACTGCTTGGGCCAGCGCACCAGCTGCATCGCGCCATTGTCGGCATACATGTGCGATAGCGCGACGTCGGGGTATTCGTTGTCATGCACCCATTGCACTTCCTCGCGCCACAGGATGCCAGACTCCATGACGTTGGCCTTCTCCATCGAGCAAACCTTGTTGCTGCGACGCCGTGCAAGTTCAAAGGCCGATCGCGCGACACGCCGGATCTCGTTCGTCGTGTAGCGTTGGGTGTTGATGCCCACGCGCCCGCCCTCGTTGTCGGGGAAGATGCCGCGCGGCTCGCCGAAATAGATCCCGCTGGTCAGTTCGCGCACGATCATGATGTCGAGGCCTGCAACCACCTCTTTCTTCAGCGACGAGAAATCCGCAAGCGCGTCAAAGCACTGTGCCGGGCGCAGGTTGGAAAACAGGTCCATGTCCTTGCGCAGGCGCAGAAGGCCCCGCTCGGGCTTCACGCTGAAATCCAGGTTGTCATATTGCGGCCCGCCCACCGCGCCCAGCAGCACCGCGTCCACCGACAGCGCCGCCTCCATCGTGGCATCCGACAGGGGCACCCCATGCACATCATAGGCGCAGCCGCCGACCAGGCCTTCGCTGACGTCGAACGTGATGCCGCGCTTGGCCGCCAGCCAGTCGATGATCCGGCGAACCTCGGCCATCACCTCGGGGCCGATTCCGTCGCCGGGCAGGATAAGCAGGGAAGGATTGGCCACGTTGCGCCCCTTTTGGTCTGGTTGAGATTGCGCCATGGGCCTAGCCAATGGGGGCGGAAGGGTCAAGGTGCTGGCCGCCTAGGGCCAGTCCATATCGACCCAGACAAGCCGGTGGCGCGACGCCGCCTCGACCACCGTCAGAAACGGATCGCCCGCCTTGGGCCACAGCACACCCGTGGCGGCAACGCGCAAACCGGCTGCGGGCAACACATAATCGACCCGTATCCGGCCCGGCCCCTCGCGCAGGGTAAAGAGGGTCGGGTCGATGACATAGGCGATGGCGGACGGATCGTGCACGTGGCAACCCGAGAGCCCCAGCTTCTCGGAGTAGAAGCGCAGGTAGAAGCGGCTGACATCCCACAGGAAGCGGCCCGGCTCCCCCGCCTTGTCCCTGAGCTCATCCAGATAGGCGCTGCTGAAGAAGCTCTGCTGAGTCACATCCAGCCCGATGATCACTACCGGCCAATCGGCGGTAAAGACCCGGTCGGCGGCATCGGGATCGTCGTGGATATTGGCTTCGGCATAGGGGGTGACGTTGCCGCGATGGCCGTTGACGCCAAAGGCGCCCCCCATCACTACCACCTGTTTCACCAGCGAGACAATCTCGGGCGCCTGTTGCAGCGCCAGCGCCAGATTGGTCAGCGGGCCGATAGTGACCAGGGTGATCTCCCCCGGCGCAGCTTTCACCGCCTCGACTATGTACTGCCAGGCGGGGCGAGGATCCGGGGCGATCGTCACCTCTCCCGCCTCCATGTCGCCAAAGCCGCTCGGGCCGTGGACTATGGTGGTGGGACCGACCGGCTCGCGCAGCAGCGGGGCAGCCGCGCCTTTGGCCACATCCGCCTTCATGCCGTACTTCTGCTTGAGCCAGAGGGCGTTTCGGGTGCCATTGTCGATGGTGGCGTTACCAAAAACAGT
>JBGSQL010000130.1:0-27964 GCA_041738105.1 Rhodobacter sp. | reverse complement strand
GCGGGCGCCGCCACTCCTAGTCGGGCAACAAGGCCCGGCGCGCGCCGTCCGCCAGATCCCACACCGCGCGCCCCTCGATCACCACCGCCGTCAGCGTTCCGCCATAGGCCGCCCCGCTGTCGATGTTCACCCGGTTGCCGTAGTGGCGCGGCGCGTCCAGCGCAGTATGTCCATGCACCACCAGCGCGCCATGATCGCGGGGATCGTCCAGAAACCCCGTGCGGATCCAGACCAGATCGGTCTCGCTCTGCTCCAGAATGTCGACGCCGGGGCGGATACCCGCATGGACGAACAGCACCTCGCCGCGCCGGAAATGCGCGGGCAGCGTTTCAAGGAAAAGCCGATGCTCCACCGGAACCGCGGCCACGGCCTCGTCATGCACCGGCGCCAGCGGCCGATCGGCGGCGTTTTTCACACCATAGGACGCCAGCGTTGCCGCCCCGCCCAGGCGCGGATGCAGCCAGGACAATTCGCTGCGCAATCCGGGGTCTTGCCAGGTCATATCGGCAAGATAGCCCGCAAACATCCGGTCATGATTGCCCTTCAGCACCACCCAGTTCTCGCCGCGCGCAACACCCGCGCGCAGATACTCCACCACGCCCCGGCTGTCCGGCCCGCGATCCACAAGATCGCCGACATGCACGATCGGCGCCTGCATGTCGCCCGTCGCAAGGCGATCGCGCGCGATCCGGTCATGGGCATCCAGCAGCAACTCGATCTGGCCGTGAATGTCTCCGATTGCATAGGTGCGCATGGGTCTGTCGCCTGTAAGGATTTTGCCCGGACCCTAACGCGCCGGCGCGTCAGGCGACAGGGGCCTTTGCCGTCTTCGCACCGTGATGGGCACTTGCCGGAGGTCGTTCAGAATAACGGGTAAAACTGCGGGTCAAAGACCGCGCGAACGGCAGAAGAAACCGTGCAATGTAGCCCCAAACCTTAAGATTCCCCTAACGAAAATCGGGAAACTGTTTTCTTTCAGGCTATTGGCAAGCGTTACACCTGTGCGACATCTGCCGGGGCCAACTCTCTGGCCCCGGCCCGATCGCAGCCTCAGGCCACGTCGAATTGCAGCGGCTTCACCTGCTGGAACATGCCCGTCGATTCCAGCGTCTTCACCACATCCGGATTGATCGCCTGATCCAGATAAAGGATCGCGATCGCATCCTGCCCTACCCCGGACCGGCCCAGAGTAAAGTTCGCGATATTGACCCCGTTCTTGCCCATCGTCATGCCCAGCAGCCCGATGATCCCCGGCACGTCCTCATTCGTGGTGTACAGCATGTGCCGCCCCACCTCGGCGTCGATGTTGATGCCCTTGATCTGGATGAACCGGGGTTTTCCGTCGCTGAAGCAAGTGCCCGCGATCGACCGCTCGCGCCGGTCCGTCACCACGGTCAGCTTGATATAGGCGTCGAATGCGCCCGATTTCTCTTGCCGCGTCGTCGAGATCTGGATGCCCCTCTCCTTCGCGATCACCGGCGCTGACACCATGTTCACGTCCGGGTTCGTCGCCTGCATGATCCCCGCGATGGTCGCGCAATTCAGCGCCGCCAGGTTCATCTCGGCCACCCCGCCATCATAAAGCACGTTGATGGCCTTGATCGGCTCGTCCGTCATCTGCCCCACAAAGGCGCCCAGATGCCCCGCCAGCTTCAGCCACGGCCCCATCACCGCCGCCTCTTCCGCCGTCACAGACGGCATGTTCAGCGCATTCTGGACCGCTCCGGTCAGCAGATAGTCCGACATCTGCTCGGCCACCTGTAGCGCCACATTCTCCTGCGCCTCAGTGGTGGCCGCCCCGAGATGCGGCGTCACGACCACGTTCGGCAGCCCGAACAGCGGGCTTTCCCTGGCAGGTTCCACCGCGAACACGTCAAAGGCCGCGCCCGCAACATGCCCCGCCTTCAACGCCTCGGCCAGCGCCGCCTCATCCACCAGCCCGCCCCGCGCACAGTTGATGATCCGGACACCCGGCTTGCACCGCGCAATCGCCTCGGCCGACAGGATGTTGCGGGTCTTGTCCGTCAGCGGCACGTGCAGCGTGATGAAATCCGCCCGCGCCAACAGGTCCTCCAGTTCCACCTTGGTGACGCCAAGTTGCCTGGCGCGCTCTTCGCTCAGGAACGGATCATATGCGATCACCTTCATGTGCAGCCCCAGCGCCCGGTCGCAGACGATGCCACCGATGTTGCCCGCGCCGATCACACCCAGCGTCTTGTTGGACAACTCGACCCCCATGAAGCGGGACTTCTCCCACTTGCCGGCATGGGTCGAGGCATTGGCCTCGGGCAACTGCCGCGCAACCGCGAACATCATCGCGATTGCGTGCTCCGCCGTGGTGATCGAGTTGCCGAAGGGTGTGTTCATCACGATCACGCCCATCTTCGAGGCCGCCGGAATATCGACGTTGTCGACGCCGATCCCGGCGCGGCCGATCACCTTCAGCCTGGTCGCCAAGCCAAGCAGCTTGTCCGTCACCTTGGTGGCGGACCGGATCGCCAGCCCGTCATACTGGCCGATGATGGCCGCGAGCGCGTCCTTGTCCTTGCCAAGCTGCGGCATGTAATCGACCTCGACTCCGCGGTCGCGAAAGATCTGGACGGCGGTTTCCGAGAGTTCGTCGGATACGAGAACCTTGGGGGCCATGATGGGCTCCATAAATTGAAAGATGAGAGGGCAAGGCGGGGTAAACCCCGCCCTACGGCATGAGTGGGGCGGGGTTTACCCCGCCTTTGCGGTCACGCGGCTTGCGCCAGCGCTGCGATCTCGGCCTGGTACGCCCAGTCGATCCAGGGCAGCAGCGCCGCGACATCGGCCTGCTCGACGGTCGAGCCGCACCAGATGCGCAGGCCGGGCGGGGCATCGCGGTAGGCGCCCACGTCATAGGCCACACCCGCCGTCTCCAGCCTTTTGGCCACGGCCTTGGCAAAAGCGGCACCGTCCGCGATCCGGGGATCGGTGAACTTCAGGCAGACAGACGTGGTCGAGGCGGTGGCAGGATCGACGGCGAGGTTCGCAATCCACGGGCGGGCCGCCACGAAGGCGTCGATGGTGGCCGAATTCCGGTTCGCCCGCCCGATCATCGCGGCAAGCCCGCCGATCGACTTGGCCCAGTTCAGCGCAACGAGGTAATCCTCGACCGCCAGCATCGACGGGGTGTTGATCGTCTCGCCCTCGAACAGCCCTTCGATCAGCTTGCCGCCCTTGGTCATGCGAAACAGCTTCGGCAGAGGCCAGGCTGGAACATAGGTTTCCAACCGCTCGACCGCACGGGGCGACAGCACCAGCATCCCATGCGCGCCTTCGCCGCCCAGAACTTTCTGCCAAGAGAAGGTCACGACATCGAGTTTGTCCCAAGGCAGGTCCATTGCAAAGGCGGCGCTTGTTGCGTCGCAGATGGTAAGACCCGCGCGGGTGGCTGGAATTGCGTCGCCATTCGGCAGCCGGACGCCCGACGTCGTGCCGTTCCAGGTGAACACCACGTCCTTGTCGAAATCGACCTGCGTCAGATCGACGATCTGCCCATAGGGGGCCTTGCGGACCACGGCATCCAGTTTCAACTGTTTCACCGCATCGGTGACCCAGCCTTCGCCAAAGCTTTCCCAGGCCAGCATCTCGACGCCGCGGGCGCCCAGAAGCGACCACATCGCCATCTCGACCGCGCCGGTGTCCGAGGCGGGCACGATGGCGATGCGATAGGTTGCGGGCACGCCTAGAACCTCACGCGTCAGGTCGATGGCGCGTTTCAGCTTGGCCTTGCCGACCGCAGCGCGATGGGAGCGGCCTAGCGGGGCATCTGCGAGAAGGTCCAGGGAAAAATTGGGGATTTTGGCACAGGGGCCGGACGAAAAGCGCGGGTTCTGCGGCCGCGCGGCCGGGGTCTTCAGGTCTGTCATGATATCCTTCCAGATATTTGCCCCCCGTTGGGGAGGGGTGTCCCACCGCTGGCAATACGTGCGCTCGCGGTCTGGCACAAGCGGGATTTTTGGCCTAATGCGGCATCCGAGACTGAAAAACCGACGCCCTGCGTCCACTATCGGAAACATCCATGTTCGTCGCGACCCTGCTGACCGATCCCGCCGCACCGCGGCTTGACCGCGCAACTGTCGAAAGCCTGCGCAATGCCTGGGGTGGCGGTGACGCAACCTGGCTGGAGCCGGGTGTGGCCGCCGAGTTCGGGTTGGCGGCGTATCCAGATGCTTTCGAGGACACGTGGCGCGATCTTCAGGGGTTGGGGATCGACTTGGCGGTCCAGCCCGCAGAGGGGCGCCGCAAGGCGTTGCTGCTGGCCGACATGGATTCCACCATGATCCTGCAAGAGTGTATCGACGAGCTTGCAGCGGTGGCCGGCGTCGGGCCGCGCGTGGCCGCCATTACGGCGCGCGCGATGAACGGAGAGCTTGATTTCGAGGCGGCCCTGCGTGAACGCGTCGGGCTGTTGGCGGGGCTGGATTTCGGCGTGATCGACACGGTTCTGGCAAGCCGGATCACCCCCGCGCCGGGCGGGGCAACGCTGGTGGCCACGATGAAGGCCCATGGGGCGCATACTGCGCTGGTTTCCGGCGGGTTTACGGCCTTTACCGGGCCTGTTGCCGCGCGCCTTGGATTTGACGAGAACCGCGCGAACGAGTTGCAGGTCTCGCTGGGGCGGCTGGTGGGCACGGTGGCAGAGCCGATCCTGGGGCGTGCCGCAAAGGTGCAGGCGCTGCAAGAGATCACCGGGCGCCTTGGCATCACCGAACAGCAGGTTCTGGCGGTGGGTGATGGCGCGAACGACCTTGGGATGCTGGCGCGGGCGGGGGCGGGGGTTGCGCTGCACGCAAAGCCCGCGGTCGCGGGCCAATGTCGCCTGCGGGTGAACCACGGCGATCTGACGGCGCTTTTGTTCCTGCAGGGCTATGGCAGAGGCGAATTCATCGGCGGCTAGCTGCTAGAACGGGCAAGGCGACGTGTAGGTAACGGATTTTCCGCTTTCGGGATGACGCAACCGCAGGCTTTCAGCATGCAGCATGAGCCGGGGAAAATCGAGCGCCGGCCCAGTTGCGTAAAGTGAGTCTCCCAGGATCGGGTGGCCAATTTCAGCCATATGCACCCGCAACTGGTGGCTGCGGCCAGTCTGCGGCATCAGCCGGACGCGGGTTTCATCGGTGTCGTGGCGCACCACCCGCCAGTCCGTCACGGCAGGGCGTCCCGTTTCATGATTGACGTGCTGGCGCGGACGGTTGGGCCAGTCGACGATCAGGGGCAGATCGACGCGCCCCTCCTTCGGTTCCAGCCGTCCCCAGAGACGCGCGACATAGACCTTTCGGGCCGATCGCGCCTCGAACTGGCGCCCCAGATCGGCCTGAGCCGCCTTGGTCAGCGCAAAGATGATCACGCCAGAGGTGTCCAGGTCTAGCCGATGAACGAGAAGCGCCTCGGGGAACACCCCGCGAACCCGCTCGATCAGGCAGTCGAGCCGGCCTTCCCCCCGCCCAGGCACAGAGAGAAGCCCCGCAGGTTTGTCCGCGACGACAAGCGCCTGATCGTGGTGCAGCACCCGCAACGGCGTGTCGGGCGGGTTGTAGATGAAGTCAGCCATGCCGGGCGGCTTAGCAAAGCCGAGGCCAAGGTCAAGCGCCTTGGTGC
Organism: Rhodobacter sp.; assembly: GCA_041738105.1. Classification (GTDB taxonomy): domain Bacteria; phylum Pseudomonadota; class Alphaproteobacteria; order Rhodobacterales; family Rhodobacteraceae; genus Aliitabrizicola. The sequence continues at coordinate 22,336 of JBGSQL010000130.1, read as the reverse complement.
AAGGGGCCAATTTCACCGTTCTGGAAACAATCATCCGCAAGCTCCTGCCGTCTGTCTGGCCCGAAGACCGAACCCCGGCCTTCCCACTTGTTGCTGCGGCCATGCTGTCGTCTTGCGTCGTCTGGTGATCCAGAGACAGAATCGGTCAAGCGCCTGCAAGCATGTTCTGGCGCGTTAATTTTCGTTAATGCACCATTCCTGTGCAAAATCGGCGAAGGATCGCCCGTTCTGCGCTGCTGAATGACCTCTTGCCCTCTAACCGTCCTTGCTGCGCCGCAGAATCTTGTCGCCTTTGACATGGCTGTCACGGTAAACTGCTAGGTAAGGTTGACGTTGGGTGAAGGGGTCGAAGTCGGCCCTAGTGATCGAAAACCGTCGCCAGTTGATCAAGTTGCGGGTGAGTGATTTGCCACAGCTGCCAAATCAACTTTGTTGTGGAAGCGCATAAGATTGTTTAGGAAACGACAACAATGACAATGAACTTCCCCCGCTTCCCTGCAGCGCTTTCATCCGCTGTTCAACACCCGATCTCGATCGAGAACCTGCCCCCGCGTGCGAGCGGGCCGTATCGGCGCGCCGGAAAGCGTGCACTGGATGTGCTGCTTGTCGTTGCTGCTGCGCCGGTGGTTGTCCCGATCGTTGCGGCTCTGGCGGTTGTTGTGAGCCTGGACGGGGGAGCGCCGTTCTATGCCCAGGACCGGGTGGGCAAGGGTGGGAACATGTTCCGGATGTGGAAGCTGCGCAGCATGGTGCGCGACGCGGATGCGTTGATGGAAAATTGCCTGGCTGCAGACACTGCGCTTCGCCGCGAGTGGGACGAGACGCAGAAGCTGAAGAAGGATCCCCGGATCACCCGGTCAGGGCGCCTCTTGCGCAAATGCTCGCTTGATGAGTTGCCGCAGCTCTGGAACGTGCTGAAGGGTGACATGAGCCTTGTCGGACCCCGCCCGATGATGAAATCGCAGCAGGATCTATACCCGTCGAGCGTCTACTACCGGATGCGGCCCGGCATTACCGGCTACTGGCAGACCTCTGGCCGCAATGATACGTCGTTTGCGGCACGTGCGACATTCGATGCGGCCTACGAGCGGGACTTGTCGCTTGCGACAGACATCAAGGTACTGGCCCGGACGGTTCGCACCGTGATGCACGCGACGGGGTACTGACTGTCGGGATGGCCTGAGGACGGGATTTGCGGATCGTCGCTTCGGGCATTAGGCTTGTCCCGAAACCAAACGGGATGGATCGCGTGAGCCTGATGATCAAACCGAGCTACACGATGGGCGCCCTGATTGCGCTTGGCGGCCTGATTGTTGCCTGGGCCTTTCTGCGCTTTGTTCCGGAACCCTTGGTCTCCTCGGTATCGGGCGCGATTTCTGGTGGGTTCGGGGTGCTGGCCGTTTCGCGGATCTGGCCAGGGTTGCCGATTGGAAAGATCCACCTCTGGCTCGGGTCGGTCGTGCTGTACGGCATCGTCGTGGCGCTGGTGCGGCTGATCTGACAGTCAGGCCGCTTCTGCCGGACGGCGGATCTGACCCGCGGCTTCCAGCACCAGGGGCTTTAGACCTTTCCCACCCGCGTCAAGAATATCAAGCAGTTGCAATCGCATCCGCGGTTCCCAGAAGGCGTTGATGTGCCCGGCAACACCTTCGACGCCTGCATCATGGGGCTGGGATTCAAAGAAGGTGGCAATCTGGTTTGCCATGTAGATCAACTTGTCAGGCGACATGCGCGGCCTCGTCTGGATGAATGCGATCGGTGTGGGTAAAGGCCTCGAACCCATCGCATCGGGCAAGGCCGATCAGGGTGATCCCGGCGGCCTCGGCCATTGAAACTGCGTGCGCTGTTGGGGCAGAGACGGCAATCAGCACCGGAACCCCGAGGGCTGCGCATTTCTGCACCATGTCGATCGAGACACGGCTGGTCAGCACTACGGCCCCGACGGGCGCGGTACCTGCGCGCAGCAGGGCGCCTGCCAGCTTGTCGAGGGCATTGTGGCGTCCGACATCCTCACGCGTGACAACCATACCGCTGTCAGGGGTCCAGAAGCCAGCCGCGTGGGCGGCGCGGGTGGCATCCTGCAATGGCTGATGGGCGGGCAGGGCGGCCACCGCGGCCCGCACCTGTGACGGGGTGACGATCAGACTGGCCGTAACGGGAGGCAGCGCCCGCGTCGCTTCTTCCAGGCTGTCGATCCCGCAAAGACCGCAGCCGACAGGACCTGCCATCGTGCGGCGTCGCGCCGCCAGCCGGGTTTCTGCCGCGCCTGCCAGCCAGATCTGCAGATCAATCCCCTTGTCCGTTTCCACAACGTCGATACTGTTGATCTCGTTCGGATGGGCGATCCCTTCGGTCAGCGAAAAGCCGACCGCGAAATCCTCCAGATCGTCAGGCGTCGCCATCATCACCGCTTGTGTGGTGCCGTTGTAGCTAAGCGCAATTGCCACCTCTTCTGGCAACACACGGATGCCCCGCTCGATCCGAAGCGGGCCGAACGCCAGCCGGGGCATGGGGCGCTTGACCGTCTTCATTCAGCGGCCGGAAGGATGCGGCGCGATTGATCGGCCATTTGGGTATAGTCCTCCTGCCACTCGGTCGGGCCGTTCGAGGGGCTGACCTGAACCGCCGTGACCTTGTATTCCGGGCAGTTCGTGGCCCAATCCGAATAATCGGTCGTAATGACATTGGCCTGCGTATCCGGGTGATGGAAGGTCGTGTAGACCACGCCGGGCGAGACCCGATCGGTGATCCTGGCGCGCAGCGAGGTTTCGCCTGAGCGCGACGCCAACCGCACCCATTGCCCATCATTCACGCCGCGCAGTTCGGCGTCATGCGGATGGATCTCCAGAACATCTTCGTCATGCCAGACCACGTTGGACGTGCGGCGCGTCTGCGCGCCTACATTGTACTGCGACAGGATGCGCCCGGTCGTCAGCAGCAGAGGAAAGCGAGGCCCGGTCTTTTCGTCGGTGGCCACATACTCTGTTCGGATGAACTTGCCGCGCCCCCGCACGAACCCATCGACATGCATGAGCGGCGTGCCTTGCGGGGCCTTTTCGTTGCAGGGCCATTGGATCGACCCCATCGTTTCCAGCTTTTCATATGAGACGCCGGCAAAGCTGGGCGTTGTCAGCGCAATTTCATCCATGATCTGCGAGGGATGGGTGTAGGTCCAGTTTGCCCCCATCGCATTTGCCAGCATCTGGGTCACTTCCCAGTCGGCATATCCGTTGCGCGGCGCCATCACGCGGCGCACCCGATTGATGCGGCGTTCCGCATTGGTGAAGGTGCCGTCCTTTTCCAGAAAGGTCGAACCTGGCAGAAAGACATGCGCGTAATGTGACGTTTCGTTCAGGAACAGATCGTGGACGATGACACACTCCATCGCCGCGAGGCCCGCCGCCACATGTTTGGTGTCCGGATCGGATTGCAGGATGTCCTCGCCCTGGCAGTAAAGCCCCTTGAAGGTGCCATCGACCGCGGCATCCAGCATGTTTGGAATGCGCAGGCCGGGCTCGTTGTCGATCTTGACGCCCCAGATGCTTTCGAAAACATCGCGCACCTGATCATTGCTGACATGGCGATAGCCCGGCAGTTCATGCGGGAACGATCCCATGTCGCACGACCCCTGCACGTTGTTCTGCCCGCGTAGCGGGTTCACCCCCACGCCGGGACGGCCGATGTTGCCTGTCAGCATCGCGAGGTTGGCGATTGCAATGACAGTGGTCGATCCCTGGCTGTGTTCGGTCACGCCAAGGCCATAGTAGATTGCGCCGTTGCCACCCGTTGCAAACAGGCGTGCCGCCGCGCGGAGGTCTTGTGCCGGCACGCCGGTCAGCAGTTCGGTTGCCTCGGGCGCGTGGCGTTCGTCTGCAACGAATTCGGCATAGTCCTGAAACTCGTCCCAGTCGCAGCGCGTCCGGATGAAATCTTCGTCGAACAGGCCTTCGGTGACGATCACATGTGCCAAGGCCGTGACGACGGCCACGTTGGTGCCGGGCCGCAGCGCCAGGTGATGCGCGGCCGCGACATGCGGCGATTTCACAAGGTCGATCCGGCGCGGGTCGATAACGATCAGTTTGGCGCCCTGGCGCAGACGCTTCTTCAGACGGCTGGCAAAGACCGGATGGCCATCCGTCGGGTTGGCACCGATCACGACAACCACATCGGTCTGTTCGACTGAATCGAAGTCCTGCGTGCCGGCCGAGGTCCCAAAGGTCTGGCCCAGACCGTAGCCGGTCGGCGAATGGCAGACCCGCGCGCAAGTATCCGTATTGTTGTTCATGAAAACGGCACGCGTCAGTTTCTGCACGAGGTAGGTTTCCTCGTTGGTGCAACGCGACGAGGTGATCACCCCGACCGATCGCCGCCCGTGTTGCGCCTGGATCGCCTTCATTCGACCGGCGGCGAAGCTGAGCGCTTCCTCCCACGACACTTCGCGCCACGGATCGGAAATGGCTTCACGGATCATCGGGTTCAGGATGCGGTCCTTGTGGCTGGCGTAGCCATAGGCGAAGCGGCCCTTGACGCAACTGTGGCCCCGATTGGCCTTGCCGTGCTTGTAGGGCGTCATGCGCACCAGCTCGTCGCCGCGCATCTCGGCCTTGAAGCTGCATCCGACACCGCAATAGGCGCAGGTGGTGATGACCGCGCGTTCCGGTGTCCCGATCTCGATCACCGATTTCTCTTGCAAGGTTGCGGTCGGGCAGGCCGCGACGCAGGCACCACAAGACACGCAGTCTGACGACAGGAAGTCGTCGCCCGCCATCCCGGCCGAAACCCGGCTGTCCCAACCCCGGCCTTCGATGGTCAGCGCAAAGGTACCCTGCACCTCTTCGCAGGCCCGCACACAGCGCGAGCAGACGATGCATTTGGACGGATCATAGCTGAAATAGGGATTGCTGTCGTCTTTGGGCATCCACTGCGGATTGGCCTTGCCGGAGTTGTCCTTGGCGCGGAAATGCGTATCGACCGCCTCGTAGCGCACGTCGCGCAGGCCGACCGCCCCCGCCATGTCCTGCAACTCGCAGTCGCCATTTGCCGAACAGGTCAGGCAATCAAGCGGGTGGTCCGAGATGTAAAGCTCCATCACGCCGCGACGAAGCTGTTTCAGCTTGCCGGTCTGGGTATGTACTTTCATGCCCGGCGCGACCGGGGTGGTGCAGGATGCAGGCGTTCCGGCCCGGCCCTCGATCTCGACCAGGCACAGCCGGCACGAGCCAAAGGCTTCGACCGAATCCGTTGCGCACAGCTTTGGCACCGAAATCCCGGCTTCGGCGGCAGCGCGCATCACACTGGTGCATTCCGGCACCGTTACATCGAAGCCATCGACCGTCAACGTGATCATCGTTTTGGACTTTGCGGCGGGCGTCCCGAAATCGCGGTCAGGGAGGATGAAGTCTTTCATTCGGCGGCCTCCTTGGCGGTCGAGTGGAAATCGTCTGGAAAATGGGTCAGCGCGGACATCACCGGATAAGGGGTGAAGCCGCCAAGGGCGCACAGCGATCCCGCCTTCATCGTCTCGCACAGGTCAGTCAGCAGGGCGATGGCGCTGGTGTCGCCTCTGGCAATCCGATCGACGGTTTCCACCCCGCGAACCGCCCCGATCCGGCAGGGCGTGCATTTTCCGCAGCTTTCGATCGCGCAGAACTCCATCGCAAAGCGTGCCTGCTTCAGCATGTCCGCGGTCTCGTCAAAGACGACGATCCCGGCGTGACCGATCAGACCGCCCTGCCCGGAGTATTCCTCATATCCGAACGGCGTGTCGAACAGGGCGCGCGGAAAGTAGGCCCCCAGCGGACCGCCGACCTGCACCGCCTTTACCGGGTGGCCTGTCGCGGTGCCGCCTGCAATGTCATCCACAATCTCGCCCAGGCTCAGCCCGAACGCCGTTTCGAACAGCCCGCCCTGCTTGACGTTGCCGGCGATCTGCAATGGGATCGTGCCGCGCGACCGACCCAGGCCGAAATCGCGATAGGCTTCGGCGCCGCGCTCGAAGATCACGGGCACGGTGGCCAGAGAGATCACGTTGTTCACGACCGTCGGCTTGCCAAGGAACCCTTCCAGCGCGGGTAGCGGGGGCTTGGCCCGAACCACACCACGCTTGCCTTCCAGCGAGTTCAGCAGCGAGGTCTCCTCGCCACAGACATAGGCCCCGGCCCCCACACGGATTTCCATGTCGAACGCGGGACCGGACCCAAGCACCGCGCTGCCCAGAAGCCCCGCCGAACGGGCAAGGCGCACGGCCTCGGTCATCACCGCAATCGCATCGGGGTATTCTGAACGCAGATAAACATAGCCGCGCGTCGCCCCCACGCCGATCCCGGCAATCACCATGCCTTCGATCACGGTGAAGGGATCGCCTTCCATGATCATCCGGTCGGCAAACGTGCCTGAGTCACCTTCGTCAGCGTTGCAGACGATGTATTTCTGATCTGCTGACGCTTCGGCTACGGTCTTCCACTTGATGCCCGTGGGAAATCCCGCGCCCCCGCGCCCGCGCAGGCCCGAGGTCGTGACTTCTGCCACGATCTCGGCCGGTGGCATCGCAAGGGCGCGACGCAGGCCGGCCAGCCCGCCATGTGCTTCATAATCGGCCAGTGACAGCGGGTCGATCACACCGCAGCGCGCGAAGGTCAGGCGGGTCTGCCGCCGCATCCAGGGCAAGTCCTCGGTGCGCCCGAGCGCCTTTGGATGATCGTCGAACCCCGCTTCGAACAAGGCGGGCACGTCCTTGGCGCAAACCGGTCCAAAACAGATCCGACCCGTCGGCGTGTCCACCTCCAGCAGGGGTTCCAGCCAGACCATGCCGCGCGACCCGTTGCGAACCACCGTTACGTCAAGCCCGCGATGAGCCGCCTCGGCTGCAACCGCCGCCGCAACGGCGTCGGCGCCAAGCGCCTTGGCGGCAGCATCGTGGGGAACAAAGATCTTCATGCCGTCACCTCGGCGATCAGCCGATCGAGTTTGGCTTCGTTCACCTGCCCGACGACCCGGCCATCCAGCAGCGCCGCAGGGCCGCAGGCACAAAGCCCGAGGCAGAACACAGGTTCCAGCGTCACGGCGCCATCCGGCGTCGTCTGATGCCATTCAATCCCCAGCGCCGCCCGAGCGTGGCTGGCAACCCGATCTGCACCGACGGACTGACAAGCCTCGGCCCGGCAGAGTTTCAGAATATGGCGACCGGCCGGCTCTTCGCGAAAGTCGTGATAGAAGCTTGCCACCCCATGCACTTCGGCGCGGCTCAGGTTCAGTCCGGCGGCGATCAACGGCAAGGCGCTCTGCGGGATATGTCCAAACTCGGCTTGCACCGCATGCAGAATGGGCAGCAGCGGCCCCTCCATGGCGTCATGCGCGCGCAGGATCTCTCCCACCCGCGCCGCGATCTCTGCGGCATCTGATGTCATCGCGGCACTCCGGTTTGCTGCCATAAAGGGTGCAACGAACCGATAGACAAATCAATAATGAAGTATCGTCATACGATAGAGCATATCTATCAAACGCCGATCCGCTCTGCCTCGGCCAGCAGCGCGGCCAGCACCGGTGTCAGCGGATCACGGCGCGCCGTAATCAGGCCGATCAGATGCTCTGCCTCTGGTTCCACGATCGGGATGGCGCGCAGACCCCCGGCCACGAACATGCGGGCCAGCTTGGTCGGCACCACGCAAGCCCAGCGTCCTGTCATCACATGCGCGATCAGGGCGATGGTCGAGTTGGATTCGATCTGGGGACTGACCTCGGCTCCGGCTTCGGCAAGATGCTGGTTCACGATCCGGCGGTTCTGCATGTCCGACGTCAACAGGCACAGGGGTTGCGCCGCCACGTCTGCCCAGGTCACACGGTCCATGTCGGCAAGGGCGGTACTTGGCGCGCACAGAAGTCGGTAGAATTCTGCATAGAGCGGCACCTGCGTGACCCGCCCCAATGGCTCGTTGTCGAGATAGGTGATCCCCGCGTCCAGTTCGAGGCTTTTCAACCCCGCAAGGATCTCGGTCGAGGTGCGCGACAGGATCGACACGCGGACATTCGGATGGCGCGTCACGAAGGGGGCTGTCAGTTCGGCAACCATCGGCAGCGATGTCGGGATCACCCCAAGGCGAACCGTCCCAGACAAGCCAGCGCGGGCGACCCGCATTTCGGCCTTCAGGGCCCGCATGTCACTTACGATCCGGCGCGCCGCTTCCAGCACGCGTTGCCCTTCCGGCGTCAGTCCCTGAAATCGCGATCCGCGAAACACCAACTGGACGCCCAGTTGATCCTCCAACTGACGGATCGCGGAACTCAAGGTTGGCTGGGTCACGCCGCAAACCTCGGCCGCGCGACCAAAGTGGTGCTCATTTGCCAGCGCGATGAACATCTCAAGCTTGTCGATCATGCCTTGTCATCGCAGCAAATCGACCGCCCGGCAACGCTGCTGCCGGTTCCACCTTGTTGACCCTGCCCGGCTGCCCTAAGTCCGTTGTCATGAGACGCTTCATCCCCTTCCTGAAACGCCATCCCCTGGTCCCGGTGATCCGGTTGCAAGGCACGATCATGTCGGGCGGGCGCGCAGGCGTCGGCCTGAACGATGCCTCCCTTGCACCGATGATCGAGCGCGCCTTCACGCGTGGCAAGCCGGCAGCCGTTGCGGTGGTCATCAACTCGCCCGGCGGCTCGCCGGTGCAGTCCTCTCTGATCGCGGCGCGCATCCGGCGCCTTGCCAGCGAGAAAGAGCTGGTGGTGCATGTGTTCGTCGAGGATGTAGCGGCCTCGGGGGGCTATTGGCTTGCCTGTGCGGGCGATCAGATCTGGGTCGATGACAGTTCGATCCTGGGGTCGATCGGCGTGATCTTTGCCAGCTTCGGTTTCAGCGAGTTCATGGCGCGCAACGGCATCGAGCGTCGTGTTGTGACGGCGGGGCGGTCGAAAAGCCTTGCTGATCCGTTTCTGCCCGAGAAACCCGAAGATGTGCTGCGCCTGAAGGCATTGCAGGAGCCGATCCACCAGGCGTTCATCGCCCATGTCCGGGCGCGCCGGGGGGCAAGGCTCGACGAATCGGCCGACCTGTTCAACGCCGATATCTGGGTTGGTGATGCCGCAGTGAAGGTGGGGCTTGCAGACGGCATCGGGCATCTCGTTCCGAAGATGAAAGAGATCTACGGTGACAAGGTGATCCTGGTTCCCTATGGCCCGCGCCGCACGCTTCTGCAGCGCTTTGGGGCGCAATTCACCGGTGCCGCGCTGTCCGAAGTGGAAGAGCGCGCGCAGTGGGCAAGGTTTGGTCTTTGAGATGCTGGTAAAGATCACGCTTCTGTTTCTGTTGGGGATGGCCCTGCTCGCCATGATCGGTGGCGCGCTGTTTCCTGCCGCGTTCCGGCGTGCGGCCGCGCGTCGCGTGCCCGGTCTTTGCCCCGAATGCGGGCGCTACCGGATTGGCAAGGGCGACTGCGCCTGTGGCGCAAAGCGAAAGACCTGAGCATGTCCGACCCCGCACCGAAACGTGCGCTTGTTACCGGCGCCGCCCGTCGCATCGGCCGTGCGCTGGCATTGGCGCTGGCCGAGCGTGGGTACGATGTTGCCGTGCACTACGCCAGCTCGCAAACCGAGGCAGAAGGTGTTGTCGCCGAGATCCGGGGGCTGGGCCGGCAGGCGGTGGCGCTGCAGGCCGACCTGCTGGACGACAACCAGACCGATGCGCTGGTCGCGCGGGCTGCGGCAGCGCTGGGGGGGCCGTTGACCGTCCTGGTAAACAACGCCTCGATCTTCGAGTATGACACGCTTGCCAGTGCCACACGGGAAAGCTGGGATCGCCATATCGGCTCGAACCTGCGTGCGCCGTTCTTTCTGACGCAGCAGTTCGCGGCTCAGGCGCCCAAGGCCTTGGTGGATGCGGCGGGCGAACCGTTGGCCCAGGCGCTTGTGCTGAATCTGATCGACCAGCGCGTGTTCAGGCCGACGCCCGAATTCATGACCTACACGGTCGCGAAAATGGCGCTCTGGGCGTTTACCCGAACGGCGGCGCAGGCGCTTGCGCCTGATACCCGGGTCAACGCCATTGGGCCGGGCCCCACCCTGATCGGGGCGCGCCAGCGCGAGGTCCACTTTGCCGCGCAACGGGCGGGCACCCTGCTTGCACGCGGCGCCGACCCGTCGGATATCGCTGCGGCTCTGGGCTATTTCCTTGAGGCGCGAGCAGTCACAGGGCAGATCCTCTGCGTCGATGGAGGCGAGCATCTGATCTGGAAAAGCGAGGACATTCTGGACGTTGAGTGAACGGATGTTCGGTTTTTGCAGCGTTGCCCTGGTTCCCCGAGGCAAAGTTTTCCACTTTCGGACCCATCGCCCTTATGGCGTCGCAAATCCTTCATGGTTTTCAGGGATTTGCCAGAGATCACAAAAAAACATGTTCTAAATCATAGCGTTGCGAGTATGCACAAAAAACAGGCAAAGTAACGAACTTGTCAGAATCCAAGGGAAAATCCGTTCTCGCGGAATGTTTTGCGCCTAGTTATCCACAGAAAAGGTGGACAGCTTTCTTCTTGCCCTTGGCAGTTTATCATTGCAGCCACGGCAGGGAATCGTTGGTGACGAAAGGGGGGATCTGAAGCGGTGGACACGGGCGCGGAAAGATCGGCGGGCACGCCCACCGGTCATGAGGTCATCCAGGGCTATCTTAGAACGCTCGACGGATCGCCGGGCGTTTACCGGATGCTCGATGCCGTGGGTCAGGTGCTTTACGTCGGCAAGGCGCGCAACCTCAAGGCACGCGTTTCGAACTATGCGCGGCCTTCGGGCCATTCCGGCCGCATCGCCCGGATGATCTTCGAGACGGCCTCGATGATGTTCCTGACGACGCGCACCGAGACCGAGGCGCTGTTGCTGGAACAGAACCTGATCAAGCAGCTGAAGCCGCGCTACAACGTGCTGCTGCGTGACGACAAGAGCTTTCCGAACATCCTGATTGCCAAGGATCATGCCTTTCCGCAGATCCGCAAGCATCGTGGCAAGCGGTCCGACAAAGGCAGCTATTTTGGCCCTTTTGCAAGTGCGGGTGCCGTCAACCGCACGCTCAATCAGTTGCAAAAGGTGTTCTTGCTGCGCAACTGCACCGATGCGATGTTTGAAAGCCGGACCCGTCCTTGCCTGCTCTACCAGATCAAGCGCTGTGCTGCGCCCTGCGTCGGCAAGGTCTCGCAGGCAGAGTATGCATCGCTCATCAATGACGCCGAGGCATTTTTGCAAGGCAAGACCACGGCGGTGCAGGCCGATCTTGCCGTTGCCATGGCCGCCGCGTCAAAGGCGATGGAGTTCGAGCGCGCCGCCGCCTTGCGCGATCGGATCCGCGCCTTGACCCAGGTGCAGCAAACCCAGGGCATCAACCCGCGCGGGGTCGCCGAAGCCGACGTGATCGCCCTTTATGTCGAAGGCGGGCAGGCCTGCGTTCAGGTCTTTTTCATCCGGGCCAACCAGAGTTGGGGGAATGCCGATTTCTACCCCCGCACCGGTGCCGGCGCCGAAGCCCCCGAGATTCTCGAGGCCTTCCTCGCCCAGTTCTATGACGACAAGGAACCGCCTCGGCTGATCCTGCTGTCACATCCTGTCGAGAACGACGATCTTGTCACCCAACTCTTGTCGGACCGGGCCGGCCGCAAGGTTGAACTTGCCGTGCCGCAACGCGGTGAAAAGGCCGAACTGGTCGAGAACGCCGCGCGCAACGCCCGCGAGAGCCTGGCGCGAAAGATGGCCGAAGGTGCCACACAGAACAGATTGCTGGCCGGGCTGGCCGAAGCTTTTGATCTCGACGGGCCGCCTCGACGGATCGAGGTCTATGACAACTCGCACATCCAGGGCACGAATGCCGTCGGGGGCATGATCGTGGCGGGCGCCGAGGGGTTTCTGAAATCGCAGTACCGCAAATTCAACATCAAATCGGAAGCGGGCGCGAACAGCGACGATTTCGGCATGATGAAAGAGGTGCTGACCCGCCGTTTCGAGCGACTTTTGAAAGAGGATCCGGACCGCAAGTCAGACGCGTGGCCAGACCTTCTGCTGATTGACGGCGGAGCCGGGCAGGTTGGGGCAGTTGCCGAGATCCTCGCAGAACTGGGGGTGGACGACATCGCGGTGGTGGGTGTCGCGAAAGGCGTGGATCGAGATGCCGGCAAGGAAGAATTCCATCGCCCCGGCCAGCGCCCGTTCGCCTTGCCCCATACTGATCCTGTGCTTTACTTCGTGCAACGGCTGCGCGACGAGGCGCACCGCTGGGCCATCGGCGCGCACCGCGCCAAGCGCGCCAAGGCAGTCAGCGCGACGCCTCTTGATGACGTGCCGGGCGTCGGGGCCGCGCGAAAGCGGGCGCTGCTTGCGCATTTTGGCAGCGCCAAGGCGGTTGCGCGGGCGGGCGTCGAGGATCTGCAAGCGGTGACCGGTATCTCGGCAACAATGGCCCAGGGTATCCACGATTTCTTTCACGCGCGCGGCTAGGCCTTCAGACCGGGTCCGCCCCCGCTGATCGCAGCCCCGGCCGGACGAATCGCGCCGCCGCGACCCGCGCCTTTGCGCTGCGCATTTCCCGCCATGGGGTGCGCCACCCGGCCTGTCTCCTGGCACGATAGCCGGCGGGCGGAACGTGGCGATTCTCCTTCCCCCCCTGCCACCGGATGGGCTATCCAACGCCATGACCTGGACGATCCCGAACACTCTCACGCTTCTGCGTTTGCTCGCCGCGCCCGGTGTCGCTGTCATGTTCCTGTATTTTCACAGGCCTTGGGCCGACTGGTTCGCGCTGACCCTGTTCGTCGGGGCGGCCATCACGGACTATTTCGACGGTTATCTCGCGCGCCTCTGGAAGCAGGAATCCAAGTTCGGCACGATGCTGGATCCGATCGCGGACAAGGCGATGGTCGTGATCGCCCTGCTCATCATCACCGGGTATTCCGGCATGAACCCATGGCTTATCCTGCCTGCCACGATGATCCTTTTCCGCGAGGTGTTCGTTTCCGGCCTGCGAGAGTTTCTTGGTGGCAAGACCCCGCATCTCGCCGTCTCCCGGCTTGCGAAATGGAAGACGACAGCGCAAATGGTGGCGATTGCCGTCCTGTTCCTCGGGACTGGGCTGGAGCACCTTGAAGGCATCGCGCGTCAGGGCATGACGCCGGATCAGTATGCCGAGGCCGTGACGCTGGGTCTGGCTGATCCGATCCGGTCTTGCGGCACGCGCGGCTGTTCGTCTTACGCGACGCTGCTCGGGCTTGTCTTGATCTGGATCGCCGCAGCGCTCACCTTCATCACGGGCTGGGACTACTTCCGCAAGTCCCTGCCGTATCTGAGGGATGACAGATGATCGACGTTCTCTATTTCGCCTGGGTCCGGGAACGTATCGGCCTGCCGCGCGAAGCGGTCGAGACACAGGCCAGAACCGTGGCCGAACTGGTTGCCGAACTCGCGGCGCGCGAAGATCGGTACGCCGCCGCCTTTTCCGATCTGGCGGCGCTGCGTGTGGCGCTGGATCAGGATCTGTCGGATTTCGACGCGCCTCTCGCCGGTGTGCGCGAGGTCGCGTTCTTTCCGCCCATGACAGGGGGCTGAGCGTGCGGGTTCAGGTCCAGTCCGATCCTTTCGACTTTGCGACCGAGGCCGGCGTATTCGCGCGTGGCCTGTCGGGGGTGGGGGCGGTTGTGACGTTCGCCGGTGTGGTGCGGGATCTGGCGGGCGATCTGTCGGCCATGCAGATCGAGCATTATCCGGGCATGACCGAGCGGGCCATCGCGGCGATTGCCGCCGAGGCCGTCGATCGCTGGTCGCTTGCCGATGCCCTTGTCATCCACCGCTATGGGACGCTGGGCGTGGGCGAGCCGATCATGATGGTGGCAACAGCCGCGGCCCATCGCGGCGATGCCTTTGCCGCAGCCGAGTTTCTGATGGACTATCTGAAGTCGCGCGCCCCGTTCTGGAAGAAGGAACTGACCGCGCATGGCGCAGAATGGGTGGCCGCGAAGGACGAGGATGAGGCAGCGCTGCGGCGCTGGTAGTCAGCGTGGGCCGTGGCGCGTGATCCAGGCAGCTTGCAGATCGCCCGGCTTTGGGTCGGCCAGATAGATCGCGCGGGCAATCGCCCGGGCCAGGCAGCAGGCCGCCGCGTGCCCAAGAAGGAACGCATCCGCATCGGGATCCGGAAGCCCCTGGTGGCCCGTTGCCACCGCAAAGACCAGATCGCCGTCGAATGGGGTGTGCGACGGCACGATCGCGCGGGCCATGCCATCCTGAGCGGCCGTTGCCATGCGCAGGGCCTGTGCCTGGGTCAGCCGGGCGTCGGTTGCGACGATGGCAAGGGTAGTGGCCTCGCCCAGGCGTTTGCCGGGGGCAGGTTCCCGGCCTGGATCGAAGGACAGCGCAACACCCCTGGCGCCAAATTCGCCGTCCAGTTCCCAAGGAGCAGCCCAGAAGGAACCGCCCTCACCCACCGTGACGGACCCGAGCGCGTTGACGGCGGCAAGGGCGCCCACGGTGAGCCCGTTGCCAAGAACCGCCGAGGCGGACCCAAGCCCACCCTTCAGTGTGCCGGTCATCGCCCCAAAGCCCGCGCCGGCAGATCCCAGCGCAAAGTCGCGCGCGGCCGCGTTCAGGGCCGCGCGGCCGAGGGCTGGATAGGGATTGTCGATCCAGTCCTTCTGGCCGCCGTTCAGCAGGTCGAACAGGATCGCGGCGGGCACGATCGGGGCGCGGACGGTGCCGACAGGATAGCCCCGCCCGCGATCGCGCAGCCCGTCCGTCACACCCGATGCCGCGGCCAGACCGAAGACGGAGCCGCCGGACAGGACGAGCGCGTCGATTTGCTGGACCAGACGATCGGGCGCGAGCAGATCGGTTTCGCGTGTGCCGGGCGCGCCCCCCATGATGCTGACCGCCGCGACGGCCGGTTGCTCGGCCAGCAAGACGGTCGTGCCGGATCGCAGGCGGGCGTCCTGGGCATTGCCGACAACGAGGCCGGGGACATCGGTGATGAGGTTGCGCGCGCCGGGTTTCATGGCCGCAGCCTTGTCGCGCCAGGCCGTCGGGTCAAGGACAGAGCGTGGTGCCGGGGCAAGAAGGCCGCATCCGGGGCAAATGTCGCACAGGTGAGACGCTTGTCAAGTTATTGATAAGGCTTGAGAACACAGATTTCGCTAGAGAAATATTAAGGATTTGCCACGATTTGGCCCATATCCGTGTTTCAGACTGCGCCACCGATCCGGCCCGTGTGGCGCTTGTCAGCCCTGTGCCGCCCCGGGGCGGCACAGGGCTTCAGGGGGATCAGAAGTCGAACAGGTCGCTCAGAAAGCTCTCGCGCCGCTTTCGCTTCGGGCCGCGACGGTCGTCGTCGTCATCGTCCCGCCATGCCTGCGCGGGGGCCCCTTGCGGCGGCGCGTGCGGCGCTTGCTGGTAGACGGGTGGAGGCGACGCTGTGGCCGGGGCCGGGTTTGGCGCGGTGCCAACGGCGGCGCGTTCGATGATCTTGTCGAGCTCTCCACGATCAAGCCAGACGCCCCGGCATTTCGGGCAATAGTCGATCTCGACGCCGTTTCGATCGGCCATCACGAGGGTTTCGTTGTCGACGGGGCAGCGCATGGCATCCTCTCCGGTCCTGGTTTCCGAGCCTAGATGGGGACGGCGGCGCAAGGTGCAAGCCCGCTGGCGATAACAGTTTCTTCAGACAGCGGCTGTGGCGGAAACCTGCCGCCTCTTGCAAAATCCCACCCCGCGCGGCATCGTGCCGATCGAGCCGTGGCGATGGCGTCGCCACAGGGTCTTTCGGCCCGCTGCTTGACGGATCGTCCGTCTGTCGTCCTGTACGCCGGGATCTTTCGGGGTCCGGGTACGCCAGATCCCCTGATGATGAGGTCTGAGATGACACTGGAACGCCCAGAGAGCTATCGCTTTCACAACGGCCAGAAGGCCACCTTGCCGTTCGCCCCCGAGGAATATGAAGACCGCCTTGCCGGGCTGCGCGACATCATGGAGTTGCATGGTCTGGATGCGGTCGTGCTGACCTCGATGCACAATGTCGCCTACTATTCCGGGTTCCTTTATTGCTCGTTCGGGCGGCCTTATGCTTGCGTCGTCACCGCGACCGAGTGTGTGACGGTCAGCGCGGGCATCGACGCGGGGCAACCCTGGCGCCGCAGCCACGGCGACAACATCACCTACACCGACTGGAAGCGCGATAATTTCTGGCGCGTGGTCGCCGGCATTGTCGGAACAGGCAAGGTGGTGGGCGTCGAGGCCGATCACCTGACAATGGTGCAGACCGACAAGCTGAACCACTTCCTGCAACCGTCACGGGGTGTCGATGTCGCCCCGGCGACGATGCAGCAGCGGATGGTCAAGAGCGCCGCCGAGGTGGCCCTGATCCGGCAAGGCGCCCAAGTGGCCGATGTGGGCGGCTACGCGATCCGCGAGGCGGTGCGCGCCGGTGCGCGCGAGATCGACGTGGCGATGGCCGGGCGTGATGCGATGGAAGCAGAAATCGCAAAGCGGTTTCCCGAGGCAGAGTATCGCGACACCTGGGTGTGGTTTCAGTCGGGGATCAATACCGATGGGGCCCACAACCCGGTGACGGCGCGGGTCTTGCAACGCGGGGACATTCTGTCGCTAAACTGTTTTCCGATGATCTCGGGCTATTACACCGCGCTGGAACGCACGCTGTTCGTGGGCGAGGTCGATGCCGCCTCGCTGAAGATCTGGGAGGCGAACGTAGCGGCCCACGAATACGGCATGGGCCTGCTGAAGCCCGGCAAGAGTTGTGCCGAGATCACCGCGCAGATCAATGAATTCCTGGCGGAACGGCAGGTGCTGCAATACCGCACTTTCGGCTATGGCCATTCGTTCGGGATCCTGTCGCACTATTACGGGCGCGAAGCGGGGCTGGAACTGCGCGAGGACATCGACACGGTGCTGGAGCCGGGGATGGTGATCTCGATGGAGCCGATGCTGACCATCCCCGAAGGCCAGCCCGGCGCAGGCGGCTATCGCGAGCATGACATTTTCGTCGTCACGGAGGACGGAAACGAGAACATCACCGGCTATCCCTATGGCCCTGCGTTCAACGTGGTCGGGTAAGGTACGCGCTCAAAACCTCAGGGGCCGGGCCTTGCCCGGTCCTTGTTGATGAAAACGTCGTCGTTCTGTCACCAGACTGTCATGCGCAACCGCCATTCCTCGGCCATAAGGAACACATCGGGGAATTGGCTTCATGACGATCAAATCTGTCGGCAAACTTGCCGGACTTACATCAGCGCTGGCGATCGCGGCGGCACTGCCGGCCTCGGCCGAAATGACGTTCAATCGCATCGCAACCTTTGCGACGCCGTTGAACATGGCCGAAGGCGAGGACATCACGCGCCCATCGAGTGCCGAGATCATCGCGGCCTCGGAAGACGGCATGACGCTGGTCTATACCGACAGCCCGCTGGGGGTGATCGGATTGATCGACCTGACCGATCCGGCTGCACCGAAGCCGCTGGGCAACATCGACATGGGCGGCGAGCCGACGACAGCGAAGATCATCGGCGGCAAGGCATTTGCTGCGGTGAACACGTCTGAAAGCTATGCCAACCCGTCGGGCAAGCTGGTGACCGTGGATCTGTCCACCAGGGCGATCGTTTCGGAATGTGATCTTGGCGGGCAACCGGACTCGGTCGCCACGGCCAAGGACGGCTCGTTCCTGGCGATCGCGATCGAGAATGAACGCGACGAGGATCTGAACGACGGCGAGATCCCGCAGATGCCCGCCGGCTATGTGGTGAAGCTGCCGATCGTCGACGGCGCGGTTGACTGCGCCGGCCTGCAGAAGATCGAGATGACGGGCCTTGCCGACGTGGGCGGAGACGATCCGGAACCGGAATTCGTGGACGTGAACACGGCTGGCGAGATCGTCGTCACGATGCAGGAGAACAACCACATCGCCGTGATCGGCACGGATGGCACGGTTACCAGCCACTTTTCCGCAGGTGCGATCGACCTTGAGGGGATCGACACCAAGCGCGACGGCAAGCTGAGCTTTGACAGTGCGAAGGCGGGTGTCCTGCGTGAGCCCGATGGCGTGAAGTGGCTGGACACCGACCATTTCGCCGTTGCGAACGAGGGCGACTACAAGGGCGGGTCGCGCAGCTGGACGATCTTCCGCAAGGATGGAACGGTGGTATCCGAGTCCGGGCCGGCGCTGGAGCGGGCGATCGCCGAAATCGGCCACTACCCCGAGCATCGGTCAAAGTCGAAAGGCGCCGAACTCGAATCGGTCGAGATTGCAACGTTCGACGGCACGCCGATGGCGTTTGTCGCGTCCGAGCGCGGATCCGTTGTCGGGGTCTATGACCTGACCGACCCCGCCAACCCGGTGCTGAAGCAGCTTCTGCCGTCGGGTGTCAGCCCCGAGGGGCTGGTGGCGATCCCGGCGCGCAACCTGTTCGTGACGGCGAACGAGGTCGACCTGCGCGAGGATGGCCTCGCCCCGGCGCATGTGATGGTCTACCAGCGGGCTGAAGGGCCGGCGGCCTATCCGATGATCACCTCGGCGGGTGCCGAAGGCGATCTGATCGGCTGGGGTGCGCTTTCGGGCCTCGCGGCCGATCCGGCCGAGGCGGGCAAGCTTTATGCCGTGTCGGACAGCGTCTATGGTGCGGCGCCGACGATCTTTGCCATCGACGCGACACAGACACCGGCGCGGATCACGGCGGCGCTGACGGTGACGCGCGGCGGCGATGCGGCGCAGAAGCTCGATCTGGAAGGAATCGCGTCCGATGGTGAGGGCGGGTTCTGGCTGGCCTCGGAAGGCCGCAGCGACCGGCTGATCCCGCATGCGATCTACCATGTCGATGCCGAAGGGGCGATCGATGAAGAGGTCGGGCTGCCGCCGGAATTGCTGGCGCATGAAACCCGGTTCGGGTTCGAGGGGATCACCAAATCGGGTGATTGGCTGTGGCTGGCGATGCAGCGCGAATGGACGGACGATGCCAAGGGTATGGTCAAGCTGGTGGCCTATAACACCGCCGATGAAAGCTGGGGCGCCGTCCACTATCCGCTCGATGCGCCTGCCGAGGGCGCCTGGATGGGGCTGTCCGAGATCACGCTGCATGGCGATTGGGTGTATATCGTGGAGCGGGACAACCAGATCGCCGGCGCGGCAGCCACGAAAAAGCTCTACCGTGTGCCTGTCAGCGCGATGGTGCCGGCGGCGCTGGGCGGTGATTTGCCGGTTGTCACCAAGGAACTGGTACGCGATCTGCTGCCCGACCTTTCCGTGTTGAACGGCTATGCTGTTGACAAGGTGGAAGGCTTTGCGGTGGATGCGGCGGGGACCGGTTTTGTCGTGACAGACAATGACGGGGTCGACGACAGCTCGGGTGAGACGCTGTTCTGGTCGATCGGCGCGATGAACTGAACCGGCAGAAGCCTGCCAAACCGGCCCCGGCGCCCCTTGCGCCGGGGCTTTTTGTTGCCGGAAATTGCTGTAAGGGCTTGACCTCGAGATGGTTTGCATGGCCGAAGATAACAATTGCGTCCCAGACCGAAGGCCGAGTCTCACCGTGCTTCAGATCGTTCAACGCCTTTCGCTTCTTCTCCTGCTTGCAGGTCTGGCGGCCTGTGGGCCGACACCCGAAACGGCGACGATGCGCGAGAACCCGATGTATCCGTCGATTCAGGATGGCGAGTTCTTCATCCCTGCGATCGAGCCGCGTTACCTGGTCTCGACCAACATCCGGACCGAGGTTGCCTATACCGGGCCGGATGCACCTGGCTCGATCGTGGTCGATATCTATGCCCGGCGCCTGTACCACGTTCATGAAAACGGTACCGCCACGCGCTATGCGATTGCCGTCGGGCGCGAGGGGTTGTCGTTTCGCGGCACCGGCGTGGTCGGACGCAAGCAGGAATGGCCGTCCTGGCAGCCGACGCGGAACATGATCCGCACGCGCCCCGACCTTTATGCACAATATGCCGGCGGCCTGCCGGGCGGGCTGGACAACCCGCTTGGGGCGCGCGCGCTCTATCTCTATCGCGGCGGGCGAGACACGTTGTTCCGGATCCACGGCACGATTGACCCGGCGTCGATCGGGCGGGCGACCTCGGCGGGCTGCATCCGGCTGTTCAATCAGGACGCGATTCACCTTTTCGACAACACGACCATCGGAGCGACCGTGCATGTGCGCACCGCCGAGGAATCCTTGGCGCTGGAAGGCGCGTGGATCGACGATGAATACGGTCGTATCGTCAAGGTGCCCGAGGGGATGACCGTGGAAGAGGCCAAGGGGCACGTGGCGCGGCGCGCGGCAGAACTGCCGCCGATCTCGGCGCAGGAACTGGCGGATCCCCTGGGTGCCGACCGCGTTGCCTTTGAACAGGCGGCGGCCGGCTGAAGCTGCCCGATCAGCTTCGGATCACATAGTCCTTGAGGGTGGTTTCGACCACTTCCCACACCCCTGCAAAGCCGGGACGGATCACATAGCTGTCGCCTGCGCGCAGTGTGACGGGCGGCTGGCCGTCCTCGTGCAAGATCGAGACGCCTTCAAGGATATGGACGTATTCCCATTCGGCATAGCTTACCCGCCAGGCGCCTGGCGTGGATTGCCACAAGCCACAGTAAAGGCCATCCCGATCCTCAAGGTTCCACGTGGTGTGAACGGGGTCGCCCTTTACCAGATTTGCCGGATCCGGGCGGTCTGTTTCGGCGGCAATGCCGGAGCGGTCGAGGCGCAGAAGATGGGGCATGGACGTTTCCTTTGACAGGGCGATCTGGGTCTTGCTAGCCGCAACGCGGGATCTTGGCGAGGGGGGATGCATTTTCGGTGATGGTCTTTCCGGGTGTGCAAGGCTATGAAACCCTGGGTTCACTGACCGGAGAGATCGCAGCATGAGCGCGTCCGCCCCCGCATCCCGTCGCCTGTCGCCGCCCGACATCCTTGCCCGCAAGGGGGCAACGCCGCTGGTGGTTCTGACGGCTTATACAACGCCAATCGCCCGCATCGCCGACCCGCACTGTGACGTGCTGCTGGTGGGCGACAGCCTTGGCATGGTGATCCATGGCCTGCCCTCGACGCTGGGGGTCACGCTGGACATGATGATCCTGCACGGGCGCGCGGTGGTGCGAGGGTCATCCCAGGCGCTGGTCGTGATCGACATGCCCTTTGGCAGCTATGAGGAAAGCCCGGAGCAGGCATTTCGCGCGGCGTCCCGCGTGATGGTGGAAACCGGTGCGGGGGCGGTCAAGCTGGAAGGCGGGCAGCACATGGCCGAGACGATCGCCTTTCTGGTTGCCCGCGGGATTCCGGTGATGGCGCATGTCGGGCTGACCCCGCAGGCGGTGAACACGTTTGGCGGCTACAAGGTGCAGGGCCGGGCCGAAGATGCGGCGCGGGTGCGCGCCGATGCCGAGGCGGTGACGCGGGCCGGAGCGTTTTCGGTGGTGCTGGAAAAGGTGCCCGAGCGGTTGGGCCGCGCGATCACGGAAGAAATCATGATCCCGACCATCGGGATCGGGGCCTCTGTGGCCTGTGACGGGCAGGTTCTGGTGGTGGATGACATGCTGGGCCTGTTCACGGATTTCCGGCCAAAGTTCGTCAAGCGCTATGCGGAACTGGGCAAGGCGGCGGACGAGGCCGTGGCGGCCTATGCGGCCGATGTGCGCGCGCGCACCTTTCCGGCCGCCGAGCATGTCTTTCCCGATGAGGTGCCGGGAGCAAAGGGGTGATCCCGCCGATCCTGAGAGCCGTGGCCGACCTGCAAGCGCGTGTGGCGGGCTGGAAGGCGGCGGGTCAGGTCGTTGGCGTGGTGCCCACGATGGGGGCCTTGCATGACGGGCACCTGAGCCTGGTGCGGGCGGCCCAGCAGGCCTGCGACCGGGTGATCGTGACGATCTTCGTGAACCCGCGGCAGTTCGACAAGCCCGAGGATCTGGCGCGCTATCCCCGCACGGAAGAGGCGGACGCGGCCCTGCTGGCGCCACTGGGTGTCAGCGCGATCTTTGCGCCGGGCCCGGAGCAGGTCTATCCGCCGGGCTTCGCCACCTCGGTCCGGGTTTCGGGCATCAGCGAGCGGTTGGAGGGCCTGCACCGCCCGGGGCATTTCGATGGGGTGGCGACGGTCGTGACCAAGCTCTTTGGGATGACCGGGGCCGATCGGGCCTATTTTGGTGAGAAGGACTGGCAGCAATTGCAGGTGGTGCGGCGGATCACGGCGGATCTGAACCTGCCGGTGCAGGTTGTCGGCTGCCCCACGATCCGCGAAGCGGATGGGCTGGCGCGCTCGTCCCGCAATCTGCGGCTGTCGGCCGAGGCGCGGGCCATTGCGGCGGCCTTGCCGCGCGAGATGCGGGCGGTGGTCG
>JBGSQL010000092.1:0-102734 GCA_041738105.1 Rhodobacter sp. | reverse complement strand
CCTTAGTCGGTAATCTTGGCGACGACGCCGGCGCCGACGGTGCGGCCGCCTTCGCGGATGGCGAAGCGCAGCTTCTCTTCCATCGCGATCGGCGTAATCAGCTCGACTGCCATCGAGATGTTGTCGCCCGGCATCACCATTTCCGTGCCTTCCGGCAACGAGCACACGCCCGTCACGTCGGTGGTGCGGAAGTAGAACTGCGGACGATAGTTGCCGAAGAACGGCGTGTGACGACCGCCCTCTTCCTTGGTCAGGATGTAGGCCTCGGCCACGAACTTCTTGTGCGGCTTGATCGAGCCCGGCTTGCACAGAACCTGACCGCGCTCGATCCCCTCGCGGTCGATCCCGCGCAGCAGAAGGCCCACGTTGTCCCCCGCCTCGCCCTGGTCCAGAAGCTTGCGGAACATCTCGACACCCGTGCACACCGTCTTCTTGTTCGGACGGATCCCCACGATCTCGACTTCCTCGCCGACCTTGACAATGCCGCGCTCGATCCGCCCCGTCGCAACCGTGCCACGGCCCGAGATCGAGAACACGTCCTCGACCGGCATCAGGAACGGCTGGTCAACCGCCCGCGCCGGCGTCGGGATGTACTTGTCCACCGCCGCGATCAGCTCGCGGATCGAGTTCTCGCCAATCTCGGGGTTCGTGCCGTTCATCGCGTGCAGCGCCGAGCCCTTGATGATCGGGATGTCATCGCCGGGATAGTCGTAGGACGACAGAAGCTCGCGGATCTCCATCTCGACAAGCTCCAGCAGCTCCTCGTCATCCACCTGGTCGACCTTGTTCATGTAAACGACCATGTAGGGGATCCCCACCTGGCGCCCCAGAAGGATGTGCTCGCGCGTCTGCGGCATCGGGCCGTCGGCCGCCGAAACCACCAGGATCGCGCCGTCCATCTGCGCAGCCCCCGTGATCATGTTCTTCACGTAGTCGGCGTGGCCGGGGCAGTCGACGTGCGCATAGTGCCGCGCCTCGCTCTCATACTCCACGTGCGCCGTCGAGATCGTGATCCCGCGAGCCCGCTCTTCCGGCGCGCCGTCGATCTGGTCATAGGCGCGAAACTCGCCGAAATACTTCGTGATCGCCGCCGTCAACGTCGTCTTGCCATGGTCAACGTGACCAATCGTCCCGATGTTCACATGCGGTTTCGTACGTTCAAACTTTGCCTTTGCCATAGGGCACGCCTCGCGGTTCGGGGGCCCCGCGCGGGGCCCTGTTCTACACCGCGCGGCACTTACCCATTGAACGGGCGGAAATCAAGCGCCCGCGCCGGCCCGGCCTCAGTTTGCGGGGGCCGTCGCGACTGGGCGCTGCACCGGGCGGACAAGCGGCAGAGCGTCTTCTGCCGCATCAGGCAAAGGCGCACTTTCCACTGGTGCCGGCGCAACCGATCCAACCGCTGTCGGCTGGGCCGCAGCGGCGGCAGGTGCCGACATCACGGTGGGTGGGGTGTCTTCCGTTCGGGCATTCGGGTTTTTCCCGGGAACCGCGCCCTCGGCAGCAAACCACTGCGGGTTCTGCAGGAACCAGCCTTCCAGGGCCTGGGCCACGTTGTAGGACAGCGCCGCAAGCTGCTGGTGCTTGGTCTTGGTCAGGCCAGACCCGACCACGGTATCGCCTGACAGGTTCTCGAAAATCGTGAACTGCTTGGGTTCGGCATTCAGCCGCACCTGACTGGCGTCATCCCAGATGTTTGCGGTCACGACGACAACCGATTTCGGGGCCGCAACAAGGGGGATCCCGGGCGGCGCCAGCGCGTAGGCGTCGACATTGATGCCGATGTTATAGAAGCGATCGCCGTCATACCGCCCGAAACGATCGGCCACGGCCTTTTTCATCCCGGTTTCCCATTCATCTACGGTCGCCGGTCGGGAGATCGGGACCATCTGCATGTTGTCCGCCACGACAATGTTCAAACCCAGCTTGAACGGACCCAGATCGACAGGCGGCTCATCAAGATCCTGCCGGCCGCAGGAGATCAGGGTTGCGAGAGCCAAGGCAAAGCCGAGGACGCGCGGCAGAGAAGCAAGGAGCATCGTGCAGACCTTCCGAAACCAGCGTCCGAGATAGCCCGGCCCGCCGCGCGACGCAACGCCTGCCGCCGAGGGAGTGCCGGGATCGGCGGCAAGCCCCGTTTTTCGTATCGCGGTCCGGTGATTCTGCCCTAGCCTCGCGGGTGTGGGGGCCGAGCCTGCCAGACACCGGCCCTGCCAGGCACAGGAGGTTTGAACGCATGAGTTTCATGAAGACATTGGCGAAGGTTGCGATCGGTGTTGCGATCGCCAAGGGCGTGGGCGCCGTGATGCAGGGCGGTACGAACCCGTCGGTCGGCGGCGGCACCAACATTGGCGGGGGCAGATCGGCCGGAACGACAAGAGGAAGTGTCACCGGTGCAGCGCCCGGCGGGCTGGAGGATCTGATGGGCTCGGTGCTGGGCGGGGCTTCAAAACCCGCTGCGGGCGCCGCCCGTTCCCGCAAGCCCGAAGCCGCAGAGCCGGATCCGATGGGCGGGCTGGGTGGATTGCTGGAGCAATTGTCGGGCAAGGGTGCGGGCGGTCAGGCGGCGCCGGGTGGGCTGGACGATCTGCTGGGGCAACTGGGCAAGACCGGCGGGCTTGGCGGGCTGCTTGGCGGGCTTGCAGGGGCGGGGGCGGCCACGTCCGCGCCGAAATCCGGCGCCCAGCCCAGCTTTGGCGAATTGCTGAACCAGTCGCTGCAGAATTACGGTGAACCGGACTTGCCGCCAGCGCCGGAACAGGAGGCGGCTGCGGCGCTGATGCTGCGCGCGATGATCCAGGCAGCGAAGGCGGACGGGAAGGTTGACGAGGGCGAGCGCAAGAAGCTGCTCGACACCCTCGGCGATGCGACCGAAGCCGAGATGTCGTTCGTCAAGGCCGAGCTTGCCGCGCCGGTCAGCATCGAGCGGCTGGTGGCCGAGGTGCCTCGGGGGTTGGAGGCGCAGGTCTATACGATGTCGGTGATGGCGATCGCGCTGGATAGCCGGATGGAAGCGCAATACCTGCATGAACTTGCGCAGGCGCTGGGCCTTTCGGCGCAACAGGTGAACGCGATCCATGCCGAAATCGGTGCGGTCGCGCTATACTCCTGATGCGCGTCAGTTGAACCGCAAGTCGCGCGGGAAACCGCGCGGCGCCATCCGGCCGGCACTTGCCCGGGCAGCGAGCCATTCGGCAAGGTCCGTTTCGGTTCGGGTGCGCCCGGCCGGATCCTTCCACGCCAGGCCCTGCGCCAGCACGAAGGTGGTTGCATCCGACAGACCGCCATCCTTGTAGCGCTGCAAGCGCACGCCCTTGCCGCGCGCCATTTCGGGCAGATCGGCCAAGGGAAAGACCAGAACCTTGCGGTTCTCGCCCACGACGGCGACATGATCGCCCCTGACAACGCGGGCAACCCGGGTTTGGACGCCTTCCTTCAGCGACAGCACAGCCTTGCCGGCGCGGGTCTGCGCGAGCACCTCTTCCGAGGGCACGATGAAGCCGTCCCCCGCCGACGAGGCAACGAGCAGTTTTTCGCCGGGCCGCCAGACCATCATCTCGACGATCTCGGCTTCGTTTGGCAGATCGACCATCAGGCGGACGGGTTCACCCATGCCGCGCCCGCCGGGCAGGTTCGCGCCGATCAGCGTGTAGAACCGGCCGTTTGACCCTACGAGCGAGATGCGGTCGGTGGTTTCGGCGTGGAAGATGAATCGGCCGGTGTCGCCGTCCTTGAACTTTACTTCGGCGTCAAGCGGCTGGTGGCCCTTCATCGCGCGGATCCAACCCATCTTGGAGCAGATCACGGTGATCGGTTCGCGTTCGATCATCGACTCGATCGGCACGTCCTCGGCCACACCGGCCTCGGCAAACTGGCTGCGGCGCGCCCCAAGGACCGTTGCCTTGCCAAATTGCGTCCGCACCAGATCCAGTTCTTCACCGATCCGCGCCCATTGCAGGGTCTCGGCCCCAAGCAGGTCTTCCAGGCCCGCCCGTTCCTTCAGCAGTGCGTCGTACTCGCGGCGGAGTTCAATTTCCTCCAGCTTGCGCAGGCTGCGCAGGCGCATGTTCAGGATCGCTTCGGCCTGCACCTCGGTCAGCTCGCCCGTGGCCGGATCGCCGGGCGGCGAGACGTAGTCTTTTTCCGACGCGGCGCGCGGGTGTGGCTTGCCCCAGTCTTGCGCCATCAGCGCCCGCTTGGGGTCTGCATCGTAGCGGATGATGTCGATCACGCGGTCGAGGTTCAGGAAGGCGATGATGAAGCCTTCGAGGATTTCAAGCCGGGCGTCGATCTTGTCCAGCCGGTGCTGACTGCGCCGGATCAGAACGTCACGCCGATGGTCGAGGAAGGCGCGCAGCACCTCTTTCAGCGAGCAGACCTTGGGCACGCGCCCGTCGATCAGCACGTTCATGTTCAGCGAGATGCGCACCTCGAGATCAGAGTTGCGAAACAGCATCCCCATCAGCATCTCGGGCTCGACCGTGCGGGCGCGGGGTTCCAGCACGATCCGCACATCCTCGGCAGACTCGTCGCGAACATCGGCAAGCGCAGGAACCTTCTTGGTCTGGATCAGTTCCGCCAGCCGTTCGATCAGCCTGGATTTCTGCACCTGATAGGGGATCTCGGACACGACGATCTGCCAGGTGCCGCGGCCCAGATCCTCGACCGACCACTTCGCGCGCAGGCGGAATGCGCCGCGCCCGGTGCGATAGGCGTCGAGGATCGAGGCGTGGGGTTCGACGATCACACCGCCTGTCGGGAAATCGGGGCCGGGCACAAGGCGCACGATGGCCTCGTCGCTGGCGTCGGGATCGCGGAGCATCAAGTGGCAGGCGTCGATCAGTTCTTCCAGATTATGCGGCGGGATGTTGGTGGCCATGCCCACGGCAATGCCGCTTGATCCGTTTGCCAACAGGTTGGGAAAGGCCGCCGGCATGACCACCGGTTCTTCCAGCGTGCCATCGTAATTCGGGCGGAAATCGACTGCGTTCTCGGCCAGTCCTTCCATCAGAAGTTCGGAAAGCGGCGTGAGGCGGGCCTCGGTGTAGCGCGAGGCGGCCGGATTATCGCCGTCGATGTTGCCAAAGTTGCCCTGCCCGTCAACCAGCGGGTAGCGCAGGTTGAAATCCTGCGCGAGCCGGGCCATCGCATCGTAGATCGCCATGTCCCCATGCGGATGATAGTTGCCCATCACGTCGCCGGATATCTTGGCCGACTTGCGAAAGCCGCCATTCGACGCCAGGCGCAGCTCGCGCATCGCAAAGAGGATGCGGCGATGCACCGGCTTCAGGCCATCGCGCGCATCCGGCAGAGCGCGGTGCATGATCGTTGACAGGGCGTAGGTCAGGTATCTGTCGCCGATGGCACGGCGCAGCGGCTCGGATACAAGGACGGGTTCGGAACCGGGATCTGCGGGAATGTCGGACATGACCATTCCTGTAGCTTCAAGATCCGGCACGGTCCAGCCGTTCGGGCGATTGTGCAGCGATCAATTTTTGCCTGCGAGTCCGGCGCGGGCATGGTACAGATCTGACTGGGTGCCGGAATCGGGTTTGTCATGTTGAAGATGCTGTTTTTCCTTTGTGCAACGATCTACCTGACCCTGGTCTTCGTGGGACAGGAGGGCGGGCCTGTGCGCTATGGCCTTGTGCCCGGCAAGATGGCGCCGCTGGTGTATGTCCGGCCGGATCAGGGCGAGGCGAACAATGCCGGCCTGGCAAGCGTTCCTGCTGCGACCCAGGCTGCAACCGACGCGGTCGTGCTGTCGGTCGCGACCGAAGGCATCGCCGACCCCGCCAAAGTCGTGCCTGTCGTGCCCGCAGCCTTGACCGAGGCGACAGCGGCCGTGCCCTCGCTGACAGATCTGAGCGTCGCGCAACCGGGCGCGCAGTCTGGACTGACACTCGCCCTGCCGCTGGTCGATGCGCGCAAGACACCACCTGCCCCGGCGGTCGTGAACGTGGATGCCGTCCAGCCGACCGTGCAGTATGTGACGGCAAGTTCGGTCAACGTCCGGCAGGGGCCGTCGGCCGAGACGGAGGCCCTGGCACGCCTGCCAAGGGGCGAGGCCGTGCTGGTGCTGCCCTCGGACACGCCCGGCTGGTCGATGATCCGGATCGAAGGCGACGGGATCGAGGGCTACATCGCCTCGCGTTTTCTGGGCGGGCGCCCGGGGGACGGGCTGTTTTCCTCAATCGACTGACCGCATCGTTGCCTTGGCTGCGTTTGCCGCCTATGACCCTTCCCTGGGCCATCGGGGCAGGCATGTGACGCAGAAAACCATACTCATTACAGGCTGTTCGTCGGGCCTTGGGCTGGACGCGGCGCGCGGCCTGCACGCACGCGGCTGGCGTGTTTTCGCGACCTGCCGGCAGGCGGTGGATTGCGCGCCGCTACAGGCCGAGGGGCTGGAAAGCTTTGTGCTGGACTATGCCGACGAGGGCAGCATCTCGGCGGCTGTCGCGGAAGTGCTGACCCGGACGGGCGGAACGCTTGACGCACTTTACAACAATGGCGCCTTCGCCTGTCCGGGTGCGGTCGAGGATCTGCCGCGCGACGCGCTGCGGGCGATCTTCGAGACGAACCTGTTCGGCTACCATGACCTTGCCTGCCGGGTGATCCCGGTGATGCGTCGGCAAGGCCATGGGCGGATCATAAACTGTTCCTCGGTGCTGGGGTTGGTCGGGCTGAAATGGCGCGGGGCCTATGTGGCCACGAAGTTTGCGATGGAGGGACTGACCGACGTGCTGCGGCTGGAAATGGCGGGCACAGGAATAAAGGTCATCCTGATCGAGCCGGGGCCGATCACCTCGGACATCCGGCGCAAGGCGATCCCGCATTTCGAGCGCTGGATCGACTGGCGGGCTTCCCCGCGTGCGGACGATTATCGCAAGACCCTGATCCCGCGTCTTTACGAACAGCGCGGGCCCGACCGATTCGAATTGCCGGCCGCGGCGGTGACGGCAAAGCTGGTTCGCGCACTGGAGACCCCGCGCCCTGCGGCGCGCTATTTCGTGACGACGCCAACCTATATGATGAACCTGGCGCGTCGGCTTTTGCCGACGGCCGCGCTTGATCGTCTGCTGGCAAAAGGCTGACGGTTCGGGGCCACGACGATTTCCCTTCGCCTTTTCATCACCCCCCGCTAAATCACGCCCACGGGGCAACAGGACGACAGCCATGACCAACGATCCGCTTTTCATCGTCGCCGCGATCGCGGTTCTGGGCGTGCTGGTGATCCTGATGATCGGGATCGGCGGCTTTGCGCGCGGTGGTGATTTCAACAAGAAGCACGCGAACCGGATCATGCGGTATCGGATCTACGCGCAGGCGGCGGCGGTGGCACTGATCGTGCTATACGTCGCCGTGCGCAACTTGATGGGGAACTGATGGTCGTTCTGTCGAAGATTTACACGAAGACCGGCGATGCGGGCGAAACCGCGCTGGGCAACGGCGCGCGTGTAGCCAAGCACTCGCTGCGCGTGAGCGCCTATGGCACGGTGGACGAGACGAACGCGACGCTTGGTCTGGCCCGGATGCACGCGAACGGCGAGACAGATGCAGCGCTGGCGCGGATCCAGAACGATCTGTTCGATCTTGGGGCAGACCTGTGTCGGCCGGACATGGCGCGCGACCATGAGGCGGGCTACGTGCCGCTGCGAATCCTTGCGAGCCAGGTTGTGCGGCTGGAACACGAGATCGACAGGATGAACGAACGGCTGGAGCCCCTGCGCAGCTTTATCCTGCCTGGCGGGACGGCGCTGTCGGCGCATCTGCATTTGTGCCGCACCGTCTGCCGGCGGGCCGAGCGCCTGACGGTGGAGTTGGCAACTATGGAAGAGGTGAATGCCGAGGCGGTGAAATACCTCAACCGGCTGTCGGACTGGTTCTTTGTCGCGGGTCGCATCGCGAATGGGGACGGGCGCGATGACGTGCTCTGGGTGCCTGGCCTGACCCGAGAGGCATGAAACGCGGCGTCGCTGCGACATTGCGCGTCGATTTTGATCTGTATCGGCCGCGCAGAAGCGGGTAACACCGGGCCGAGAGCTTGCGTGCCCGGAAGGGTGCATCAAACGGGAGTATTCCGCCTATGAAGGTATTGGTGCCTGTCAAACGGGTGATCGACTACAACGTGAAGGTTCGCGTCAAGGCGGACGGATCGGGCGTTGATCTGGCCAACGTGAAGATGTCGATGAACCCCTTTGACGAGATTGCCGTCGAAGAGGCGATCCGTCTGAAGGAAAAGGGGTTGGCGGAAGAGGTCGTGGTGGTTTCCATCGGTGTTCGCCAGGCGCAGGAAACGCTGCGCACCGCGCTTGCGATGGGCGCAGATCGCGCGATCCTGATCGAGGCGACCGCAGACGTTCACCAAGACATCGAGCCGCTGGCCGTGGCCAAGCTGCTTGCCGCCGTGGTGAAAGAGGAAGGTCCGGGGCTTGTCCTTGCTGGCAAGCAGGCGATTGACAACGACATGAATGCAACGGGGCAGATGCTGTCGGCGCTGCTTGGCTGGTCACAGGCGACCTTTGCCAGCGAGTTGGCAATCGAGGGCGATCATGCGATCGTCACCCGCGAAGTGGACGGCGGGTTGCAGACGCTCAAGGTGAAGATGCCGACGATCGTGACGGTTGATCTGCGCCTGAACGAACCGCGCTATGCATCGTTGCCGAACATCATGAAGGCGAAGAAGAAGCCGCTGGAAGAAAAGACGCCCGCCGATTACGGCGTCGATGTGACCCCGCGCCTGTCGATCCTGAAGACGGTGGAGCCGCAAGGCCGCAAGGCCGGCGTCAAGGTGGGCTCGGTCGCCGAGCTGATCATGAAACTCAAAGACGAAGCGGGGGTGATCTGATGGCCGTTCTTCTTCTTGCCGACGTGAACGACGGCCAGCTTGCAACCGATGCTGTTGCCAAGACCCTGGCCGCAGTCAAAGTTCTGGGCGAGGTGCATGTTCTGGTCGCGGGCCAGGGTGGTGACGCCGCAGCGGCTTTGGCCGCCTCGCTCAATGGCGTGTCGAAGGTGATCTTCGCCGATGACCACGTTTATTGCCACGGCCTTGCAGAACCGACAGCGGCACTGATTGTTTCGCTGGCGCCGGGTTACAGCCACTTGGCCGCAGCTGCGACCGCCTTCTCGAAGAACGTGATGCCGCGGGTTGCGGCGCTGCTTGACGTGATGGTGATCTCGGATGTGACTGCCGTGGTCGATGCCGATACGTTTGAGCGCCCGATCTACGCGGGCAACGCGATCCAGACGGTGAAATCATCGGATGCCAAAAAGGTGTTCACCGTACGCACAGCGTCCTTCACCGCTGTAGAGGCAGGTGGCGCGGCGCCGATCGAGAAGATCGCTACCCAATCTGACGGCACGCTTTCGACTTGGGTCGAGGACAAGGTTGCGTCCTCGGATCGCCCCGAACTGACAAGCGCCGGCATCGTCGTGTCGGGTGGGCGGGGCGTGGGATCAGAGGCTGATTTCGCCCTGATCGAAAAGCTGGCAGACAAGTTGAACGCTGCCGTTGGCGCCAGCCGCGCAGCGGTGGATTCGGGCTATGCGCCAAACGACTGGCAGGTTGGGCAAACCGGCAAGGTCGTGGCACCGACGCTTTACATTGCCGTAGGGATCTCGGGCGCGATCCAGCACCTTGCCGGCATGAAGGATTCAAAGGTGATCGTCGCAATCAACAAGGACGAGGAAGCGCCGATCTTTCAGGTGGCAGACTACGGGCTTGTCGCCGATCTGTTCACCGCAGTTCCCGAGATGATCGAAAAGCTTTGATTGCCTTCGGGGCATCCAGTGGAGCGGGCGCCTTCGGGCGCCCGTTTGCATTCAAACAAGGCGCAAGAGGTGGGGCGCCAGTGCCGCCGCCGCATCCCGATGCACGGCCGGGCCTGGCACTTCGGCTGCCGCGAGACGGTCGAGGGGCGCAAAGCACATGCCTGCCACGCCGGCCGATCTGGCCGCGGGGCTACTGACCACCTCGACGTAGTCCGCAACGTGGATCCGGACCGCTGCCACCATCTCGGCATCAACGAGAATTGGATCGGAAAGTGCGTCCGTGGCCTTCGCCGATTGCCCCGGTGACCGATCAGCCAGCCAGAGCAGGATAACCCGGTCGCCCAACCGCCGCGCGAGGCGGCTCATTCGCTGGACCCAGGCCGACCGCAGTTCATCGGCCACGATCTCGAACCGTTCCGGGCCAGCGGCACGCAGCGCGCGCAGCATGTGGCGGGTGAAGTGGAACTCGGTGAAATCGACGTCGGGGAACATCGCCCGAAGCCGGGGATCAGCGCGCAGGAACCTGTCATTGCGGCGCGGATGAACCGCGTAGAACCGATTGGTCAGGTTTTGTGCGCCCATCACCTGCAACACCGTCACCTGCGCGTGAGCGGCGATGTCGAACACCACCGGCTCGTTGAGGAATGCATCAGGCCCGGCGTTGACGCAGCCGAGATTGATTGTCCGAAGGCCTGTCCGCACCTCGACCAGCGCCGGAAAGGGATCGGCCACGAACTTGCCGTAGGTTTCAGTGCCGCCGATCATCGCGCAATACGGTCGTCGCAGCCCGCGATGCGGCCCACGGAACAACAGTTTTGAGGCACCATACCGGCACGGAAAATAGTCGAGCGCCCCGTCGCCCGGATACGCGTTAGCCATGTCACCCACCCAAGATCGTCTGTTCACCCGAGACTCAGCCTGCCCCTACGGCCTTTCCAAAAGGCTAAGTCGCGCATTTTCAGACAACTCTCTCATTTCCGCGGCCTTGCACCCGAGGCAGCGGGGCGCAT
The DNA here is from genome assembly GCA_041738105.1 of Rhodobacter sp. Lineage (GTDB taxonomy): Bacteria > Pseudomonadota > Alphaproteobacteria > Rhodobacterales > Rhodobacteraceae > Aliitabrizicola. Next base: position 91,947 of record JBGSQL010000092.1, on the reverse strand, counting down.
AAGGTCGGGCGAATGGGAAACAGGAGTTAAGGCATGGAGATCCGCAAGGTTGGCATCGTGGGCGCAGGCCAGATGGGCAGCGGGATTGCACATGTCTTTGCGCTGGCCGGCTTTGACGTGCTGCTGTCGGACATCAGTGACGATCGCCTGCAGCAAGCCCTGCAACAGATCGATCGAAACATCGAACGGCAGGTCGCGCGCGGCAGGGTCACGGCCGAGGCGAAGGCCGCCGCCATGGCCCGCATCCTGACGACGACCAAACTCTCCGAGGTTGGTCCGTCTGACCTGATCATCGAGGCCGCAACCGAACGCGAAACGGTGAAGCAAGCGATCTTCGAGGATCTTGCACCGCACCTTCTGCCTCACACGATCCTGACCTCGAACACGTCGTCGATCTCGATCACGCGGTTGGCCAGCCGGACCGATCGGCCGGAAAAGTTCATGGGCTTCCATTTCATGAACCCGGTTCCCGTGATGCAACTGGTCGAGTTGATCCGAGGCATCGCGACCGATGCACCGACCTATCAGACGCTTCTCGGGGTGGTCGAGAAGCTTGGCAAGACGGCCGCGAGCGCCGAGGATTTTCCGGCCTTCATTGTGAACCGCATCCTGATGCCGATGATCAACGAGGCGGTTTATACGCTTTATGAAGGCGTCGGATCGGTCAAATCCATCGACGAATCGTTGAAGCTGGGCGCAAATCACCCGATGGGGCCGCTGGAGCTGGCAGATTTCATCGGGCTGGACACCTGCCTTGCGATCATGAACGTGCTGCATGAAGGGCTGGCTGATACCAAGTACCGCCCATGTCCGCTGTTGACCAAGTACGTCGAGGCTGGCTGGCTGGGGCGCAAGACGGAGCGCGGCTTTTACGACTATCGTGGTCCGGTTCCGGTGCCGACCCGCTAGGTTTTCTAAGCTTTCGGCTTCTTTTCGGCGATCATACCCAAGAGGGTCAGGCAGCCCCCCGGCGCCGAAAAAGGTGGTGCGGTCAAACGTCTTTCAGCGACAGCGTGCGTTCACGCAACCAGGCCAGATATCCGCGCGGGTTGCCAGACCATTTCGCGATCTCGTCCTTGGCGATCGGATGGCCGATCACCGGGCGCTGCGGCTTGCCAAGGGCGTGGGCAACCTCGTGCAACAGCAAACCCTGGCGGATCGTCGGCGAGATCTTGTCGGCGATCTGGTACAGGCGCGAGTTCTGGCCGGGAAAATAGATCGGCAGAACGGTGGCCCCGCTCTTCTGCACCATCTTGGCGGTGAACAGGTTCCATTCAGCCTCGATCGCTGGTCCCCACCATCCGGTCGATGTGGCGACCTTGCCGGCGGGAAACAGGATCAGGACCCCACCTTGAGCCAGATGGTCCATCGAGATGCGTCGCATCTCGAGGCCCTTTTCAAGACTGTCTTCCTCGTGCGGGAAAGGAACGGGGACCATATGGTAGGCGATCTCGGGGATCCCGGTCAGCAGCGAGCGGGTCAGGATCTTGAAGTCCGGTCGCACCTGCATGACCAGGCGCGCCATCACCAGACCATCGACAAGACCATGCGGATGGTTCGCCACGACCACGACCGGGCCACTGCGCGGGATCCGCTCCAGCTGTTCGGGGGGCGTGATGACGGGGATTTTCATCACATCGAGGGCGCGCTGCCAGAACTCCAGCCCTTGCGCCGGACCCAACGCCTCGAATCGCCGGATGAGGCGCAACAGCGTCAACTTGCCCGTCAGCCACTCGATCAGCCGAATGGCGCCGGCCTTGCGTGGATCAGTGAACGTTCCGGCATAAGAAAGACGCCGTTTGTCATAGGGACGATAGCCGGGATCGCCGACAAGCTCGGCTGCCTCCACAGTCTCCGTCAAAGGTAATCCGTCCTTCACCGTGCGGTGTCTCTCTTCGGGCCGATGGCTCAGAATGATTCTCCGAAGCGGTCGGCGACAAGCTGTTCGAGAGCATCGGCCAGCTGTTTGGCCTCTGCCCCGCTGGTTCGAACCTCAATAGAGGTTCCGCGCGACGCTGCCAACATCAAAAGCCCCATGATGGAGTCGCCTGATACCGTCATCCCGTCTTTCGCGACCTCTGCCGTCGCGTCATGCCGCTCAACCACCTCGACGAAGCGTGCCGAAGCGCGCGCGTGCAGGCCCTTCTCGTTCACGATGCGGAGGCTTCGTTCCGTCCGGTCCAGGGGCTTCATCCAAAATCCCGCCCGCCCACGTCGAGGCTGTTGATGTACTTTCGCCCAGCTTGCAGTGCTGTCTCGACCGCCAAGGGCACGCTGAGCCTGCGGGATTTTGCAAGCTTGATCAACAAGGGCAGATTGGCACCGTAGACAATCCGCCGATCCGTGGCCACGCACGCCCGGAGCGACAGATTTGAGGGCGAGCCGCCAAACATATCCGTCACGATCACGACGCCGTCGCCGGTATCGACCGCGTCGGCCGCCCTACAGATCTCTATCTGCTTCGCCTGACGGTCATGCTCATCTTCGATCGATATGGCACGAACCCCGTCCTGCTTTCCCACGACATGCTCGACTGCGGCCAGATATTCGCGTGCAAGCCCACCATGTGCGACGATTACGATCCCGATCACCGGCCGATCATCCTGTTTCCGTACCCGGCGTTTGCGACGCCCTGCGTTCCAACTCGCGGTGCCGCAGTGCCACCGGCCAGCCAGCTTCTGCAAGCACATTGCCCAGTTTTTCTGCAACTGCAACAGACCGATGCTGCCCGCCCGTACAGCCGAACCCGATTGTCAGATGCGACTTGCCCTCGTCCAGATGCGCGGGCAGGAGAAATAGCACAAGCTCTTGCAACCTAAGGAAGAACGGGGCAAAGCGCGGGTCTTCTTCGATATGTGCTGCAACCAGCGGGTCGCGGCCGTCAAGGGCGCGCAAGGTCGGGGTCCAGAACGGGTTCTTCAGAAAGCGGCAATCAAAGATCATGTCCACACCGCGCGGCACGCCGCGCTTGTACGAGAACGACTGCACCGAGATGGCTAGCCGTGCCGCCTGCCCCGCCCCATACCAGTTCACCATCTCGGCTTTCAGATCATGCGGACTCATCTCGCTGGTATCGATCAGGTGATCCGCGCGCACCCGGATCGGAGCCAGCAGATCGATCTCGCGCGCGATGCCCTGATCGGGCGTATCCTCGGGGGCAAGCGGATGGCGGCGGCGGGTCTGGCTGTAGCGGCGCACCAGTTCCTCTGGCGTGCAATCGAGATACAGCACCTCAGGCGTCACACGCGGATCGCGGGTAAGGCTGTCGATCAGTTCAATCAACGCGGTGGCGTTGAAATCCCGGTTGCGCACGTCGAGCCCCAGCGCGATCGGGCGGCCAAGGGGTGGCCCGTCAATCAGACGTGGCACCAGTGAGAGCGGCAGGTTGTCGATAACTTCATAGCCAATGTCTTCCAACGCATGAATCGCGGTGCTGCGCCCGGCACCCGAGGGGCCGGTTACAAGCAACAGATGATGGTCTGCCGTCGCGATCACCTGTGGTTCCTTGCCTGCGATCCTGTCGTACATCTTCACCCCGCACGTCCTTCCCGAAGATAGAGCAGGAGTGCGGCGGGAAAATGGGCGTTCAAGGTGGGATGCACAAGATCGATGCGACAATCGAGCAACAGGATGGTCTTGTGTTCGGGCAGCCGCGCGGGTTGGGTCGTGGCAAGATCGACGACCAGATGCACGGGCGATTCGGCAACGAACGGGCTGCGCAGGATGCCCAGACCGCGCGCCTCGATCAGACCGGAAAGCGGCGGAGGGCAGCGGGCGATCAGCCGATCACCGGATCGCACCAGATCGACACGGTCATCCGCGACCAGAACCGCCCCCAACGCGATCAGGCGCAGCGCCAGCGACGATTTGCCGGAGCCTGATGGCCCGAGGATCAGCAGGCCGCGTCCCCCAACCGCCACGCAGGACGCATGCAGGGTCAGCGGGACATCGGCTGTCACACCGGCAAGCCCACCACAAAGCGCGCGCCGAGCGGTTCCGACGTTATGTCCGCGTTTGTCGGACGAATGTTCTCGGCCCAGATCACACCGCCATGCGCCTCGACGATCTGTTTGGAGATGGCCAGACCGAGGCCCGAGTGATTTCCGAACTGACCTACGGGGCGTTCCGAATAGAAGCGCTTGAAGATCTTTGACAGCGCCTGCTCGGGGATCCCGGGACCAGTATCCTCGACTACGACCAGAACCCGATTCTCACGCTGCCGTGCCCAGACACGCACCGCGTCGCCCTCTTCGCAAAACGAGATGGCATTGGTGATGAGATTGACGAAAACCTGTGCCAGACGCGCTTCGAGACCCTGCGTCATGATCGGTTCGGGCGGCAGATCGGTAATGAAATCGACCCCCTTTTCCGCCGCCTGCTTGCCAAGATACTCGCTGAGGTTGGACAGGGTCTTGAGAAGGTCGAACGCAGTCTCTTCTTCCTTCACGAGTTCCGAGTCGAGGCGAGAGGCGTTCGAGATATCGCTGACCAGACGATCGAGGCGGCGCACGTCATGTTCGATCACATCGAGCAGTTTTTCGCGCTGATCCTCGCGCTTGGCAATGCGCATGGTGCCCACGGCCGAACGCAGGCTGGCCAGTGGGTTCTTGATCTCATGCGCAACATCGGCCGCAAACTGCTCGTTCGCGTCGATCCGGTCATAGAGTGCCGCGACCATGCCGCGCATTGCGACCGAGAGGCGCCCGATCTCGTCAGGTCGCGCCGCCAGATCAGGGATCCGCACGCGGCCCGGCGCCATCTTGCGTGCATTGCGGTCACGGCCAAGTTCGGCAGCCGCTGCAAGATCCGAAAGCGGATTGGCGATCGTCGAGGCCAGAACGAGGCTGAGGCCGATCGACACGAACAAGGCGATGATGAACATCTGCAGCACCTGCTCGCGCTCGAAACGCACCAGCCGGTCAATCTCGCCGGCAGCGCTGGTCAGGGCAACCACGCCCAGCACATCGTCACCGCGCCGGATCGGGGTTGCGACGGAAAAGATCGCGTCCCCCGTCACCGCGTCACGCCCTGTGTTCACCTCTGTGCCGCCATCCTGCGCCGTGGCGTAAAGCGCACGGGCCAGACCTTCGGCATCGACCGACTCGACGTCCTGCTTGCCGGCACTGAGCAGGAACGACACCCCGTCCCACACCCGGTTCAAGAAGTCGGTGATGATGGTGGAGCGGCCGTCGTCGTCAGCCTGACCAGTGGCGGCGGGCGGCCCGACCTGTGACGCGATCAGTGTGCCGATCGGATCGAAGACGAACACCTCGACCCCCGGCGCAAGCTCGATCCGGCCGAGCGTGCCGGTCACGTCGATTCCGTCACCGGACGCCATGTTGATCGCACCGGTGGCAGGGATCTGCGCCTCGAACACCTTGGCGATCAGCTGCGCCTCGGTTACCAGCGCCTCTTCCCGTTGCAGCACGAGGCTGTCACGGAACGGGTTCATGAAAAGCACGCCCGACACCAGGATGACCAAGGCCAGCAGGTTGAAGATGATGATCTTGCGCGCCAGGGGGGACCGGTTGAGCGACACGATCCCGCGTCGCCCGCGGTCTTCGCGCAGCGCTTCGTCGGCCAGCGTCTCGGGAGAAACCCAGTCTTCGCCCAAAAGGACGTCCCCATTCCCTCCGGACGGGATCTTGGCAGGACCGAGGCGCGGCAGGGTTGTCATTCCTCGTTGTAGCGATAGCCAATGCCGTAAAGCGTCTCAATGGCCGAAAAGTCATTGTCGACGCTGCGCATCTTCTTGCGCAAACGCTTGATGTGGCTGTCGATCGTACGGTCATCGACATAGACCTGATCATCGTAGGCCACGTCCATCAACTGATCGCGGCTCTTCACGAAGCCGGGGCGTTGGGCAAGGGCCTGAAGCAACAGGAACTCTGTCACCGTGAGCGCCACTTCCTGGCCCTTCCAGCTGACGGAATGGCGCAGAGGATCCATCCGCAACGCGCCGCGTTCCATGATCTTGGTTTCTTCGGTGACGGCCACCTCGCCCGAGGCGATCGCCTCTTGCCGGCGCAAGAGCGCGCGGATGCGTTCCACCAGAAGGCGTTGCGAAAAGGGTTTCTTCACATAGTCGTCAGCGCCCATGCGCAGACCCAGAACTTCGTCGATCTCGTCATCTTTCGAGGTCAGGAAGATCACCGGCATCGAGGTTTTCTGCCGCAGCCGCTGCAACAGATCCATGCCATCCATCCGCGGCATCTTGATGTCGAGAACGGCCATGTCCGGCATCCGCCGGTTGAAGGCATCGAGCGCTGATTGGCCGTCGTTGTACGTTTCCACCTCAAACCCCTCAGCCTCGAGGGTCATCGACACCGACGTCAGGATATTCCTGTCGTCGTCCACAAGGGCGATCCTTGACATCTTTGGTATTCCTGTTCTGTCGAAACTGCCTGATTTTTCGTTCATGATCCGTATTCTTGGCCGCCCGCGCAACAGATAAGTGCGAGTCACCTCGCCGGGCGCACTCAGACCACAAGAAAATTGCCAAGGATCGACTAATATGCATCACCTGCAGGGCTTTGTTTCCGCCGCTTCAATTTGGTTGCGCTAACGGCATGATTGCAGACTGTTATTCTGGCTCCCCCCCATGTTATAAGATTGTTGCGCGGGCGATCCGAGCCCGCACCGGGGGTTCCTTGGCCCGGACCACCGCATGACACCTGCGTTGAACCTGCCGTTCGCAGCGGCATCGGGAGAGCTTGCACAATGACCATCGGACGCGTGAACCCAGCACATCGGCTGGAGGATCAAGGCATCACCGGACTCGGCGCTGTCCACTACAATCTTATCGAACCCGCCCTGATCGAAGCCGCCCTCGTGCGTGGCGAGGGGAAACTTGGCAAGGGTGGCGCGTTTCTTGTGTCCACTGGCGCCTTTACGGGACGGTCGCCCAAGGACAAGTTCGTGGTGCGCACACCCCTGGTGGAAGACTCGATCTGGTGGGAAAACAACAACCCGATGGAGCCTGCGGCATTTGACCGGCTTTATGCCGACATGCTCGCCCATCTTCAGGGACGCGACGTGTTCGTGGAAGACCTGTTCGGCGGGGCCGACCCGACCCATCGCCTGGATGTACGTGTGGTCACGGAACTGGCGTGGCATGGGCTGTTCATCCGGCACATGCTGCGCCGCCCCGATCGGTCCGAACTGGACGGTTTCGTGCCGGACTGGACGATCGTCAATGCGCCCTCGTTCAAGGCCGATCCGGCCCGACATGGCTGCCGGACCGAGACGGTCGTTGCGCTGAACTTCGATCGCAAGCTGATCCTGATCGGCCAGACCGGCTATGCCGGCGAGATCAAGAAGGCGGTGTTCACGCTGCTGAACTATCTTCTGCCGGAAAAGGGCGTCATGCCGATGCATTGTTCGGCCAACCACGCGGTCGGAAACCCGGTCGACACGGCCGTATTCTTCGGGCTGTCGGGCACCGGCAAGACCACGCTTTCCGCGGACCCGTCGCGGATCCTGATCGGGGATGACGAACACGGCTGGTCGCCGCGCGGCACCTTCAACTTTGAAGGCGGCTGCTATGCCAAGACGATCAACTTGTCGGCCGAGGCAGAGCCAGAGATCTATGCCACGACGTCGAAATTCAGCACCGTGGTCGAGAACATGGTGTTCGATCCAGAAACGCTGGAGATCGATTTTGCGGACAACAGCCTGACCGACAACACCCGGTGTGCCTACCCGCTCGAGTACATCTCGAACGCGTCGGAGAGCGGCCTTGGCGGCCATCCGCGCAACATCATCATGCTGACCTGTGATGCCTTCGGGGTGCTGCCGCCAATCGCGCGTCTGACACCGGCGCAGGCGATGTATCACTTCCTGTCGGGCTTCACGTCAAAGGTCGCGGGAACCGAGCGCGGCGTCACCGAACCGCAACCAACCTTCTCGACCTGCTTCGGGGCGCCATTCATGCCGCGCCGGCCCGAGGTCTATGGCAAGTTGCTGCAAGCAAAGATCGCGAAGCACGGAGCGGCTTGCTGGCTGGTCAACACGGGCTGGACGGGCGGTGCCTATGGCACGGGTCGGCGGATGCCGATCAAGGCGACCCGTGCGCTGCTGACAGCGGCGCTTGACGGTTCGTTGGCCGGAGGCGAGTTCCGGCGCGATCCCAGTTTCGGGTTCGAGGTGCCGGTGGCTGTGCCGGGCGTAGAGGCGGGTCTGCTGGATCCGCGGAGCACTTGGGCCGACTCGGCAGCCTATGACGCGCAAGCGGCCAAGCTGGTGGGCATGTTCGCAGACAACTTCGAACAGTACCTGGGCCATATCGACGCCGACGTTCGCGCGGCGGCAATCGGCTGACAACCGGGGGCGCGCGGCGCGGGACCTAGAGCCCGGCCGCGCGCCGCACAAGGTTCAGCCCGGTGAGAACAAGCAGGATCTGGGTCCAGCGGCGGAACCGCACCTGATCCAGCTTGTCCTGCAAGCGATACCCGATCCACAGGCCCAGCATCGCCGGTGGCACCAGTGCCGCAGAAAACGGCAGTGTCTGTGCGTTCAGCAGGCCAGATTGCAAATGCGCGGCCGTCAGAACGAGGGCGCCGATCAGAAAGACAACGCCCTGTACCCGGACCATCTCGGCCTTCTCGGCCCCGATGGACAAGAGATAGACAATCAATGGCGGGCCCCAGACGCCGGAAATACCGCCATAGAGCCCGCCGATCACGCCAAGTGCCACTTCGGCCCGGTTGCGATGTTCCAGCCGCAGGGCAAGGCTGCGCCCCGCCAGTTGGAAACCGGCAAATATGGTGATCGGCGCACCAAGCAACAGTAGGAAGACCGCCTGCGGGATCGCGTGGACGAACTGCGCCGACAGGACGATGAATATCCCGGTTGGAACCAAAAAGCGCCAATACGTTGCTGCCGTGTCCAGCGCACCGCCTATGCCCTGCCGCAGCGCCTGGCTGAAATTTGTGATCAACGTCGGCAGGATCAGGCCGGCAAGCGCAAGATCGGGGGTCAGAAAAGAACTGAAGGCGGATATCATGATCATCGGCATTGCAAAACCGATCGCGCCCTTAACGACGCCAGCAAACAGCGTGACAGTCAGCGCTGCCCCAAAGGCCCCGACCGTCAGCCCCGACATGACTAGATCCATCATCGCCGCCCTTCTGCTTTAGGAAGCTATAGAGACGGCAGGCGAAAGCCGCACGCCAGAAACGGCCGCGACATTTTCGGTCGCACTGAGTCTATGTCACGTATTTTTGTTGCGCTGCACCTGCAAACGCCCTAGGTACGCTGGCAACGCGCAGATGTGGAGAAACGCCATGCCTCATGACGGACAAACCTTGACCCAAACGCCCGTATTGCCTGACCTTCTGGCCCTGACTTCCGAAGCGCTGCCTGAGGTGGAGGCGTTGTTTGCGCAAGCGCGCGATGCGCTGCGGAGCCGCGTTACTGTGTCTGGCAAGATCAGCGGCGCCGCACTGGAAGAACATCAGTTTGCGGCTCATGCCCTCGCCTGGTTGGCCACTTACACGGAGTCCCTGCGCCAGATGCGGGCCTGGGCCGGCCGGATCGACGCAGAGGGCAAGTTCGGCGAGATGGAAGCGCTGCTGCTGCAAATCGGCTTTGGCGAGTACCTGGACCAGATCCATGGCGGTATCCCGATGAGCCAGGGCGAGATTGCGCGCCTGTCCGACCTTGGCATCGTGCCGGCGGCACCTGGAGCAGCCGTGCGGCGGCTGATGGCCGAGGGCAATACGCCAATGACCCGTGCCCGTCTTGTGGCCCTGATGCGCGAGAACCATGGCCGCGCGACTTTTGGTGCGACGGGCCTTGAGGATGAACTGGAGATGATCCGCGACCAGTTCCGCCGCTTTGCCGATGAGCAGGTCGTGCCCCATGCCCATGAGTGGCATCTGAAGGACGAGCTGATCCCGATGGAGATCATCGAACAGCTGGCCGAAATGGGCGTGTTTGGTCTGACCATCCCGGAGGAATTCGGTGGCCTCGGTCTGTCCAAGGCGTCGATGGTGGTTGTTTCGGAAGAGCTGTCGCGCGGCTACATCGGGGTCGGCTCGCTTGGCACACGGTCCGAGATTGCGGCCGAACTTATTCTTTGCGGTGGCACGGACGCGCAGAAGGCGCAGTGGCTGCCAAAACTCGCAAGCGCCGAGATCCTGCCGACGGCCGTCTTCACCGAACCGAATACCGGATCTGATCTGGGCAGCCTGCGGACGAGGGCGGTCAAAGTCGGCGACGACTATGAAGTGACCGGCAACAAGACCTGGATCACCCATGCTGCGCGCACCCATGTGATGACCCTGATGGCGCGCACCGATCCGGCAACGACCGATTACCGCGGTCTGAGCATGTTTCTGGCCGAGAAGACCCCAGGAACGGATGACGCCCCGTTTCCAACCCCCGGCATGACGGGTGGCGAGATCGAGGTGCTGGGGTATCGCGGCATGAAGGAATACGAACTCGGCTTCGACGGGTTCAAGGTGAAAGGCGAGAACCTGCTCGGAGGCGTCGAGGGCCAAGGCTTCAAGCAGCTGATGCAGACCTTCGAGAGTGCCCGCATCCAGACCGCAGCCCGCGCCGTGGGTGTGGCGCAAAACGCGCTGGAGGTCGGGATGAAGTATGCCGAGGACCGCAAGCAGTTCGGCAAGGCCCTGATCGAGTTTCCCCGCGTCGCTGGCAAGCTGGCGATGATGGCAGTCGAGATCATGATTGCCCGCCAGCTGACCTATTATTCTGCCTGGCAGAAGGATCACGACAAACGCTGTGATCTTGAGGCCGGCATGGCCAAGCTGCTTGGCGCGCGTGTCGCCTGGGCTGCGGCAGACAATGCGCTGCAAATCCACGGCGGTAACGGTTTTGCGCTGGAGTATCAGATCAGCAGGATCCTTTGCGACGCGCGCATCCTGAACATCTTCGAGGGGGCTGCCGAGATTCAGGCTCAGGTGATCGCCCGGCGCTTGCTGGACTGACCGCAAGCGCCCGTCCCGTTCTCACTCCCCTGGCTGCGCCAGCCCGTGGGACGGGCGCGGCGCGCCAAGCCTCGGGTGTAGCCGCGCAGCGATTGCGGCGGCCAGCCCCATGCCTGCGCCCGCCGCCACAAAGACGCCCGCAACCGGCGCAACCAACAGTACGAGCCAGGCAACGCCAGGGGTGAGTATGCCTGAAACATCCCGAAAGCTGGAGTAGACCGCTGCCATCTCGGTTCTTTCGGACGGCTTGACTGCCATCAGAAAGGGCAACCCCCCTGCTACATCCAGCAACACGAGGCTGCCCGAGCCCAGAAAGATCAGCCCGACCGCCACCCAAGGCCAGCCAGACAGAAGTCCGGCCAGTGAAAACAACACGGCACCAAACAGGAACCCGCGCCAGACCGCGTGGCGCACGGTCACCCGGTGGACCAGGCGCAGCAGAAACGGCGTGGTGAACAGCAGCATGTTCGTGACCGAAAGGGCGATCCCGCCCACCTTGTCGCCCAGACCGGCCTCGATGCAGAAGATGGGCAGGTAGACAACATAGACCCACCAGCCGCAGGACCGGATCACCGCGAACAACCAGCCCGCGATCAGCCTTGGCTGCTGGAAGAACCGCGCAAGATAGGACAGCGGATTCATTGCAGGGCCGCGCGCCCGCGCGATCTGCTTGCCATTGCCAAGCCTGAGGATCCAGAATGCAGTCAGCAGCGCCACCGCGAAGGCGCCAGCCACCAAGAACGGCGCCGGGGCCCAGATCGTGCGCAGCCAGACACCCAGCATCGGCCCGACAGCCCAGAATGTTGCGGCGTAGAGCATCTGCAGCGACGCCGACTTTCCCAGTTCCGCCCGCTGGATGTAGTCGAGGACATAGGCGTTCAGGCAAACGAAGATCGTCACCGTCGCCAAGGCATTCACCAAAATTGCAAAGCCCACTGCCACCGGCCCACCGATCAGCGCCAATCCCATACCGCAGAGATAAAGCAGCGTGCCGCCGGTATAGACCCAGCGGCGCGGGACATGGTGCGTGGCCCAGGGCACGAGCAATCCCCAGATCAGCGAGGCGATCCCGATGCCGAAGTAAACGCGGCTGACAATCGCAGCATCCTGAACCGCTTCATACATCGTCAGCGGCATGACCGAGATGAGGATGCCGCGCACGCCCGCCTCAAGCCCCGCAAGCAACGCGAAGGCCTCGACCCGCGGCGTCGGCGAGTGCTTCAGGAAAATGGGGATGTATCGGGTGGCCATGATCGGTGCTCTGCGGTCTATAGACCGCTTACCAGTCCGACCCGTCTGCGCCGACCGCGACACTCGCCAGCGCCGACTGCGACATTGCAGCGCAGAAGCGGACCTTTGTCCAGATCAGGCCGGCCGTCACGTCGGCTCACTCTGGCCGCAACTTGCCGTCGCGCCCGAGTGCTTCAAGCAATCGGAGTCGGGCGTCCGGCAAGCCCTGCGATGTGCGCGTGTTGCCAAGTTCGCGCGTCAGGAAATGCCCGGTCAGTCGCAACCCCTGGGCCAGCCCGGTGGGATCAGCCGGTCTGCCCAAGAGACAGGCGGGCAATGGCAGCAGGCGATCCGCAAACTCACCCGCACCTGCCCGGCTCACGGCCCGGCCCGTGCGAGGCGAGACATAGGCCAGCCCTTCGGTTACCCCTGTTACGGCACAGGCGGAAAGATCCAGGCCGAACCCGAGCTCTTCCAGCAGCAGGACTTCCCAGCGCAGATACTCGACCACCCAGTCGCCCAGTTCCAGGCTGTCGAGCAGCGCAATCGTTGCAGGATAAAGCGCCGCATGCGCCTCGCGTTCCGGCAGCGCGTGCGAAAGCAGCGCACAGATCGCATTGAGCCCCGCCAAGGCCAGACGGTCCTCCATCAGACCGGCGCGGGACCGCAGCGGTTCGACAGTGTAGGTGCCCAAATGCTCATCGAGACGCGCCCGCCACGTCACGTCGAGTTGCGCGCCCGGCTGCAAGATCGGAGCAGCCTTGCGAGACGCCCCCCCCCGCACGACCCCGGCATGGCGGCCATGCGCCGCAGTGAAGACTTCGATGATCGCCGCGCTCTCGCCGTGCCGTCGCACTGACAGAAGCACCCCCTGATCGCGCCATTCCATCGCGTCAGTATCCACATGGGCGTTGACCCGACAAGTCCTGCCAGATGCAGGAACGGCCTGACACTCTCGGTTGGATGCCGCCGAAGACCGGCAAGATAGAACAGGTGTTTACCGGCCGGCGCTCGGATCAGCGCAGTCCGTCTTCTTCGAGCAGAGTCCGCCCTGCCCTGTCCTCGATCTCGATCACCCAAAGATCCGGATCTGACCTGCGTTGCCGCGCGATGACTGCATCGATAGACGGCTCGTCCCCCTCGGCCAGTACGATCCAGACCCGTTCGTCCCGGGCAAGATCGAAGCTGCGTTGATAGACCTTGGCGTTGCCGTCGAGTGTGGCGCATTTCACCAGCACCGCCCCGGCCGTTGCGTCGCCCTTTGCGGTGACGAAGGCCGGAATCGCGGCCAACCGCAATCGCGCCATATAGGCGCGCACCCAGAAATCCGCTGTCAAGCGTGGGGCCGTCACAGGTGCAGCCGACTTGGTCCAATCGCACCAAGCTGCTTCTTCTGTTCAAAAATATCCCCGCCGGAGGCTGCAACGCCGAAAGTTCGCGGGCGCAAGGGGGACTGGGCGCGGTCAGTCTCCATCCTTGAAATCAAGCCCCATTTCCGAGAACCGCTCCTTCTCTTCCATCCAGCCGGGACGGACCTTGACCTGAAGAAAGAGGTGAACCGGACGTTCAAGAAAAGTCATCAGTTCGGCCCGTGCGGCCTGCCCGATTGCCTTGATCGTCTCGCCCTTGTTGCCCAGCACGATGCCCTTGTGACCGTCCCGCATCACATAGATCAGCTGGTCGATCTTTGTTGATCCATCGGGCTTGTCCTCCCAGTTTTCCGTCTCGACGGTCAGTTGGTAGGGCAGTTCCTCGTGCAGCCGCAGCGTCAGCTTTTCGCGTGTGATCTCGGCGGCGATCATCCGTAGCGGCAGGTCGGCGATCTGGTCTTCAGGATAGAACCAAGGCCCTTCCGGCAGTTGGTCGGCAAGCCATTTGCGCAGATCGTCCACGCCATAGCCTTTCTCGGCCGAAATCATGAAGGTCTTGGCGAAAGGAAAGGCCTCGTTCAGTTTTTCTGCCAAACCGAGCAGAACCTCGGCGCGCACCCGGTCGATCTTGTTGATCGCAAGCGCCACCGTCTGCCCCTGCGGGATCCGGTCGCGCATGCTGTCGATGATCCGCGCAACCCCTTCGGTCATGCCACGATGTGCCTCAACCAGAAGCACTATGACATCGGCATCCGCAGCGCCACCCCAAGCGGCCGCGACCATTGCGCGATCAAGCCTGCGGCGGGGCTGGAAGAGGCCCGGAGTATCGACAAAGACAATCTGCGCGGTGCCCTCCATCGCGATGCCGCGGATCCGGGTGCGCGTGGTTTGCACCTTGTGCGTCACGATCGACACCTTTGCACCGACCATCCGGTTCAGGAGTGTCGATTTTCCCGCATTCGGTTCACCGATGAGGGCAACAAAGCCGGCCCGTGTTCCCGGCGCTGTCTTGGTCATTGCGCTGCCTCCATACGTGCGAGCAGCGCTTTTGCCGCTGCCTGTTCCGCCTGCCGCTTGGTTCCTGCACGGGCACGCTCTGTCTCACCGTTCTCGAGTTGGACCACAACCGTAAAGACGGGTTGATGATCGGGGCCTTCACGACCCTCTTCCTCGTAGCGCGGGGGTGGCAGACCGCGGGCCTGCGCCCATTCCTGCAAGGCCGTCTTGGCATCCCGGCTGTCAGCCTCGACCGCAACGATCCGCTCGGCCCAAAGCCGCAACACGACCGTTTGGGCCGCGCCGAAACCGGCATCAAGATAAACTGCCGCGATCACCGCCTCAAGCGCGTCGCCCAAAAGGGCATCCTTGCGACGCCCGCCTGACATCATCTCGGACCGGCCAAGTTTCAAGACCTCGCCCAGCCCAATCGCACGCGCCACGTCTGCGCAGGTTTCCTTGCGCACCAAGGCATTGAAACGTGGGGCCAACTGGCCCTCGGTTGCCTGGGGATCTGCGGTCAACAGCGCTTCGGCCATCACAAGACCCAGAACCCGATCACCCAAAAACTCCAGCCGCTGATTGTCAGGCCGTGTCGGCCCTGAGATCGAGGAGTGTGTAACGGCACGGCGCAGCAGATCGGGGGTCTGGAACTCGTGCCCGAGTCGACCAGAAAAGGCCCTGAGTTCGGCAGACAGCTTCACTCCACCGCCTTGAAGAATCGATCCGAGCGCCAGGTCCAGAAGTAAAGCATGGACCGTCCCGCGGACGAGAACATGATCCGATCGGCGCGCCCGATCAGGTATTCGGCCGGCACGAAGCCGACGCCGCCCACCGCCTGACCAAAGCGGCTGTCCTGGCTGTTGTCGCGGTTGTCGCCCATGAAGAAGTAGTGTCCTTCGGGCACGGTGAACACGTCTGTGTTGTCGGCAAATCCGTTCGTGTCGATGTTCAGCACATTGTGCGTGCGACCGTCGGGAAACTGCTCTGTCGGGGGCAAGGTTTCAGTATAGCGGCTGGCCTTGCAGGCCCCGCCTTCGCCCACCGGACCATTCTCGCACCGGGGATATTGCCCCATTGGGCCCTGGGGCGCGAACGCTTCTTCGAAAGTGCCATTCGGTAGTTGCGGAACCTCCTCTCCATTCAGGAAGAGGACTCCGTTCTTCATCTGCACCGTGTCGCCCGGCAGGCCGATCAGGCGCTTGATGAAGTCCGATCCATTCACCGGATGGCGAAACACCACCACGTCGCCGCGTTCAGGCGCCCACCCCAGCAGGCGGCCCGAAATCGGGCACAATCCGAAGGGACACGAGTAGCGCGAATAGCCGTAAGCCATCTTGTTCACGAACAGGAAATCACCGACGAGCAGCGTGTCCTTCATCGACCCGGACGGAATCCAGAAGGGTTGGAAAAACAGTGTGCGGAATACCCCGGCAATCAGCAAAGCATAGACGATCGTCTTGATCGTCTCGACGATGCCACCGTCGCTTTTTGCCTTGGTCGCCATGAGTTTCCTGCCTTTGCCCGAATTCGGGGCTACATGCGCGCCGACCGCGCGGGAGTCAAGCTTGGCTCGGGTGCATCCAACGGCCGGGCCTCTATCACCACGAAGGCCTGCGCCCAGGGATGATCGTCGGTCAACGTGACGTGGATCAGAGCCTTGTATCCCTCGGGCGTCATTGCCGCCAGACGCTCGGCGGCCCAACCGGTCAACTGCATCACCGGTTGGCCGGACCGCAGATTTGAAACGCCCATGTCCTTCCAGGCGATGCCCATGCGAAGCCCTGTGCCCAGAGCTTTGGAGCAGGCCTCTTTCGCGGCCCAGCGCTTGGCGTAGGTCGCGGCCACGGCACGCGGGCGGCCCTCGGCCTTGCGCTGTTCCCGTTCGGTAAACACGCGGTCGCGGAAGCGGTCGCCAAAGCGCGCCAGGGTCGCCTCGATTCGCTCGATATTGCAAAGGTCAGTGCCAATGCCGAGGATCATGCGCGCAGAGTTCCTTGACCCTTGCACCACAGGCGACAGCAAGCGAACAGCAAGCACTGTCTGGTTGCCTCAGGCATGGCGGGCCACGTCCATCAGGCGGCGCATTTCTGCAATGGCAGGGCCAAGGCCCAGAAATATCGCCTCACCGATCAGGAAATGCCCGATGTTCAGTTCCATTATCTGGGGAATGGCCGCGATCGGCTGCACGGTGTCGAAGGTCAGGCCGTGGCCGGCGTGAACCTCGAGGCCGAGAGATTGGGCAAGCGCGGCCCCCTTGCGCAGCGCTGCGCATTCCGCATCACGCTCGGCAAGGCGGCCCTCGGCGTGTAGATCGCAATAGAGCCCGGTGTGAAGCTCGACCACGGCCGCGCCGATGCTTGCCGACGCTTCGATCTGGCGGGGATCATGGCTGATGAACATCGACACGCGGATGTCGGCCTGGCGCAAAGGCGCGATGTAGTCGGCCAGTCTGTGCGCGTCGCCGGCGACATCGAGGCCCCCCTCGGTCGTGCGTTCTTCGCGCTTTTCGGGGACGAGGCACACCGCGTGCGGCAGATGCCGCAGGGCGATCGCCTGCATCTCGGCGGTTGCGGCACATTCGAAATTGAGCGGGAGGGCAAGACCCGCAACCAGCGCCTCGATATCGGCGTCACGGATGTGGCGACGGTCTTCCCGCAAGTGCGCGGTGATGCCGTCCGCGCCCGCAGTCTCGGCCAGTTTCGCCGCCCGCAGCGGATCGGGATAGGCCGAACCACGCGCGTTCCGCACTGTCGCCACATGGTCGATGTTCACACCAAGTCTGAGCCGTCGCACGCTGTTCATCCCGTCGTTCCGTCTGTTCTGTTTGCAAAGACCAGCTTAGGGCGTGGCATCCCCGTCGTCATCCCCCGAGGTGACGGGCGGCGCTTGCGGCCCGCGCCGCTTTTCGATGCGGTGGCGCATCTTGGCGGCGCGTATCTTCTGATAGGTCCGCACAACAGGGATCGTGATGTAATAGAAAACTGAGGCGACGATCAGGCCCGGCACCAACCCGCCTATGAAATAGGGCCAGTAGAAGGTGTGAAAGAACGCCTCAAGCTTGTCCCATTGCACAGGCTGTGCGGTGAATATGGCCATGACATTTTCCCACAGTTGGGAGCCCGCGTTGCTGAAGGCTGCCACGATCGACAAGAAGGAGAGCGGCACTTCGATGCCCAGCATCCAGTGGCCAAGTTCGACAGACGTGATCGCGATCAGGGGGAACGTCACCGGATTGCCAACGAAGGTCGCGAGAAGGGCTGCGAGAATATTGCCACGCATCAGCCAGGCGAGCAGTGCCGCGCCGAAGAAGTGGAAGCCGAAAAGCGGCGTGAAGCTGACAAGAACACCTGCAAAGACGCCTCGGGCAATCTTGTGGGGTTTGTCCGGAAGTCGTCGCAGCCTGTAGGACAGGTACTGCGCGGCCCGCCTGAAGCCTGTCCTCGGATAGAAGAATTCGCGCGTCCATTCGAGGGGCGTGCGCGGCGTTCGGCGCTTGAAGACCACCAGCCCGACCCTCAGGGCTTGCGGCTGAGGTCGCGGTGCCGCGCAATTTGCGCCACATCGGTTTCCGCCTCAAGCGCGGTCATGACCATGTGCAGATGTTCGACATCGCGCAAATCCACATCGACGATCAGCCGATAATAGTCGGGCTTGCGGTCGGTAAACCGCAGGTCACTGATGTTCGCCTTCTGCTCGCCGATCAGGGTGCAGATCCGGCCAAGCACGCCTGCATCATTCGAGATCGTGATCTCGAGGCTGACGGTATAGACAGCGGGATGGCGGCCCGCGTGCCAATGCAGATCGACCCAACGCGCGGGCTGCTCCTCGAACTCTTCCAACGCAGGGCAATCTATAGCGTGAATCACAACCCCTGTGCCGCGATAGGTGATGCCCACGATCCGCTCGCCCGGGACGGGTTGGCAGCAGCCCGCCCTTCGGAACGTCTGGTCAGCCCCAAGGCCAACCACCGGGCGCTGCACATCGACCTCATCGGTCGAGCCGAGGACAAGCTCGGGATACAGGGTTTCCACAACCCGCCGGGCAGTCAGTTCAGCACTGCCCAGACGCGCCAGAAGATCCTGCTCATCAGCCAGCCCAAGGGTTTTGGCCGCCGTTCGCAGAGCCTTGTCGGTGGCTTTCTTGCCGATATGGTCAAAAGCGGCGCGGGCGAGTTCGTACCCCAGTTTGACGAATCGCCCTCGGTCTTCCTCGCGGAGCGATTTCCGGATCGCAGCCTTGGCACGGCCCGTTGTGACGATGTCGATCCAGCTTGCCTGCGGGTTCTGGCCCTCAGCCGTGATGATCTCGACGGACTGGCCATTCTTCAGGCGTGTCCACAATGGAACGCGGATACCGTCGACCTTTGCAGACACACAGGAGTTCCCGATCCGGGTGTGAATGGCATAGGCATAATCCAGCGGCGTGGCTCCTCTGGGCAACTGCACCACATCGCCCTTCGGCGTAAAGCAGAACACCTGATCGGAGTACATCTCGAGTTTGACGTTTTCGAGAAACTCGTCGTGATCATCCTCGTCAAGGCGTTCGGTCATCGAGGCGATCCACTTGGCGGGATCGACGGCAAAGGGGTTCTTTGCGCGGACGCCGTCGCGGTAGGACCAATGTGCGGCAACGCCTGCCTCGGCCACTTCATGCATCTGCCGGGTGCGGATCTGCACCTCGACCCGCTTGCCGTCACGACCCGAGACCGTGGTGTGGATCGAACGATAGCCGTTGGTCTTTGGCTGGCTGATGTAGTCCTTGAACCGACCCGGCACGGCACGCCAACGCTGATGGATCACGCCAAGGATCCGATAGCAGTCCGCCTCGGAGCCACAGATCACCCGAAAGCCGTAGATGTCGGACAGGCGCGAGAACGCCAGATCCTTTTCCTGCATCTTGCGCCAGATCGAGTAGGGCTTCTTCGCGCGCCCGTAGACATCCGCCTCGATCTGCGCCTTGTCGAGTTCAAGACGAATGTCCGCCGTGATCTTGTGCACGACATCGCCGGTTTCGCGCTGCAGCGTGATGAATCGACGAATAATCGAGTTGCGAGCATCTGGGTTCAGGACACGGAAGGCCAGATCTTCCAGTTCTTCGCGCATCCATTGCATGCCCATCCGACCGGCAAGCGGAGCGAAGATTTCCATCGTCTCGCGCGCCTTCTGGGCCTGTTTTTCCGGCTGCATGCTTTTGATGGTGCGCATGTTGTGCAGCCGGTCGGCAAGCTTGACCAAGATGACCCGCAAATCCTTGGACATCGCCATGAACAGTTTGCGAAAGTTCTCGGCCTGCTTGGACTGGGTAGAGGAAAGCTGCAGGTTGGTCAGCTTGGTCACGCCATCGACCAGTTCTGCCACCTCATCGCCGAACTGGCGAGCAACCTCGGAATAGGTGGATTTGGTATCCTCGATGGTGTCGTGCAGCAGCGCTGTCACGATCGTTGCATCATCGAGCCGTTGTTCAGTGAGAATTGCCGCAACCGCAACAGGATGGGTAAAATACAGCTCGCCAGATTGGCGCAATTGGCCGGCGTGCATCGCCTTGCCATAGGCATAGGCCCGGCGGATCAGATCATCGTTCGTGCGCGGGTTGTAGTTGCGGACGAGGGCGATCAGGTCTTCGACATCGATCATCCTCGTTCCACCCCGTCCCGGATCCGATCCGGGATCAGTTCTGCCCCTGGGCTTCCATCAGTGCGCGAAGCAGTTTCTCTTCGGACATGTCATCCGCCATGGGGCGATCGACCTCGCCGCCCATCAGAAGCGCCATCTGGTCTTCTTCCGGTTCGTCGACCTCGATCTGCGTCTGGTGGCTTTCGATCATCCGTTCGCGCAGCGCGGCGGCGCTTTGCGTTTCTTCGGCAATCTCGCGCAGCGACACGACCGGGTTCTTGTCGTTGTCGCGGTCGATCGTTATCGGCGACCCTGCCTGAATTTCGCGCGCGCGGTGTGCGGCGAGCATCACCAGTTCGAACCGGTTCGGAACCTTGTCAACGCAATCTTCGACCGTCACGCGGGCCATGGGCAACTCCAATTCGGATCGGGGGCATGAAGGCGTCTATGTAAGGCCAGTCAAAAGCCTTGACAAGCACAGAATGACCTAAATTGGCGTAACCGCTTCGCGATCGGCCGACGGCAGGGCCATGAGCATTTCCGTGACGGTCAACCCCAGCACGGGGTGACGCCACTCGGGGACGATATCTGCCAGGGGCACCAGTACGAACGCCCGGTCCTGAAGGCGCGGATGGGGCAGCACAAGGCGGTCGGGCGCGGCCTTTGCCTGCAGCGCGGGGTCCAGAAGTCGCCAGTGATCCTGGGTCGCACGATCTGGCAGCACCGCATCGCCCCAGGCAATTAGATCAAGATCGAGCGTCCTCATCCCCCAGCGGCGCGCGCGCTTGCGCCCATGCAAATTTTCGACGGCTAGCAAGTGAGCAAGAATTTCATCGGGCTGCATCCCGACCGGCGTTTCAAGCAGCGCCGCAGCGTTGACATAATCCGGCCCCCGCCCCGCCGGGAAGCACGGTGTCGCAAAGAACCGGCTGACAGCGGCAACGCGAAGCCCACGTTCGCCGAGCGTGACAAGGGCGTGAGAAAGTGTCACACGCGGAAGCTGATCGTTGTTCGGCAGGTTCGCGCCCAGGGCGACGAGTGTTTTCTTTTCCGTAAGGGCAACCAATGGTAATCTTTCGTATAGTTCGTCTTGTCGCAGCCTCGATCATGAATGATATGTGTCGGTATGCGCCATCGTTTTTTCTAGGGCACCTGGTGATTGGTTACGGCAGTTCGATTGGCGAAATGATATTTTGAGAGGAACGGATATGTTCTACAAGGATGATCGGCTGGCGCTGTTCATCGGTGGGTCCAACCTGTATGCAGCCGCGCGGGCGCTGGGGTTCGACATCGACTACAAGCTTCTTCGTCAGGAATTCATGCGACGCGGCAAGCTGTTGCGCGCCTTCTATTACACTGCCCTGCTTGAGAATGACGACTATTCGCCGATCCGGCCGCTGGTTGATTGGTTGCACTACAACGGCTTCACCATGGTGACGAAGCCCGCGAAGGAATACACCGACAGCCAAGGCCGCCGGAAGGTGAAAGGAAACATGGATATCGAACTGACCGTCGATGCCATGGAACTTGCGCCGCGCGTCGATCACATCGTCTTGTTCTCTGGCGACGGCGACTTTCGCCCACTTGTCGAAAGCCTGCAACGACAGGGTGTGCGCGTTTCCGTGGTTTCGACCATCCGCAGCCAGCCGCCAATGATCGCTGACGAATTGCGACGTCAGGCTGACAACTTCATTGAACTGGATGAGTTGCGTGACGTGATTGGCCGGCCCCCGCGCGAACCCCGCGCCATGGTCGATCGCGAGGATCTTGCCGTCAGCGTCAAGTAACATGGCAGAGGCGGGTTCGGCCGCCTTTGCCCGTCGGGTTTCGGCGGGGCGCGTTTGCGGCCATGGCTATGGACGGCAGGCGACCCAGGCTCTAGGTCTTTGGTCAGTGCGCACCACCCCGAGGCCCCCGATGACGAAGCCGCCCCTGACCCTGTATCTTGCTGCTCCGCGTGGCTTTTGCGCTGGCGTTGATCGGGCGATCAAGATCGTCGAGCTGGCGATCGAGAAATGGGGGGCACCGGTTTATGTGCGCCACGAGATCGTTCACAATAAGTATGTCGTCGAAGAGCTGCAGAGCCGGGGAGCGGTTTTTGTCGAGGAACTTGACGAGGTTCCGCTGGATCGCCCCGTGATCTTTTCAGCGCATGGTGTGCCGAAAGCCGTGCCGGCAGAGGCAGCGCGGCGCGAGATGGTCTTTGTCGATGCGACGTGCCCTTTGGTCAGCAAAGTGCACCTCGAAGCCGAGCGCCACCACGAAGCAGGGCTTCAGATGGTGATGATCGGCCATGACGGCCATCCCGAGACAATTGGCACCATGGGCCAGTTGCCTGCGGGCGAAGTCTTGCTTGTCGAGACAGTGGAAGACGTCGCCCAGTTGCAAGTGCGAGATCCTTCCAAGCTCGCCTTCATTACGCAAACGACGCTGAGCGTCGATGACACAGCCGAGATCGTGGCTGCGCTGCAAGCACGGTTTCCGGGGATCATCGGCCCGCACAAGGAAGACATCTGCTATGCCACCACGAACCGTCAGGCGGCGGTAAAGCAGATTGCACCGCAGATTGATGCGCTTTTGGTTATCGGAGCGCCAAATTCGTCAAACTCTCGCCGTCTTGTCGAGGTTGGCCGTGCCGCAGGCTGTGCGTACGCGCAACTGATCCAGCGTGCGACCGAGATCGACTGGCGGGCACTCGCAGGAACACGGAAGGTTGGCATCACGGCCGGCGCAAGCGCGCCGGAGTTGCTGGTT
Source organism: Rhodobacter sp. (assembly GCA_041738105.1). GTDB lineage: Bacteria > Pseudomonadota > Alphaproteobacteria > Rhodobacterales > Rhodobacteraceae > Aliitabrizicola. Next base: position 69,030 of record JBGSQL010000092.1, on the reverse strand, counting down.
GACGAGGTTCTGGAGGCGTTCCGCGACCGTTTCAGCGTTTGCGTTGAACTTGTGGAGACGGCGCGGGAAAACGTCGAATTCAAAGTGCCCCGCGTGCTGCGCGAGCCAAAATGAACGGTAGAACAACAAAGAAATCTGGCCAGCGCACGGATATGGTTTGGCCAGTTTGGCCAGGCAAGGTGGCAACTTTTGTCTGGTGTGGGACTCGTGTTGTTTCGTCGTGCGGCGCGTTTCGTGCGGGTTGAAAGGCAGGCGACATGACGGCCATTCCGCGCGCTGCACTGATCCTTGGCCTGGCGGGCCTCGTTCCATTCGTTTGGGGCGCGCTGACAGTGGTGTCCCCCGCACTGGGTGACTGGGGTGCAGGGATGCTCGGTGCGCGATTTGTCGGGCCCTATGTATCGTTGTCGTATGGGTCAGTCATACTTGCCTTCATGTCGGGCACACTTTGGGGCTTTGCCACGAAGGCAACAGGGACCGAAGCCGCATATGGATATGCTCTGTCGGTTATCCCCGCGCTTTGGGCGTTCTTCTTTGTCGGGGGTGGCCCGATTTCAGCCGCGATATACCTATCGGCGGGTTTTGCGGGCCTGCTTGCGCTGGACTGGGCGTTCTGGCGGCAGGGCCTTGCCCCGGAGTGGTGGATGCATCTGCGTATCGGGTTGACAGCCATCGTGCTGCTCTGTCTTGCTCCACTCTGGATCTGACGGGTGCACATGCCAGAACTCTTCGCCTACACCGATGGCGCCTGTTCGGGGAACCCGGGGCCGGGCGGATGGGGTGTCTTGATGCTGGCGCGCAAGGATGGCCGTGTCGTCAAAGAGCGCGAGTTGTGCGGCGGGGAAGCGATGACGACAAACAACCGCATGGAACTTCTGGCAGCGATCTCGGCGCTTGAAGCGTTGGCGCGATCGACCGAAATCACGATCGTTACCGACAGTGCCTATGTAAAGAACGGCATAACGGACTGGATGGCGGGCTGGAAACGCAGGGGTTGGCGCACTGCCGGTGGGCCTGCCGTGAAGAACGTCGATCTGTGGCAGCGCCTTGATGCAGCGCAGGCGCGGCACAGGGTGGACTGGCGCTGGATCAAGGGGCACGCCGGTCATGCAGAGAACGAGCGCGCCGATGCGCTGGCACGGGCCGGCATGGCGCCATTCAAGGCCGGAAAGGCCCCCGCTTGACCACCCCGATTGCAGAGATCGCACATCAGATCTTGCAGGCCGACAGGCTGACCGATGCGCTGGATTATGCGTCCGTCGTGGTCTTTGCCCTGACCGGCGCGCTGGTTGCCAGCCGTTCCCAACTGGACATCGTCGGGTTCATCTTTATCGCCTGTCTGACTGCGGTTGGTGGCGGAACGATCCGCGATCTGCTGCTGGACCGCCCCGTGTTCTGGATCGGAACGCCTGCATTGCTGCTGGCAGCGACGCTTGCAGCGGTGCTGGTGTTCTTTACAGCGCATCTGCTTGAAAGTCGCTATCGGGCGCTGCTCTGGCTGGATGCCTGTGCCCTTGCGGTCGCTGTTCCGGCCGGGGTCGGCGTGGCGCTTGGTCAGGGAATGGCTTGGCCGCTGGTGCTGGTTTCGGGAATGATCACTGGGTGCATGGGCGGGCTCATGCGCGATGTGGTTTGCAACGAAGTGCCGCTGGTGTTGAAGCAAGGCGAGTTGTACGCGACGGCTGCCCTTGCCGGCGCGGTCGGAGCGGTGCTGGTGCAACTCGTCGGTGGTGACAGCGCAACGGCGCTGGCCGTCTGCACGGCTTCGACCTTCATCTTGCGGGCTGGCAGTCTTGGGTTTGGCTGGCGCCTGCCGGTTTACAAGACACGCCCGCCCAGACCACAATCCCCGAAACGCTGAACGCACAACGACCTTTGCAAATTACAAACATTTGTTTATGTTCGTTGCATGGGTCGCAAGAGAACAATCCCCGACGCAGAGATTTTCGCCGCCATCCGCCAGATGCTGGCACGGGGCGGGGAAAAGGCTGTGGCCTTTTCATCAGTAGCGCAGTCGACAGGGCTGGCTGCCCCGACGCTGGTGCAGCGCTATGGTTCCCGGGATGCCATGTTGCGGGCAGCCTTGATGGCTACATGGGACGAACTGGAGGCCCGGACCGCGCAAGTGGCCGCGGAAACCGCGATTTCGCCCAAGGGAGCCGTGCAGTTTCTCAAGGCGCTGTCGGGCAAGGATGACGAGCTGGTCGACCTTACAGTGCTGGCGGCGGATTTTCGGGATCCCGCCCTGCGCCGACGTGCCTTGCAATGGCGAGAGATGGTCGAGGCCAGCCTTGCGACCCGCCTTGGAGGTGGTGCCAAGGGTCGTGAGGCGGCGACAATGCTGTTCTGTGCATGGCACGGTCAGGCGCTGTGGTCATTGGCGGGAGGGCGCGGCTTCAAGTTGAAGGATGCAATCAAGCGCCTATCCTGATCCCTAGCGCTGAATGTATGTTTTCCATAGCCATATCAACAACATCGCCCCCAGAAGGGCGCCAACAAAGCCAGCCATCCACCCAGTGATCGTGATCAGGAAGCGCAGCACGAACCCGCCTATGACGGCACCGGCAATTCCGATCACGATGGTGGTCGGTACATCTGTCTGGACACGCATGAACCGGGTGGCGAGAAAACCCGCCGCTGCACCGATGATAACAAGAACGACAATCGGCATGACCTTCCTCCAATGCGATTCAGCGTAGCGCCGTTTGGGGCTTCATGCAAAACCGTTCGTCGAGGACGTCTCGCAGCGGATCATTCCACTTGATCGGGCAGCGTAAAGCCACGCAGGAACTCGGTTGCATCCATCGGCCGCCGGCCTTCGCGTTGCAGCTGCACCACTTCGATAGCGCCAGTGCCGCAAGCGATCCTCAGTTCGCCAAGGACCTGGCCCGGCGCACCCTTGCCTGGCGCCAGACGTGAACGCAGAAGCTTGACGCGTTCACCCCCAATCTTGCACCAGGCCCCGGGAAAGGGTGATAGCCCACGGATCTGCCGATCTATCGCTGCGGCACTTTGTGACCAGTCGACTCGTGCCTCAGCCTTTTCGATCTTTGCCGCATAAGTGATGCCTTGTTCACTTTGCCTCTGTTCCGGCAGATCGGGCAACCGATTCAACGCCTGCAGGATCAGGTCAGCACCCATCATTGACAGCCGATCATGTAAATCAGCGGTCGTGTCGTCGGGTTCGATCACAGTGGTTGCGCGCAACAACACGGGGCCAGTATCGAGCCCCGCGTCCATGCGCATGATGCAGACACCCGTCTCGGCATCCCCCGCGAGGATGGCACGGTGGATCGGTGCAGCGCCGCGCCAGCGCGGCAGAAGCGACGCATGGATGTTGAGGCAGCCATAGCGCGGCGAATCGAGGATCGGCTGCGGCAGGATCAAACCATAGGCGACGACCACAGCAACATCGGCGCCCAGCGCCGCAAACTCGGCCTGGGTCTCTGGCGACCTGAGATCTGTCGGATGGCGCACCGGCAGGCCCATCTCTTCGGCGGCCTGCTGGATTGGCGATGCACGGTCTTTCTTGCCTCGCCCGGCAGGGCGTGGCGGTTGGGTGTAGACACATGCGATGAAGTGTTCACACGCCAGCGCCCGCAGAGAGGGAACCGAGAACTCGGGCGTTCCCATGAAGACAACCCTCATGCCCTGGCCCTGAGTTTCTGGGCGCGGGCAATCAGCATCCGGCGCTTCAAAGGGGAGAGGTGATCAAAGTACATTCGCCCTGCCAGATGATCGACCTGGTGCTGGACACTTGTCGCCCAAAGGCCCACAAAATCTCGTTCCTCGATGTCGCCCTTGGCATTCAAGAAGCGCACAGTGACTGCTCGCGGACGCTCGACCACCGCAGAGACACCCGGAAGGTTCGGGCTAGCCTCTTCATGCTGGCGGAACTGGCCAGACGCATGGAGGATCTCGGGATTGGCAAGGCAGATCGCCTGCCCCCGCGTCTCGGAGCAATCGACCACGGCGAGACGCAACCCGATCCCGATTTGAGGCGCCGCAAGGCCGTAGCCCGGCATCGCATCCATGGTTTCAATCATGTCGGCCCAGATCCGATGTACCTCGTCCGTCACATCCGGAACAGACGCGGCGCGGGTGCGAAGCACAGGATGCGGAAACGGAATGAATGCGCGCAGGGTCACGCCGGCACCCTTGCCGATGCAGTGTGCCGGATTTCTGGTGGTCGGTGGTCACGCGTGCCGATGCCATTCAAATGATCTATTTCGTGCTGGGCGCAGATCGCGGCATGCATCGCATCGAGCGTGCCGAAGGCAAACCTGCGACGTTGATCGCGCGGGATTGCAGACAGACATTTCGTGGACAGATACGGATCAGGCCAGTGCAGGGTCGACTGCCGTCCCATCAAACGCGCACACCAGCTTCACGGGCACGATCACGCTTCAGCTTTTCCATTTTCCGGGTGATCATCTGGCGTCGCAAGGGGCGCAGATAATCAATGAAGAGCTTGCCATCAAGGTGATCCATCTCATGCTGCACGCAGGTTGCCCACAAGCCGGAGAACGACTCTTCGACCTCGGATCCATCAAGATCCGTCCAGCGGACGCGCACTTCGGCCGGGCGCTCGATCTCGGCAAATTGGTCGGGGATGGACAGGCACCCCTCTTCGTAAGTTGCCACATCCTCTGACGCCCAAGTCAGCACCGGGTTGATCAACACCATCGGACGCGGTGGCAACTCGGGATCTTTCACGCAATCCATGACCAGAAGGCGCTTTGTCACACCAACCTGAGGCGCCGCGAGGCCAACACCGGGGGCATCATACATCGTCTGCAGCATGTCTTCTGCCAATCGCTTGATCTCGGCAGAAACTTCACCGACGGGTTCGCACTGCTTCTTGAGGCGTGGGTCGGGATGTATGAGGATCGGGCGTATCATGGCTACGATTTAAGGGATGCCCCGATGCCGTGCAATGGCCTGCTGCAACAGGTCGCCAAGCACAGTTTCGTCGCACGGGAAAAGGTGGCTGGGCCATGGGTTCCGAACGAGAAGGGTCAAGTACAATGTTCCAAGAAACTGTATGATGAAATGCATTAGTTCCGCCACTACACCAATTGGCACCATTTTGTTCCAACTTTATCATTTCGATAAGTAGATAGTTCTGTATAGGAAGGATGTGCATTTGCGCGGCATTGCCTTTCTGCAAGTCGCGTAGCACATGGGACTGCGGAACGTGCGAAGGACAGGCATGATGCGTTTTGACAAGGTGATCGATCGTCGGGGAACCCATTGCTACAAGTGGGACATGATGGAAACCCTCTACGGTGTCCCGGCGGATAGCGGGTTGGCGATGTGGGTTGCCGACATGGAGTTTGCGCCGCCTGCCGTGGTGCAGCAGGCTGTCGAAGAAATGGCCCGTCATGGCATCTATGGGTATTTCGGCGATGATCGCGCCTATCTGGACGCGATCCGCTGGTGGATGGAGACGCGACACGGGTGGAAGGTCGCACGCGACGAGATTTTCACGACACACGGCCTGGTCAACGGCGCGGCGCTGTGCATCGACGCGTTCACCAAGGCGGGCGACGGTGTGGTGCTTCTGACCCCCGTCTATCACGCGTTCTCCAGGGTGATCAAAGCCGCGGGGCGGAATGTCGTCGAATGCAGGCTCAAACAAGTGGCAGGCCGCTACGAGATGGATTTCGACGCCTGGGATGCCCAGATGACGGGCGCCGAGACGATGTTGATCCTCTGCTCGCCGCACAATCCCGGCGGGCGCGTCTGGACCCAAGCAGAGTTGAAGGGCGTGGCCGCCTTTTGCCAACGCCACGATCTGATCCTCGTCTCGGACGAGATCCATCATGATCTTGTTTATCCCGGCCACACGCACATGGTCATGCCAAACGCTGCTCCAGAGGTATCCGACCGTCTGGTAATGATGACGGCGGCGACCAAGACGTTCAACATTGCCGGTGCCCACATTGGCAACGTGATCATCCCTGATCCGTCGTTGCGAAAACGCTTCTCCGCCAGAATGATGGCGCTTGGGATTTCGCCAAACAGTTTCGGTCTGCATATGGCAACGGCGGCCTATTCGCCAGACGGCGCCGCATGGGTGGATCAACTCATGACCTATCTGGACGAAAACCGTCGGATCTTCGACTTGGGGGTCGCCGCAATCCCGGGTCTTGCGTCGATGCCTCTGGAAGCAACCTATCTGGCTTGGGTCGATTTCACCGGCACGGGCATGACGCCGGCAGAGTTCTCTGACCGAGTCGCAACACAAGCGAAGATTGCAACGAACCACGGCGCGACTTTTGGGGCCGGTGGCGAGAACTTCTTGCGGTTCAACCTGGCAGCGCCAAGATCAGTCATCGAGGATGCCGTCTTGCGGTTGAAGTTCGCGTTTTCCGACCTGCAGTAAGGAAACGGGCAAGCCCAAGGTCAGTGCTTTGGCAGGTAGGCCACCGGGGCTGACTCGTCTCGGCAAAAATCAAGGGCGGGCTTGTCTTCGGCCAAGGTCGAGCGCTTGAACTCGCAGATCAATTCGCCGTTCTCGACGGTGGACGCGACAATCAGGCATTGGGAGACGTGGCGCGCCCCTTCATAGACATCGACAAGCCCCCGCAATCTGGGCGTCCGACCGGCATCAAGGGCAAAGCCATCATGCCAAAACCGCAGTATCGGGAACACTGCCTCGCCCACTTGAACACGCAAGCGGGACTTTCTGGTACGATCGCGATTCCGGGCGGCCTCGAGCCCCTCGCGCACCTCTTTCGGCAGAAACTCCAGCATGGTGGCGTCCTCGCAAGTGCCCCTCAGAAAATGCTCGAGGTAAACTACAATAAAATCAAGCGTTTTCACTGCAAGAGGCTACTTGGCGCCTTGATCAGGGGGGAATGCTCTCCGCCCAGTTGTGCTGTGGCGCCGTTGCGTTGCGCGCCACGCGAATTTGGCACGGTTGGCCAGTTCGCCCGCATGCGACCAATGCGAGCGGTCGTTCAGCATCACACGACCTTGAGCGGGGGAAGGACGCGTTCCAGCCTGTCGCGGATCGGTTCATATCGGGCAGGAAGCATCAATCCACGCCCCAGGCTTTCAACCGGTTCGTCGACGGCAAAACCAGGCGGGTCGGTTGCGATCTCGAACAGCACACCACCGGGTTCGCGGAAGTAGATCGCGTTGAAATATTGCCGGTCGATCACTTCTGTTGTGCGGTGCCCGGCGGACGCGAGCCGATCCTGCCAGGCCTTCTGTTCATCATCACTGCGGGCGCGAAAGGCGACGTGATGAATCGTGCCCTTTCCCGGCCGTCCGATCGACGCCGTGTCGGACCGGATCAGGTCGATGACATTGCCCCGCTCTGCGCCAGGGGCGATCAGGCGTATCCGCTCAACAGCGTCGACGGACTCGCTGCCACCCTCGTCATAGCCGAAAACATCGGTCAGCAGCCGCGCGGTTGGACCGGGATCGCGCAACCAGAGGGTGACAGAGTGAAAGCCATCGAGAGACTCTGACGACGATCGATCGGTTTCGATCAGCTCGACCGGTGCCCCATCGGCATCGTGCAGCACCATGACGCGCGCACCGAAACGGTCTGGCGCGAAGTCGAAATCGATCGCAGACGCCGCGAGGTCGTCAACCCACCTGTCGAAGCCGTCTTTTGGCAAGGCATAGGCGTAGGCGCTGGCCATGCCGGGGCCAGCACGCCCCTGGCCCGCGTCGGCAAAGGGAAAGAACGTGAGAATTGTGCCGGGCGAACCGACATGATCACCGTAATAGAGGTGATAGGTGTCTGGTGCGTCGAAGTTGACGGTCTTCTTGACAAGACGCTGCTTCAGCGTGCCGGTGTAGAAATCAACGTTCGCCTGTGCAGCTCCGGAAATTGCCGTGACGTGGTGGATACCGGGAATTGCGAGCTTGGCCATCTGCGTCTCCATCCTCCGCTATGCCATCCCGATGCGAATGGCGGTTGCCGATAAATGGGACCGCGCCGCACGCCTGTCACCTTGCGTCAGCGCACCGTTTCTGTGCGGAGCGGTTGCCGCAAAGCCGGCGAGTCGCAGGCGTCATTTCCCAAAACCGCCAAGCGGTCGAGACACAAGTCGATCCTGGCTGGTCAGCCCTTCTTCAGGCATCGGTTGCCAAGAACCTCGGCAATCTGGACAGCGTTCAGGGCGGCCCCTTTGCGCAGATTGTCCGAGACGCACCAAAGCGAGATGCCGTTGTCGATCGTGCTATCTTGCCGGATGCGGCTGACATAGGTTGCGTAGTCGCCGACACATTCGATCGGGGTGATGTATCCGCCTGGCTCGCGCTTGTCGACGACAAGAACGCCAGGCGCTTCGCGAAGGATGTCGCGCGCCTCGTGCTCGTCGAGGAAATCCTCAAACTCGATGTTGATCGACTCGGAGTGGCCAACAAAAACCGGAACCCGAACGCATGTCGCCGTGACCTTGATGCGCTTGTCGAGAATCTTCTTTGTTTCCGCGACCATCTTCCATTCTTCCTTGGTCGATCCATCGTCGAGAAACACGTCGATCTGTGGGATCACGTTGAACGCGATCTGCTTTTGAAACTTCTTCGGGGCGACCTCTTGACCGGGCACGTAAAGGCCCTTTGTCTGGTCCCACAATTCGTCGATGCCTTCCTTGCCGGCACCGGACACGGACTGGTAGGTCGAAACGACAACCCGCTTGATACGCGCACGGTCATGCAGCGGTTTGAGCGCGACCACCATCTGCGCCGTGGAGCAGTTGGGATTGGCGATAATCATTCGGTTCTTGTACTCGAAGATCGCATCCGCGTTCACTTCCGGCACGATCAAGGGGATTGACGGGTCGTAGCGATAGAGGGACGAGTTGTCGATCACTACGCAACCGGCAGCAGCGGCCCTCGGTGCATAGATCCGGGTCGCGTCGGAGCCGACCGCGAAAAGGGCAATGTCCCATCCAGCGAAATCGAAGGTATCCAGATCGCGCGTCTTGACGGTCTTGTCGCCAAAGCTGATTTCTGTGCCCAGCGACTTGCGCGAGGCAAGTGCCGCGATTTCATCGACCGGGAACTCGCGCTCGGCAAGGATATTCAGCATTTCGCGGCCCACGTTGCCCGTGGCGCCCGCAACGACGACCCTGTAGCCCATCAGATACTCCTCGACTTCTTACAGCGCCCCTTACCGCATGGACCACCCTGGGGAAAGGCCTCAGTCGATCCGGTCGCGGCTGAAGGCATAGATCGCGATACCGATCAGAAGCATGATCGCGAAGAACAGAAAGACGGCGGCATAGGAAGCGGCCCCGGGCACGGGAGCCATGCTGGCATGCAATCGGCCGGTCGCGACCTGCATGAGGCCGACGGCCCCGATGCCGAAGAGATTGAGCAGCGTGACACCTCGACCAACCAGGTGCGGTGGAAGGAAGGCGCGCCCATGCGCGATCACGACAGGAAAGGAAGCCCCAAAGAATCCAATCGACGCGAGAAGAAGGATCGATGCCGTTCCGGATGCCGCCGGCCAGCTCCAGAGCGCCAGAAGGCAGATCGCTGTCGGCAGGTTGCCGGCGATGATCAGCCACTTGCGTGTGCCAAGCGCACGGTCGAGTGGACCGTAGGCAAAGTTGCCAGCAATCATGGCCAGTCCCATGATCAGGGTCGCCGTTCCGATGCTGCTCGGCCCTGCATTGAAGACGTTCCCCATGTAGGGACCAACCCAGAAGCCGCGAATGCCAGCGGCCGGGGCATAGCAGGCTGCCATCATTGCGAGAATTGGCCAGAGGGCGCGCATTCTGAGCAGGTCCAGCAGCGAACCCCTTGGGCCTTCTGGCAAACTGCCAGGGTCGCGCACCATCAGATGAACAGTAAGTGCTGTCGCGAGCGTCAGGACTGCGGCAAGCCCGACAGAAGACCGCCATCCGAATGTTTCGGCAGCCCAGGCAAGGGGCAAAGCCGATGCTATGTTTCCGATCGATCCTATGCCGATCATCATCCCGGCCAGCGTGCCGAAGATGGCTGGCGGATAGAGGCGCGCGAAGATGTAATAGGCGGACATGAGCACGGATGAACAACCAGCTCCGATCAGTAGCATGGCAACCTTGATGGCAAGAGGGCCTTCAGCGAGCGCAAACACGACCGCACCCAAGGCGCAGATGCACAGCAAGGCCGAAGTCGTACGGCGGGGGCCGATGCGATCGAGTGCGCTTCCGACCGGAAGTTGCATGAGCGCGAAGGCCAGGAACCAGAGCCCGGATGCCGCAGCAAGGTCTTGGGCCGATGCCCCGGTATCTGTCGAAAGGACGGGCGAAAGAACGGCGAGAAAGGCCCGGTAGAACTGGCTGAGCACATAAGCGAGGACAAGGCAGACGATCCCTATCCGCATGACGCCTGTCCCTGCAGATCACAGTGCCGAGCGCGTCGCACCCTTTCGCTAAGGCTCATGCTGTTGAGGCAACCATCTGACGTTCCCGGATCGGAAGATGGACGATGGCTGAGAACGCGCCGACCCCGACCCCGATCCACCAGGCGACACCGTATCCTCCGTTGACGTCGTACATCTTGCCGCCGAGCCATACCCCCAGGAAGGCGCCAAGCTGATGGCTGAAGAAGACAAATCCATAGAGCGTGCCCATGTACCGGACCCCATAAATATAGGCGACGAGGCCCGAGGTCAGCGGCACCGTTGCCAACCAAAGCGCGCCCGTCACCAACGAGAACACGACTACGGATACAGGTGTGATCGGCAGCATTATGAACAGGATGGATGCGATCGTGCGCCCCGTGTAGATAGCCGCAAGCAGATACTTCTTGCTGTAACGTTGGCCGAGCAGGCCCGACAGGATCGACCCCGCGATATTGGCAAGACCAATGACCGAGATCGCAATCGCGCCCAGCGCCGAGGTTGTCGTCACACCCACCGCCGCGAGGACGCCGTTTGGACTGATCGGGCCGCAAAGCTCGGTTACAAACGCCGGGAAATGTGCGGTGATGAACCCAAGTTGGTAGCCGCATGAGAAGAAGCCGACAAAGATCAGCGTGTAGCTTGGATCGCGCAGCGCGCGCCGTAAAACCGTTCCCAAAGCCTCGTCAAGTTCGTGTCTGGTTGCCATCTGAGGGGCGCGCAACAGCGGCAACATAAGGAGCGACAGCAGGATTACAGCTGAAAAGATCAGGAATACGGTTTGCCAATCGTAGACGCCAAGCAGCATCTCGGCCACCGGCGGGCCAAACACTTGTCCGGCAGAACCTGCAGCCGTAGCAATGCCCAGCGTGAGAGAGCGGTTCTCGGGGGATGCCGCGCGACCCACAATCGCCAGAATGACACCAAAGCCCGTTCCAGCGATTCCGAAACCGATCAGGATCTCGAACAGGTGATGCTGGCCGGGAGTGACGGCGAGACTGGAAAGGACCAGCCCGGCAGCATAGAGCAGCGCCCCCACAATGATTGCTAGCCGGTCACCGAATCTTTCAGCGAGCGCGCCGAAAATCGGCTGGCCGAAGCCCCACGCAAGGTTCTGGATCGCGATCGCCATCGAGAATTCGACGCGCGGCCATCCGAATTCGTCTGCGATCGGCAGTTGAAAAACACCGAATGATGCACGGATTGCGAAGTTGATCATCAGGATGATGCAACCGCCGATCAGGACCGGAGTGAAGAGAGAAACTTTCGCCAAAGTGGATCCCCAAGGTGATCGGCTGGCGACACTGCGAGGGCCGCGCCGGAACGTCAATCCCCGATTGTTGGTTCCGAGGTTGACCCTTCGGCCAGAGCATGTGGTTGAATGACTTGAGCCGGATCGATCAAGTGCTATCGTGCCCGGCATGCCGGAAGACGAGAGCCATAAGGTTGCAACATCCATCGACGCTGCCGCGGAAACACGAGGGCGATTGCTTGATCAGCGTGTCTTGCGCGGCGGTAAGGCCGATGGCACGACTGGCCATCGTCATGGAAGTTGCGCGGCAGTGAAAGAGGTTGGGCTGACCGAAATCTATGAGGCAAGGGTCGCTGCGGGCACTTTGCGTGCGGACCCCGCGCAGCACGCCTTGCTGCCCAGGCTCGAAGCGATTCGTCGGTGGCTGGAAGATAACGTAGAGCGCCGGTCTGGTGGGTTTCGGGGATTGTTCGTGCGCCCGCCTGAACCTCCGAAAGGCATCTACATCTGGGGCGGCGTGGGGCGCGGCAAGTCCATGCTGATGGACCTGTTCTTTGATGCGCTCGGGATCGAAGCGAAGCGCCGCGTTCATTTCCATGCCTTGATGCAGCAGGTTCACCACGGGATGCACGCTGCCCGCAAGCGCGGCGTGGATGATGCGCTGGAGCAGGTTGCGTCACAGATTTCGGCCAATGTGCGCTGTCTCGCGCTGGATGAAATGCAGATCACTGACATAACTGATGCAATGATTGTCGGGCGATTGTTCGAGATGCTGATTGCTGCTGGCGTCGTGATCCTGACAACATCGAACCGCCCACCCGATGACCTATACAAGGATGGCCTGAACCGGGCGTCCTTTGTTCCTTTCATCACATTGTTGCGCGCACGGATGGACGTCATCGAACTGGAAAGCCCAACCGATTATCGGCAGCACCGTCTTGAAGGGGCGCGGGTCTATTTCTCTCCGGCCGGACATGATGCGAAAGCCGCAATGGAAGGGATCTGGGCCGATCTTACGGGCGGCGCGATTGCGTCTGCGCGTCGTCTTGCGGTCAATGGCCGCGACGTTGAATTGCCCGCTTTCGCCAACGGCGTCGGGCGAGCAAGTTTCTGGGAACTTTGTGCAAGGCCGCTCGGGCCGGCCGACTACCTTGCCATCGCTTCAGCTGTTCGGGTGCTGCTGCTAGAGGATATTCCACAGCTGTCGGCATCCAACTACAATGAAGCGAAGCGGTTCGTCACACTGATAGATGCACTTTATGAGGCCAAGGTCCGGCTGATCTGTTCCGCTGCCGATAGCCCGGAAAGGTTGTACATCGAAGGCGTGGGATCCTTCGAGTTCGAGCGAACCGCGAGCCGCCTGCGAGAAATGCAGGCGGCGGGCTGGGCTACTGCGCAAGCCTGACTAGCGGCGCAGCACGCCGCCAGTTGCCTTCATGACCTTTTCGATGATCTTGGCGCTGACGGCTTCGATCTCGGCATCAGTCATCGTTTTTTCTGTCGGCTGGAGTCTGACGGTAAGAGCGAGCGATTTCTTGCCCGGCCCCATCTGGGCTTCTGCCTTGTCGCCAGTGAACTGATCAAAGACCCGAACAGTCTCGATCAACGATTTGTCCACCCCTTGAACGGCATTCACAAGAACGAGCGCCTCGACACGATCATCGACGACAAAGGCGAAATCGCGCTCGACCGCCTGAAGGTCGGACAGGCGCAGAGCCGGCTTTGTCGGGGTTCGTGTCTTTGGGCTGGGGATCGCAGCGATGCGCAGTGTAAAGGCAACCGCAGGCCCCTTCACGCCCAAGGCCGCAAGGACGGAAGGATGCAATTCACCGTAGGTCGCCAGCGCATTCGGGCCAAGGGCGATCGTGCCCGACCGCCCCGGATGCCACCACGCCGGGACGGTCCGGTTGATCTGGACTTTTGCAGGCGCGCCAAGGAGGCTGAGTACCGCCTCGACATCTGCCTTGGCATCGAAGATATCGACCAGCCGACGCGATCCATGTGGATCTCTGGCAGCCGCCCCGCCGATCAGCAGACCTGCCGCAAGCAAAGTCTGCTCTTCCGGCTCGCCACCATGGAAGACCGGGCCGATCTCGAACAAGGCAAGATCTGCCACGCCCCGCGCCTGATTGCGCGCGGCTGCCTGCAAAAGCCCTGGCAGCAGGTCGGGGCGAAGGTGGGTCATCTCTGAAGAGATCGGGTTTTCGATGCGCACCGCGTCAGAGCCCCCGCCAAATTGAGTGGCCGCCGCAACATCGATGAAGCTGTAGGTGACACACTCGTTGTATCCCAGACTGGCAAGGGCCCGTCGTGCAAGACGTTCACGTTGTTGCAAGGCTGTGAGGATGGGCTGCGGGACGCCAGGCTGTGCCCGCGCAAGGGGCTTGCCCTGCAGGCTGGAAAGCGATGCCACGCGCGCAACTTCCTCGACCAGATCAGCTTCGCCCAGGATGTCGGGGCGCCAGCTGGGAGGTGTCGCCTGATCCCCAGCGAGAGTGAACCCGAGCGCGTTCAGGATGCGACGTTGTTCCGCCTCGGGGATTTCCAACCCGACCAACTGCCGGACGCGATCCGGATCGAACCGATAGTGCCTGGTTGTGTCCGGCACCCCTCCATCAACCACGAGATCGGATGCGCTGCCGCCACAGATGTCGAGAACCATCTGGGTCGCAAGATCCAGTCCCGGCAAGGTAAAGGCCGGGTCTATTCCGCGCTCGAAGCGATACCTGGCGTCAGAGTTGATCTTCAAGGCGCGTCCGGTCGCCGCAATAGTGATGGGATCCCAATAGGCTGACTCCAGGAAAACCTCTGTCGTTTCGCCATCGCAGCCGGAGCTTTCACCGCCCATCACCCCCGCGAGTGAAACGGGACCAGTATCGTCGGATATCACCATCATCCCCGGCCGCAGGGTGTACGTCTTGCCGTCCAACGCAAGCAGGCTTTCCCCGCCATCGGCTGGGTTTATGCGCAAACCGCCCCTGACCTTCTTGATATCGAAGACGTGCAAAGGGCGATTCAGCCCGAAAGTGAAATAGTTCGTTATGTCGACAAGTGCCGAGATCGGCCGCAAGCCAATGGCCGTCAGCCGCGCTTGCAGCCAGTCGGGTGACGCCCCGTTGCGAACGCCGCGGATCACGCGGCCAGCAAAGATCGGGCAGCCCTTCTGCTTCAACTCGGGTGAAATCGACGCAGCGATCGGGCTTTGAAAGCTGCCTTTGATTGCGGGTACGTCCAACGGGACAAGCGTGCCTAGCCCCCGTGCGGCAAGGTCGCGCGCAAGGCCACGAACGCCCAGAGCATCCGGGCGGTTCGGAGTGATTTTCACATGGATCATCGGATCGTTCAGACCGCGGTAGTCGATGAAGCGCGCGCCAAGTGGAGCGTCTGCTGGAAGCTCGATGATGCCATCGTGATTGTCTGACAGCATCAACTCGCGTTCCGAGCACAACATACCGTTCGATTCGACGCCCCGGATCACCCCGGGCTTCAGATCGACGCCAGTCCCTGGAACATGCGTTCCAACTGGCGCGAACACGCCCACAAGCCCGGTCCGGGCATTGGGCGCCCCACACACCACCTGCACCTCTTCTCTGGGCCCACCCGGACCTTTCGGAAACGTCTCGACACGACAGACCCTGAGGCGATCAGCGTTCGGGTGAGGAGCCGCTTCGATCACTCGAGCGATACGGAAGGCGCCCAACCTCTGTTCCGGATTCTCGACGCCCTCGACCTCGTGCCCCAAATCGGTCAAGGCCGACAGGATCGCCTCGAGCGAGGCCTCGGTGGCCAGGTGGTCCTTGAGCCATGAGAGAGTAAATTTCATCTGCTTGTCCTGTTCTGTCGGCCCCAGCCGATTAGCGCAAACCACCGGCAAGGGAAAGCGAAGCGCCTGGATGCCGCATGGTCCGGCATCACCTGTCTTGACTCTGTCCAGGCGCCGTCGCGTGCAACCTTGTCCAGGGGCATACCGCGTACAATCCTAGCGGGACAGCCCACCCGCGAGGTCGGGCATATCGAGTGCAGCAAACCCGTAGTGCCGCAGCCATCGAAGGTCGCTTTCAAAAAAGGCCCGCAGATCGGGAATCCCGTACTTCAGCATGGCGATCCGGTCGATGCCCATGCCAAAGGCAAAGCCTTGCCACTGCGATGGATCAACTCCCGCCGCAAGCAACACCTTGGGGTGGACCATGCCAGAGCCCAGAATCTCCATCCATTTGTCGCCTTGGCCTATCTTCAATTGGCCGCCATCCCACGAGCAGCGAATGTCAACCTCGGCTGACGGTTCTGTAAAGGGAAAGTGGCTGGCACGGAAACGCAACTCGACCGATGGCACCTCGAAGAAGGCGCGGCAGAATTCTTCCAGAACCCATTTCAGGTTGGCCATGCTTATATCACGGTCGATCGCCAGCCCTTCGACCTGGTGAAACATCGGCGTATGCGTCTGGTCCATGTCCATGCGATACACGCGCCCTGGTGCGATTACCCGGATCGGCGCACCCTTGGTCATCATCGAGCGGATCTGGACCGGGCTTGTGTGGGTTCGCAAGACATGCGGTGGACGGGCGTCGTTCTGATCGCGCGCCATGAAGAACGTATCATGTTCTTGCCGCGCCGGATGTTCTGGCGGAATGTTCAAAGCGTCAAAATTGTACCAGTCACTTTCGACCTGCGGCCCTTCGGCCACCTCAAATCCCAGATCCGCGAAGATCGCTGTCAGTTCATCCATTACCTGGCTGACAGGATGGATCGTGCCCATTCGCCTTGGGCGTCCTGGAAGGGTCACGTCAAGCCATTCCGCGCGCAGACGATCATTCAGGGCAGCATCACCAAGGGCGGTCTTCTTGGCTCGAAGGGCTGCATCAAGTTCGTCTTTCAACGCATTCAAAGCTGCGCCGGCCATTTGACGCGCTTCCGGAGCCATTTGCCCCAGGTCACGCATCTTCAGGCTGACTTCACCCTTCTTGCCTAGAGCGGCAACGCGGACATCTTCAAGTGTTGCCTCATCGTTCGCCGAGGCCAAGGCAGCAAGATACTTTGCCTTTAGCGCTTCAAGCCCTTGCATGTCAGTCTCCGTTCAGGTGCCGCTGGTTGTGCTAGCGGCGACAGGGGGTGATTGCAAGCGATGCGATGCCGCGACAATTTCGACAGCAGGCCGAGGAAATGAAGATTGCGGAGTCCTGCTCTGTAAGAAATATTGTTGCTCGGCTAAGTGTTACGAATGGTAGAGAAAAGAAAGGGGCGGGGACCCAACATGGCTGACAATGTTGACAGCAAGGGGGGCGGAGGATTTCCTGCACCCATAACAATCCTGACTGCGGTCCTGCTTGTGGTCTGGATCGCCACATTCTTCATTCCGGCGGGTGAATACCTGCTCGATGAAACAGGAAGCCCGATCGCGGGATCCTATCGCCAGATCGAGGCGCCGCATGATTTTGCAGGACGGGTGAGCGAGCTACTGCTCGCCCCTGTGAACGGCCTTTACGGGATCCAGGATCTGGACTCGGGACAGGTCGGGCCGTTCAACCGCGGCGCGATGTTCGGATCGGTTCAGGTCTTCCTTTTCATTCTCGCGATCGGAGGGTTCATGACCGTGGTGTTCGCCACGGGGTCACTGGATCTTGGCATCCATCACCTCGCGTATCGGTTCCGGTCGCAAGGGCCGATGTTGATCGTGATCCTCAGTCTGCTTTTCGGCTTGCTTGGGTCGGTCATGTCATGGAGCGATGAAACGCTTGGCATGTATGGGTTGATCGTGCCGCTGATGATTGCGTTGCGCTATGATCGGATGGTCGCGGTTGCGGTTGTGACCGTGGCGCCTTTCGTGGGGCGTCTCGGCTCGACGATCAACCCATTCGTGATGGGCATTGGGTCTGATGCCGCGGGCATTACCTTGGGGGACGGCATAATCTGGCGCGTACTGATGCTGGTTTTGGTCATGGCGGCCATGATCCTCTACACGCTGCGCTATGCCGCCTTGGTGCGCAATGATCCGACCCGATCCGTCTCGGGGATCAGCGATGAGGATGCCGCACTGGCCGCAGCCGATGCAAAAGCGCCACGACTGATGATGGGTCGCGACAAGGCGATCATCGCGCTTGTAGCCTTTACCTTTGCATTGCTGACCTTCTCGATCATTCCGTGGGGAGCTATTCTTGGCAACTATGACGTGAAC
This sequence comes from Rhodobacter sp., assembly GCA_041738105.1. GTDB lineage: Bacteria > Pseudomonadota > Alphaproteobacteria > Rhodobacterales > Rhodobacteraceae > Aliitabrizicola. The sequence goes on along the minus strand of JBGSQL010000092.1, from coordinate 51,252 downwards.
CCGATCACGCATGAGACGATCAACACGCCGTTTCCTTGGGAACTCGGGTGGTGGCTGCCAGAACTGTCCGCGCTGTTCTTCGTGATGGCGATCGTTGTCGGCGTGGTGGGGCGGCTTGGAGAAAAGGGCACGGCGGGTGCGTTCATCCGGGGCGTCGTGGATTTCACCGGCCCCGCCTTTCTTGTGGTCGTCGCCAGATCTATTTCTGTCGTGCTGACGAACACCAAGACCATCGATACGGTCCTTCATGCGATGGAAGGCCTGATTACTGGAACGTCCACCTACATCTTCACCCTGCTGACCTTTGTCGTGTCGCTGCCCTTGTCATTCCTGATCGGGTCGGGTTCGGCGGGGACGGCGCTTGTGATGCCGGTCTTCGCGCCGCTTGGCGATTTTGCCAGCGTGGACCGATCCCTTGTTTTGACCACCTGGTCATCGGCAGGAGGGTGGTTGCTGCTGGTCTTGCCGACCAATGCAATCCTCGTCGCCGGGCTTGGCCTGGCCAAGGTTGGCTTCGATGCCTATTTGAAGTTCATGTTGCCGTTGATGGGTATTCTGCTGGCCATCGTTCTGGGTGTGCTGATGCTCGCCGCGGCAGTCGGCTGATCGTTTGTAAAAGCAAAACCCGCGCCGGAGATCGTTCCGACGCGGGTTTGATTTGTTTCAGCGGGGTGCGATCAGGCGATCGCTGCCTTGGCCTGAGCGGCGATGGCGTTGAAAGCATCGGGCTCGTGCACGGCAAGGTCAGCAAGCACCTTGCGGTCCACTTCAATTCCCGCCTTCGCCAAACCGTTGATGAAGCGCGAATAGGTCATTTCGGCGTCAAACAGACGGACAGCGGCATTGATCCGCTGGATCCAGAGCGCGCGGAAGTTGCGCTTGCGGGTCTTGCGGTCGCGTGTCGCGTACTGGTTCGCCTTGTCGACGGCCTGAGTGGCTGTACGGAAGTTGGTGCTGCGGGCAGCATAGTAGCCCTTCGCAGCCTTGATCACCTTGCGGTGGCGGGCGTGCGTTACGACGCCGGATTTAACGCGTGACATACTGAGTTCTCCTTACCGGTCGTAGGGCATGTACTTCTTGACGATCTTCGCATCGCTCTCCGACAGGATCATGGTCCCGCGGGCGTCGCGAACGAACTTCGTCGAGCGTTTGATCATGCCGTGGCGCTTGCCGGCCGGGCCGGACTTGACCTTGCCGGTCGCCGTGAAGGAGAACCGCTTTTTGGCCGCGGACTTGGTCTTCATCTTGGGCATTTCCATCTCCTGCTAGAGTGCTGAACGCGCGACTCGGCATGCCACCTTGGCCGGTCGCGCGGGTTTACGAGGTGCGGGCTATAGGCAAGCCACGCCTGCCACGCAAGCAGTTTCTGCCTGGATCAGCCGACGAATCGGCTGAAGACGTTCCCAAACGCCCGGATCATCTGATCGAACGTATAGCCGCTGGGGCGGCCACTGAGTGCGACCACGATCAACGTGCCCGCAATCAGTAGGAAAATCGAAGCCAAGCGCGGCGCGCGCCCTTCCGAGTATGCCGAGATCAGTGCGGGAACGGCAAGCAGGCCTAGCATAATGCCCGTCACCAGCATCAGGTCGGTATCCATCGCGCGGCCCACCCCAGAAGTCCTGCTCCGGGGGAAATGCTATTCGGGATCGACGTTCAGAATCAATCTCTCGTCACATGGCGCAACACGCAAAATGTTCGTTGTTCCCTGCACGTTGAACGGAACGCCCGCAGTTACCACAACCTGATCGGTCAAGGCAAAACCATATTCCCGTGCCGCGCGAGCAGCTGCAAGCACGGCGCCCTTGAACCGCACCTGTTCGCTTGTGATGACGCAATGCGCGCCCCAGGTCAGGCACATGCGACGGGCTGTCTCGATCAGGGGGGTCAACGCCAGGATTGGTACGCGGGGCCGCTCTCGCGATACGAGCGAAACCGTTGTGCCCGTTTGAGAGAAGCAGCAGATCGCCTTGATGTTGCTCGATTCGGCAATCTCTCGGGCTGCCGAAACGATGCCATCCGCGATGGTCGTCCGATCGACGCTACGGCTTGCTTCGATGATGCTGCGATACGTGGGATCGCGTTCGACTGAAATCGCCACGTTGTTCATCATCGTGACCGCCTCAACCGGATAGGCGCCGGCCGCTGATTCTGCCGAAAGCATCACGGCGTCTGCGCCTTCGTAAATCGCAGTCGCAACGTCAGAAACCTCAGCGCGCGTTGGCATTGGCGACTCGATCATCGATTCCAGCATCTGAGTTGCTACGATCACAGGCTTTGCAGCTGCGCGCGCGCCGCGGACAAGCCGCTTCTGGATCGGCGGAACGGCATAAATCGGAAGTTCAACGCCAAGATCACCCCGCGCAACCATGATCCCGTCCGACACTTCCAGTATCTCGGCATAGGCTTTGACGGCGGCCGGCTTTTCGATCTTGGACAGGATTGCGGCGCGACCCCTTGCCAGGGTGCGCGCCTCGACGACATCCTCGGGGCGCTGCACGAAGGACAACGCGAGCCAGTCAATCCCGAGCTCGCAGGCGAACTCTAGATCCTTGCGGTCCTTGGACGAGAGCGCAGCAACGGGCAAGACCACATCAGGGACGTTGACGCCCTTGCGGTTCGAAATCGTTCCGCCGACGGTGACAGTGCAATCCGCGAAGTCTGGACCACAGCGATCCACAAGCAGGCGGATCTTGCCATCGTTGACCAGCAGGGATGCGCCCGGCTCAAGTGCGGCAAAGATCTCGGGATGGGGCAGGTTGACACGATCGACCGTGCCCGATGCAGTGTCGAGATCCATGCGGAAGGCAGCACCGTCGACCAGTTCGACAGATCCCTCGGCAAAAGTGCCAACACGAAGTTTTGGCCCCTGCAAGTCTGCCAGGATGCAGATCGGGCGGCCGAGATCGGCTTCGACCTGTCGAATGATCTGATGGCGGGCCCGGATATCGTCGTGCGTGCCATGGCTCATGTTCAGTCGGAACACATCGGCGCCCGCCTCGAACAGGGCACGTATGGTGTCATAGTCGTTTGAGGCCGGGCCCAGAGTGGCCACGATCTTCACGTTGCGGAGGCGTCTCATTCTGCCTTTGTCCTTTGTCGTGGGGATGTCGCGCGGTGGGCCAACGGCGTTATGGCGGAATTCGACCTATCGGGCAACTGGCGCTTTCTTGCAGCGGGGCATAAATCGGGCTCGCACGGACAAGCGACAGGAATATGACGTGAATGCCTTCAAGATCATCGGAGAGAGCCGACAGTCACGCTGGCTGGTCACGTGCGATCATGCGTCAAACCGCGTGCCGTCCGAAATCGCTGGTGGAACGCTTGGGATCGCGGCAGAGGACATGTCCCGTCACATTGCATATGACGTTGGTGCGGCGGGCGTGGCGCAGGCTCTGGCGGATCTGCTGGGCGCGCCGGCCATCCTGTCGAACTTCTCACGTCTCGTGATTGACCCGAACCGGGGCGAGGATGACCCGACGCTCATCATGAAACTTTACGATGGAACGATCATTCCCGCGAACCGACACGTGAATGAGACCGAGGCGAAGCGTCGGCTGGACATGCTTTATCACCCCTATCACCATGCCTATGCGCGCCTTGCGGCCCGTCGACCCGACACCGTGATCGTGGCGGTTCATTCCTTCACGCCCAGCCTGAGAGGGCGATCGCTTCGACCCTGGCACCTGGGCGTCCTTTATTCCCATCTCGATGAACGGCTGTCGACGGCATTGCTTGCCAGGCTGAGCGCCGAGGTGGACATTTGCGTGGGCGACAACGAGCCCTATGCCGGGCACCTTCCCGGCGACGCAATAGATCGCCACGCCTTGACGCCTGGCAGGCAGAATACCTTGATCGAACTTCGCAACGATCTGATTGCCGATCAGGCCGCCCAGCGGTCATGGGCATCAAGACTGGCGCCCATCCTGCAGGCGGCACTGGTTGACGCCGAGCAGACCAAGCCCCATCCTTGAACACCAGGGGGATCACAGATGGAAGACTTGACGAGGATCGAGCTGGAAGCGGCTGCCTTCAGGGCCCTTCGACATCACCTGATGGAGAAACGACCGGATGTTCAGAACATTGATCTGATGAACCTGGGTGGCTTCTGCCGGAACTGCCTGAGCCGCTGGTATCAGGAGGCTGCCGAAGCGAAGGGCCTTGCCATGACCAAAGACGAGGCAAGAGAGATCGTTTACGGCATGCCATACGCCGATTGGGTTTCGCTGCATCAGACCGAGGCGGATGCGGCCAAGAAGGCGGCCTTTGAGGTGGCGTATCGCAACAACGTCGGCGCCAAGGACTGAATGTTGCAGCGGCTACCTGCGGCGGTTCAGATCGCAGCCTTGCGCATCTCGTCAATGTAGATTTCGCGCAGCCGACAGGCGACAGGGCCCGGCCTTCCTGCACCTAGCACGGCGCCATCAATCTCGATCACTGGCATCACAAAGGCCGAGGCAGACGTCAAAAAAGCCTCATCTGCGGCCTTCGCCTCGTCGATCGTGAAGGGGCGTTCCTCGATCTCCATTTGCACTTCCGCTGCGCAGCGCAACACCGCCGCTCGTGTGATGCCATGCAGGATTTCCGTGCCAAGCTGACGGGTAATGATCTTGTTGCCCTTGACGATGTAGGTGTTGTTTGACGTGCCTTCCGTGACGAACCCGTCCTGGACCATCCAGGCATCGTCACATCCTGCGTTCTTTGCCATCATCTTGCCCATCGACGGATAGAGCAGTTGCACGGTCTTGATATCGCGCCGCCCCCAGCGAATGTCGGGGATCGAGATAACCTTCATCCCGGTCTTGGCCGCAGGACTATCGGCAAGCCCCGGTTTCGCTTGTGTGAACATCACCAGCGTCGATGGCGTAGTTTCCGGGTCAGGAAAAGCGAAGTCCCGATCGCCCGGAGATCCACGCGTAACCTGCAGGTAAACCAGGCCATCCACGACGCCATTGCGCGCGACCAGTTCGCGATGGATCGCCAGCAGCTCTTGATCCGAGACCGGTGACGCCAGATCGAGTTCGGCAAGCGATCTTGCCAGTCGTCGACAATGCCCGTCAAAATCGATCAGCTTGCCACCCAAGACCGAGGTCACCTCGTAGACCCCGTCGGCCATCAGAAAACCCCGGTCGAAGATCGAGATCTTTGCGTCTTCTTCGGCAAGGTAGTTGCCGTTCACATAAACAGTCCTGCTCATGCTTATCCCCATAGTTCGGCGTTGGGTGGGTGCACGCCGGCTTCGTCGAAGCGCAGCGGATGATCGCGGTCTTCAGCCAGAAGAAGCGGCCCGTCAAGATCAACAAAGACCGCCCCCTGTGTCAGCAACGTTGCAGGAGCCATGGCAAGGCTGGATCCCACCATGCAGCCGATCATACGGCCGTAGCCCTCGGACTGTGCCTGAGCCTTGAGAGCCAGCGCCTCGGTCAGGCCGCCAGTCTTGTCGAGCTTCAGGTTAACGATGTCATACTTGCCTTTCAGTTCTGACAGCGAGTGCCGATCATGACAGGATTCGTCGGCGCAGACCGGAACGGGCCGCTCCATTTCGGCCAGCAGGTCGTCATCCCCTGCGGGTAGCGGTTGCTCCACCATTGCAACGCCCAGCCGCAACAGATGGGGTGCCAGATCGGCATAGGCTTCGGCCGTCCATCCTTCATTGGCATCGATGATTATCGTTGCCCGAGGCGCGCCGGCGCGGACGGCTTCCAGCCGTGGCATGTCATCTGGCGTTCCCAGTTTGATCTTCAGAAGTGGGCGGTGAGCATTCATCATCGCCTGCTGTCGCATTGCGGCAGGGGTATCGAGCGACAGGGTAAATGCGGTGATCTGTGGCTGTGGCGCGGCGGCCCCGATCAACTGCCAGACGCGCTTGCCAGCCTGCTTCGCTTCCAGATCCCACAGGGCGCAGTCAACAGCGTTCCGCGCAGCCCCAGCAGGAAGCGCCCTTTGCAGCGCCTTTCGATCGATCCCATTCGGCAGCCCTTCGATCTGCGCAGTAACGCTTTCCAACGTCTCTCCATACCGCGCATAAGGCACACACTCGCCCCAACCCACGGTATCGCCGCGCGTGATGCGCACTGTAAGAACGCGCGCCTCGGTCCGGGATCCGCGCGAGATCGTAAAGACTTGCGCCAATCTGAACGTATCTGGTGTGACGGTAATCATGCCTCTGTGCAGACTAGATCGCGAGCATGGCGTCAACCAGCTTTCCCGCCCCGAACCGGAACGGATCGGTTGCTGGCAGGCCAGTTCGTGCTTCTACTTCAGATAGATAGGTGGTCGCATCTTGATCGCTCAGATGTTGCGTGTTGATCGAAAGGCCTACTGCCTGACACCCTGGGTTGCACACATGCGCCAGCGCAAGCGCCATGTCCCGGACCGCTTCAATTGAGGGCAAGGCGTAGTCGGGCAGGCCCCGCATGTGCGTGCGCGTCGGTTCATGACAGATGATCAGCGCATCAGGAGCGCCACCGTGGATGAGCGCGAGGGTGACACCCGAGTAGGAAACATGGAAAAGCGATCCCTGCCCCTCGATCAGATCCCAGTGGTCTGGATCATTGTCGGGTGTAAGCCATTCGACCGCCCCAGCCATGAAGTCCGCAACCACCGCATCCAGTGGCACGCCATTACCCGTGATCAGGATGCCGGTTTGCCCGGTTGCGCGGAACGTCGCCTTCCGGCCCCGCGCCCGCAGTTCCTTTTCGACGCATAGGGCTGTATACATCTTGCCGATCGAACAATCGGTGCCGACGGCCAACATACGCTTGCCGGTGCGTCTTTTGCCATTGGCGATCGGATAGCTGACGGTTGGCACACGCACGTCATGCAATAGGCGCCCGGTGGCACGGGCGACAGCGGCAAGATCTTCTTCGTCGCGCAGCAGATTATGCAGGCCGCTTGCCAGATCAAACCCCTCTTCAAGCGCGGCGATCAGGACTTTCTTCCACGCCTGGCTGATGACGCCGCCACGGTTCGCGACGCCGATGACCAGCGTCTTGGCGCCGGCGGCCCGCGCCTCGGCAAGCGTCATGTCGCGCAAGCCGAGATCAGCCTTGCAGCCTTCCATCTTGTACTGACCCAGGGCATGTTCGGGCCGCCAGTCCTTGATGCCTTGTGCAACCTTGGCAGCAAGCTGATCAGGCGCGTCTCCTAGAAAGAGAAGGTACGGGGTCTGGATCATCGTTGGACTCCGACGAAGGGGAAATGCCGTGGGCAGCACAGGTTCAAGGCGTTTGGTAGGATGGTCCACCCCTTACCGCAAGCGTTGCGCGATGACAGAGGGGCGTGGATGGAGCCAACCAGGATCAACTTACTGATTGCAAAAGGACATAGCCTGTCAGAAGCCTGTCGATCCTGAATTGGGATGGAACGATGCATTGACAAAGCGACCATAAAACAGGCAAAAAGAAAACTTGGAGAGTGCGTCGTGTGCGACGTCTGTCCCCAGATACCCGAGCTGCCGACGGAAGGGAGGCCCGACGCAGCAAAGTGGGAGGATGCACGCCCCGGATCGATGATCCGGGGCGCTGCTGTTCAAGGGGGGCGTCCGCGATCAGTTGGGTTTGTGAGGATCCAACCCAGTGCGTGGGGCCAGGACCGTCCCGAGTTGCATCGGATGCCCACCAACGTCATATAGAGGCGGTCCCAGAGGAAGTTGGCATGAACTATCTCGAGTTTGAAAAGCCCTTGGCCGAGATCGAAGGCAAGGCCGAGGAATTGCGTGCGATGGCGCGTGCAAACAAGGAGATGGACGTCGAAAAAGAGGCAGCGGCGCTGGACAAGAAGGCAGACGCGCTTCTGAAAGACCTCTACAAGGAACTTTCAGCGTGGCGTAAATGCCAGGTTGCCCGCCACCCCGATCGGCCTCATTGCAGAGACTACATTGAGGGGCTCTTCACCGAGTTCACCCCGTTGGCGGGAGATCGGAATTTTGCTGATGACCATGCTGTGATGGGAGGGCTGGCGCGCTTCAACGATGCGCCGGTCATGGTGATCGGCCATGAAAAAGGAAGTGATACCAAGACCCGTATCGAAAGAAACTTCGGCATGGCGCGGCCAGAAGGCTATCGCAAGGCGATCCGGCTGTTGGACATGGCGCATCGGTTTCGGTTGCCCGTAATCACAATGATCGACACGCCTGGCGCCTACCCCGGCAAAGGCGCCGAAGAGCGTGGGCAATCAGAAGCGATAGCGCGGTCGACGGCGAAATGCCTTGAGATTGGTGTCCCTTTGGTCAGCGTCGTCATCGGCGAGGGCGGATCAGGCGGGGCTGTCGCCTTTGCCACAGCAAACCGGATCGCAATGCTGGAACACTCGATCTATTCGGTGATCTCGCCAGAGGGATGTGCCTCGATCCTATGGAAAGATGCCGAGAAGATGCGTGAGGCCGCCGAGGCGTTGCGACTTACCGCACAGGATCTTTCGCGTCTGGGCATTATCGACCGGATCATCAAGGAACCTGTGGGCGGTGCGCAGAGAGGGCGGAAGGAAACGATCGAGGCTGTGGGAAAGTCCATCGAGTCGATGCTCAAGGACCTTGCAGGCAAAACGCCTGAGGCGCTTGTCCGGGATCGGCGGCAGAAGTTCCTCGATATGGGATCGAAAGGGTTGGCGGCCTGACCCCTTGAGCGTCGCCTGATCCTGCTTGAAAAAACCGGTCGTACAGGACTACCGCAGGTTGGCGTTGTATTCTGCCTCTGCGAGAAGCCTTTGACTCGCTGTTTCGATCCTGTCTTGCAACTGCGCCATGAAGTCGGTGTTGGACAGGCCCGGTGCGATCCGTGGCAGGAACTCGACAACGGCGAGGCCGGGTTTGCGATAGAATCCGTGCCGCGGCCAGAACATGCCGACATTCGTTGCGACAGGTACGCAATCTTGCCCAAGTTGGGTGTAGAGCACCGCCGATCCGACCTTGTACGCTGGGGGCGCGCCGGGGGCACGACGTGTTCCCTCGGGGTAGATGATCAGCTGTCCTGGGTCCTGGCGCCCCTCGTGGACTGCCGTCATCATCGCGGCAATCGCCTGACCGCGCTTGCCGCGATCGACCGGCACGCAGCCGATCCGCAGCGCATACCAGCCCAGGATCGGGGCCCACTTCAGCTCCTTCTTCATGATGAACTTCGCACGCGGCATGGCACCGAAGATCAGGATGATATCGAAGAAAGAGTGGTGCTTGGCCGCAACCAGAACCTCGTCCGATGGCGGCGTGCCGCGAACCTCGGACTTCAGTCCGATCATCCAGCCGGCGGTCCAGCGGACCCAGCGACAATAAGCGTGCATGGCCGCATAGGCGGCTCGCCGGCTGAAGATCGCGAATGGCGTATAGATGACCGCCAGCACGGCCATGGCAAGGTACATCTGCACGATGAAGACCACCGAGCGAACCAGCTGAACAACCCGCGCCATCACGTCAGCTCCCTCAACTTTCGGAATGCAGCGACGCGCGTCGTGATGAATGCGACAACTGCGGCGAGTGGCGGAAGGGTCAATGGCCAGATCCACCCCGCGCCATGAAACCCCAGGCCTGTAAGAAACCCGCCAGCCGCATCCGCCGAAGGCAGCGCCGCCACCGCTGCCATTCCGAGCACGGTGCCCATAGCGGCGCCAGACAGGGCACGCAACGTAAAGCGACGGACGAACGCGCGGGCGACAAAGGCATCCCGCGCGCCGATCAGCCGCATCACTCGGATCACCTGGGCGTTGGTGGCAAGCGCGGCATTCGCGGCAAGTGTGATCATCGCGGCCATCGTGCCAAGGATCAGGACAAGGGAAACAAGGCCAAAGAAGCGTAACCTTTCGGCCGCTACGGCAAGCGGTTTTCGCCAGCGGGTGTGATCATCTAGCACGGCTCCGGGCGCTTCCGCAGCCAATCTCAGTCGCAACCCCTCACCGTCATAACCTGCTTCGTCTTCAGTCAAGGCAACAAGACGGGGGATCGGCAGCGCATCCAGCGGCAGATCCGGGCCGAACCAAGGTTCCAGAAGAACGCGCTGTTCGTGGTCGGTCAGCGCGCGCGCCGTAGCAACGCCCGGCGTTGTGGCAAGCACTGCAAGAACGGCCTCAGTCTGGCGCGCCATCTGGTCTGCCGGGGCTGAAATACGAATGGTCGCACTATTCGTAAGCCCTTCGGACCAGCGATCGGCAAGTCTGCCAGACGCCAGCGCAAGGGCCAACGCGAAGACCGCAAGAAAGGCCATTGCTGCCGATGTCAGTGTCGTAAGCCACGCAGTCGGCCCGGATGGCGGGACCACGCGATCATGATGGCGCTCGTTCAATTCGGCGCGCGAAGGCGCAGGACGGCCGGTCACAGATCGGCTCCTGCAAGTTGGATCCGGTGGTTCCGGATCCGCAGGACACGGGCCGCCACCTGTTGTTTGGCGCTGCGGATAAGGTTCAGGTCATGTGTAGCCACCAGCACCGTCTTTCCCATCCGATTCAGCTCCACCAGCAAGGCGAGCAGCCGCAGTGACATGTCCCAGTCCACGTTGCCTGTTGGTTCATCGGCAAGCACCAGGTCAGGTGCGACGATGACGGCCCGCGCAAGCGCCGCGCGTTGACGCTCGCCGCCCGATAGCGACGGCGGCAGGGCTGTGGCCAGGGCCGAAAGCCCCACCCAGCCAAGCAGCTCCGCAAGATCATTTGGCATGGGCTCGCGCTGGGCTACAGTCAACGGCAAGGCCACGTTCGCGGCCAATGGCAGGTGATCAAGGAACTGCACATCCTGGTGGACGATGCCGATCCGGCGGCGCGTAAGGGCAATGTCGTCTCGGGTCAGGCTACGCACATCGCGGTCGAAGATCTGTACGCGGCCTTTCGTTGGCATCAACTCGGCATAGCAAAGTTTCAGAAAGGTCGATTTCCCCGCCCCTGAAGGGCCGGTCAGGAAGTGGAACGAGCCGGGTGCCAGACGCAGAGACACATCAGACAGAAGCTCTCCCCCGCCGTAACTGTAGGCGACATTCTCAAATGCGATCACGGGACCCCCAAGCCGGTGCAGCGACCGGATGCGTTGCAGTTTCGCCCGGTTCCGTGCCGGATTCAATTGCTTGTGGTGGTTGCGCGAGTTGCATTGCGATACAAATGCTTGGAGAAAGTCGGCATCGTTGCTACAACAAGACAAAAGAACAGACGGCTAACCCTGCACTGGGGCCGTTCGGGGACTGTATAAATATGCGGCTGGTTTGCCCGAATTGCGACGCGCAGTATGAGGTGGATGACGCGGCCATTCCCGCGGCCGGACGGGACGTACAGTGCTCGAACTGTGGGCATACCTGGTTTCAGCGGCACCCTCAGTCAGAGGCGGACGAAGCCCTCGAAGACGAGATCTTCGTGGCCGAAGATGAGGCTGCTTCGGCAAATACCATAGCGGACGAGGCTGAAACACCAGATGCCTCAACCGACGAGGCTGCTTTAGCAGAACCCATGATGGAAGTGTCGGAAGAGGCGCCAGCCGCGCCGACCGCCCTGTCGGAGGGCGCCGATGCTCCGCAACGTCGTCGAGCCCTGGATGAGAGCTTGATGGCTGTCCTGCGCGAAGAGGCCGAGCGCGAGGCCGCCGTACGCAAGGCCGAGGCTCCGTCTGCCGTTGAAATGCAGCCCGAACTGGGGTTGCCAGCTGCGCCACCGGTTCCGCCATCCGTGGTTGCGGCACGCGAACGGTTCGCCGATCTTTCCGTGGAAGCTGTCGAGCACGAAGCTGAGGACGCTGCTCGCCCGGCATCACGTCGGGAGTTGTTGCCGGACATTGAAGAGATCAATTCGACCTTGCGCGCCAGTTCCGAACCGCGCGGTGATGGCGAGCGTGCGGCCATGCCCATGGTGATGGTCGACGAGGGGCGGCGCGGATTTCGCAGCGGCTTCACCCTGATGCTGATACTCGCGGCAGCCTTGTGGATGGCCTATGTGATGTCGCCTCGGATCGTGGCGCAGATACCCGCGAGCGAAGGCGCGATGCGCGCTTACGTCGCTGCGGTCGACAAGGCCCGCATCAGTGTGGACGCGGCGTTGCAATCCGCCAGCGAGTCGTTGCGCAGCATGAGTGGCCAGGGCGGCTGACAGTCAGAACCTGTCGAGTAGTCGTCTGAGGTAATCGAGTTCGTTCTCTGGCCTCGACTGGTCGCCCGAACGGCGACGGATCTCATCAAGCAGTTCCTGGGCGCGACGGTAAACGTCATCACCCTGCAACATGTTCTGGTCGGAACCGATCCTGCCCATTTCGCCAGTATTTCGACCAAGCGGATCACGTTGGCCATTTGGGTCCGCTCGACCGAACGCCTCGCCTTGTGCCGGATTGCCCTGTCCCTCTCCCTGTTCCTCGGCCATTGCCTCGCCGAGATTGCGCATCCCTTCGCGAAGGGCCTCGAGCGCCTCGGCCTGACGGTCAAGCGCGCCCGCGAAATCCTCGTTGCGCAGGGCGCGTTCAGCATCCTCCATGGCGCGACCAGCACGATCGAGTTGCTGGCGGCCTGCCTCGCCCGCTTCACTGCCTTCGCCGGGAAGGCCGCCAAGACCATTCAGGCGATCCCGCAGATCCTGTTGGCGCTGTGCCAGGCTTCTGTTGTCTTGCCCTTCGCCTTCTCCTGGCGCTTGGCCCGGCTGTGTTTGCCCTTGTTGTCCGGGTTGCTGATCTTCTCCGGATTGCCCTTGCTGGCCGTTGAACTGATCCTGCAACTGCTGAAAGCTCTCATCTGAAAGCCCCTGTTGTTCGCGCAAAGTCTCGGCCAGATCGCGCATCCCCTGCTGACCGGGCCCACCTTGACCACCAGGCCCCTGCGTGACCTGCATGTTTTCCATCAGTTGGCGAAGCGCTTCCATCAGTTCGGCGGCTTCGGCCATCCGACCTTCTTCCATCAGCTTCTGCAACTCGTCGAGCATCTGTTGCAGTTGATCGCCGGTCATCTGCATGCCCTGCATGTCCTGCGACATCTGCTCGTCGCCGTTGCGCTCGGATTCCTGCGCAAGTTGCCGCATGTATTCGTCAAGCGCATCACGCAGCTCGCTCATCAGCTCTTCAATTTCTGATGGGTCGGCTCCGTTCCGGATGGCCTCGTCAAGCCGGTCCTGTGCCCGGCGCAAGCGTTCAAGCGCCGAAGCCAGGTCACCCTCTTCGACCAGGAGAGCGATCTGCCAAAGGCCTTCTGCTAGTTCGTCACGCAAGGCAGGTTGCAATCCTTCCATGGCGGTTGTGTCAAGATCGCGCAACAAGACGCGCAACCGCAGATACGCACGCTCATTGCGGATGAAGCCTTCGGGTCGGTGCGTAACCGCCTTCAGGATCTGCGCCGCACGAGGTGCATTTGCAGCGCTCCACAATAGATCACGTCGGGTTTCGATCAACGCCGCCGCCAGCGGGTCAAAGAACCGCCGTCCAGGCAGGATCATCGGCTTCGATACCGAGGTTCCAACCTGGGCGATCGCGTCGGTCGCCTGGAATGTCACGGTAACCGCAAGGTTCGCGAACGGGTGCTTTGACAGGTCATCAACCAGGGTTTCGGTGAACTCGGTTCTATTGCCCGTGATCGGCATCGGGAGGTCAAGAATCAGTGGTTCGCGAGGCTCGGGAGTGGTCGCCAACCCGAAACGCCGATCGATCGCCGGCAAATCAAGTGCGATCGTGGCCGAGCCCGACACGACACCATAGTCATCCGAGGCGGTGAAGGCCTGGCTCATCGCGCCGCCCGCTTCGCGCGAAATCTCGCCGGCGGCGGCAATCTTGGGCGCGTCATCGGGTGTTGCGACTATTTCCCAAGATCGACCACCGGGCCCGTCGATCTCGATCTTCCCGCTTTGTAGAACTTCAAAATCCTGTGACGGTTCCGAAGCCGGTGGCGTTTCGGTCCGTTTCGATACCGTTTCGGCCAAAGTCAGTGCACCAATTTCGCCGTAGAAGCGGAGTTGAACACGCGATCCCACCGGCAGTTCCAGTTGTGTCCTGGCGATGTCGTTCAGATAGAGGCTCGGCTTGCCAGTGTGAGCCGGAGGCTGCACCCAGCCTTCCCAGACCGGGCCATTCGCAAGCGCCGTAGCCCCGCCCGGCGTAAGCGCCGTGACCGAGGTTGCCCGCCAAAGCGACCCGAACAGAAGCGCTATGACGACGGCTGTCAGAGCGACGTAGCGGAGCGCAAAAGGATCGCGGCTGGCAAGCGCAAGATTGGGGGAAACCGGCCGTGCCGCTGCCGCGCGCTTTGCCATCCGGCGTCGGTGCGCCTGCCATACCGCCAGAGAGGCGGGATCGGCAGTTCCGATTGCCTGAGTATCGGTAAGTGCGGCGATAGGCCGACCCGGCAACACGCTGTCGAGCCGATCCAGCGCGTCGTCGCGGGTGGGCCGATGAAATCGCATCGTCCCCACGATCGTCGCCCAGATTGCTGCACCAAGGGCGCCAATAAGGCCGATCCACGCGGCTTCCAACGGTACAAGATCGTGAAGACCGAATGACAGCGCCGAAACCGCGGCCAGAAGGATTGTCCAAAGCGGCCAGAACGCGCGTGCAACGCGCTCGCACCATAGCCCTGCCCAGGTCAGGCGAAGTGGCCATGCCAAGCCCTGAAGTGTGGGATCCGTGTCGCCTTCCGTCATGCCCTCTGCCCGGTTATGACCTTACAGCCAAGGTGGAAGCCTATCTCGATTGATCATTTCGTCAAACGTTGGTCGCGCCCTTATGACGGCGAAGTGATCGTCCTTCACTAGCACCTCCGGAATCAACTGACGTGTATTGTACTCCGAGGCCATGACCGCGCCATATGCCCCCGCAGAGCGAAAGGCGACAAGATCAGCCTCGGCCAGCGGCGCGAGCAGGCGTGCTCTGGCGAAGGTGTCACCGGTTTCGCAGACTGGCCCCACCACATCGTAGGGAAGCAACTCTGTTGCAATCGGCGCTTCTTTGACGGGAACGATGTCGTGATGTGCGCCGTACATCGAAGGCCGGATCAGGTCGTTCATCGCCGCGTCAAGAATCACGAAATCACGTCCCTCGCCTTCTTTCACATAGATGACGCGCGCAACGAGAATTCCTGCATTGCCGGATATGAGCCGACCCGGTTCGATCTCGATCTCGCACCCGAGATGGCCAACCGTCCGCTTGATAAGCGCGCCGTAGTCCAGTGGCAGCGGTGGTGCTTCATTCGAACGGACATAAGGAATGCCCAAGCCACCGCCAAGATCGAGCCTTCGGATATCATGCCCTTCGGCCCGCAGTTGCAGGGTCAGGTCGGCCACCTTCAGATAGGCCTGCTCGAAGGGTTCAAGTTCGGTCAGCTGGCTGCCGATGTGAACGTCGATTCCGACGACATCGATCCCAGGCAAGGTCGCGGCTTCGGCATACACCTGAGACGCGCGTTCGATCGGAACACCGAACTTGTTCTCTTTCTTGCCAGTCGCGATCTTTTCATGCGTGCGGGCATCGACATCCGGATTGACGCGGATCGCGATTGGCGCGGTCGTGCCCAAAGAGGTCGCCACCTGCGACAGCGCGTGCAATTCGGGCTCGCTCTCGACATTGAATTGACGGATGCCCCCTTGCAGCGCAAGGCGCATCTCTTCTCGAGTCTTGCCTACTCCTGAGAATACGATCCTCTCACCTGGAATACCTGCGGCCTTGGCCCGCAGATATTCGCCACCCGAAACGACATCCATTCCCGCGCCAAGATCGCCCAGCGTTCTGAGGACAGCGATGTTGGAGAGCGACTTTATTGCGAAGCAGATAGTATGCGGAAGCGGTGCGAGCGCCTCTTCGAACAGGCGGTAGTGGCGAGTGAGCGTTGCGGTGGAGTAGCAATAGAAAGGTGTGCCAACGCAGGTCGCTATGTCCGCTACCAGCACATCTTCGGCGTGTAGCTGCCCATCTCGGTAGAGGAAGTGATCCATGCAGGCGGTCTTTCGTGAAGGGGCGCGTGAAAGTGTCAGGCCGGACAGGACGAGGTTAGTGAAGTGATGAAAACTGGCCGTTCAGACTAGGCGCCACATCACGCAGCCGTGCCGGTAGGGCGACCACGCAAGAACAGATACAACGGCAATCCGCAGCTAACACCGATGCAGAAGGTCGCGGGAATTGCGATCAGGTTGGCCCAAGTACGGCGCGCTGCAGACTCGGCAAGGATCCAGACCGTCAGGGCAATAGCCGCGATCGTCAGATCCCAGGTCAGCCCGGTGGTTGACGCGTTTACATACCAGGCGTCGATCAACCCGGAGAGCCCCGTTTCTGTTTCGCGCATGTACTTCAGGAACCACCACATCGGGTGGATCGCCCCCCAGATCGCAAGGCCGAGGTAAATCAGGCGGAGTGGCTGCATCAGAGGTCTGCCGTCGCACCGAAGCGTCCATTGCCACTGATCGTCAGGCCGGTTGCCGAGGGTTTGGCGGGGGGCGGGGTCGGGGCGCCATCCGCGCCGCAGGCAGAAATCAGTACTAGGATCCCAAGAGCGGCGATGGCGCGGGTCATGCGAGAAGGTCCTTCCAGCGGGCAATTTGGGCGCGAACTTGATCGGGAGCAGTCCCGCCATATGAGGTGCGGCTGCGCACGGAGTTTTCCACCCCCAAGACATCAAAGACATCCTCGCGTATGCCGGCATGAACTGCCTGCATGTCAGTCAGAGACAGGTCGGGCAGGTCGCATCCCATTGCGTCAGCCTTCGCCACCAGTGTACCGGTGATGTGATGTGCTTCGCGGAATGGCAAGCCCAGGTCGCGCACCAGCCAGTCGGCAAGGTCGGTTGCCGTGGAAAAGCCGGCAGAAGCGGCGGCAGCAAGGTTTACCCTTTGCGCGGTCATATCCGTGACCATTCCCGTCATCGCGGCCAGCGCAAGCATCAGCGTGTCTGCCGCATCAAAGACCTGCTCCTTGTCTTCCTGCATGTCCTTGGAATACGCCAGCGGCAGCCCCTTCATCACGGTGAAAAGTGCAACTGTGGCCCCAAGGATCCGGCCCAGCTTGGCGCGCAGAAGCTCGGCGGCGTCGGGGTTCTTCTTCTGCGGCATTATGCTGGATCCGGTCGTCCAGCGATCGGAAAGGCGCACGAAGCGGAACTGCGCCGATGACCAGATCACCAATTCTTCGGCAAAGCGCGACAGGTGCATCGCGCAAATCGACGAGGCCGAAAGGAACTCCAAAGCAAAATCGCGATCCGAGACAGAGTCGAGCGAATTGGCAGTCGGGCGGTCGAACCCAAGCGCCCTTGCGGTCATGTCCCGGTCGATCGGAAAGGAAGTCCCTGCAAGAGCGGCAGCGCCAAGTGGGCATTCATTCATCCGGGTGCGCGCATCGACAAAACGCGACCGGTCGCGTGACAGCATCTCGACATAGGCCATCATGTGATGCCCCCAGGTCACGGGTTGCGCACTTTGCAGGTGGGTAAAGCCGGGCATCACCCAGTTGGCGCCCGCCTCGGCCTGGGCCAGAAAGGCGCGCATCAGCGCCTCAAGGCCAAGGATCGCGGCATCACATTGGTCGCGGACCCAAAGACGGAAATCGACCGCCACCTGATCGTTGCGTGATCTTGCGGTGTGGAGGCGTCCTGCAACGTCGCCGATCAGTTCTTTCAGCCGGGCCTCGACGTTCATGTGGATGTCTTCATATTCGTCGCGAAACGGGAAGGTTCCTGTTTCAAGTTCTGACAACACCGTGAGAAGGCCTTCCCCGATCGCCTCTGCGTCCTTATTGCTGACGATACCCGTGAAGCCGAGCATGGCCACATGGGCACGCGACCCTTGGATGTCCTGAGCATGGAGCCGCCTGTCGAAGCCGATCGAGGCGTTTATCGCCTGCATGATGGCATCGGGGCCTGCTGCAAAGCGCCCGCCCCACATCGCATTCGCGGATGGGGCTGCGGGTTCTGGGGGGGTGTCGGTCATCGATTGGCCCTTGGAGGGGAACATGCTGCGTCTTTTCGTCTTTGGTCTTTATACGGCGCTTGCGTTCACTGCAAATCCCGCCCGCGCCGGAATCGAAGAGGCTGTGGCGCTGCGCGACGGCGACATGCGCAAATTGGTCTTTGGCCAAGAGGCACGACCCTTACCCGATGTCCTGATCCTGGACGAAAACGACCAGCCGCACGCGCTGGCTGAATGGCAGGGCAGGTGGGTGGTTCTGAACTTCTGGGCAACCTGGTGCGCCCCCTGCCGACACGAGATGCCCTCGCTTGACCGGTTGCAGGCAGCCATGCCGCAGATTGCAGTCCTTCCTGTGGCAACCGGGCGCAACTCGGTCGTGGGGATCCGCAAGTTCTACGCAGAGGCTGCTGTATCGAACCTGCCGATCATGCTTGATGCGCGGTCGCAACTTGCGCGAGAGCTGGGTGTGATGGGCCTGCCGGTGACGATTGTCTTGAACCCCGAAGGCAAAGAGGTTGCGCGGTTGATCGGGGATGCGGCCTGGGACAGCGAGAATGCGCAAGCCGTTCTGGGCGCGCTGACGACGGAGGATTGAACGTCATCCAGGCAGGGCGACCCTTGCATGGGCCGGGCAGGTCACAAGATGATCGTTCACAAGCCCTGTTGCCTGCATGAAAGCGTAAACGATCGTCGGGCCACAAAAGCGAAATCCCTCGGCCTTGAGTGCTTTCGAAAGCGCGCGCGAAACTTCGGTCTCGGTCGGGATCTCCGCCATGGAGGCAAACCGGTTCTGGACAGGCGCCCCGCCGACATGGCGCCAGATGAATGATGCAAACCCTTCGCGCTCCTCGATACGAAGATAGGCGCGCGCCCCGTCGATCGTCGCCGCGATCTTGCCGCGATGACGGACGATGCCGGGATTTGCCAGCAGGCGCTCAATCTCGGGCTCGCCCCAATCTGCGATCTTGCACGGATCAAAGTCGTCAAAGGCCTGCCGGAAGGCGTCGCGCTTGCGCAAGATTGTGATCCACGCAAGACCCGCCTGAAAACCGTCCAGGATCAGCTTCTCCCACAAGGCCCTCCCGTCGCGTTCGGGGACGCCCCATTCAGTGTCGTGATACACCACATAGAGTGGGTCGGTGCCACACCAGGGGCAGCGTGCCGACGCCGGATCAACCGATTCTGCCATGATGGACCCCAGCTGTTTAACGCCTGTGCGGGAAGGAACAGACAAGGAATATTCACACTTTCCTTAGAGATCGGATCGCATTCTGTCGAGCGGAACAGAAGCGGAGGCTGCCGTGGCGAACATCTGGATGGATTCGACAGGTCTGGGCGATGTCGCTGAAAGCCCACTTTCGGTGGCGATCTCTGAAGCAGATCGTGCAACCATGACGCTTGTGCGAGAGGCCTTGCGCAAACGGCGCGTTGCTTTGGCCTATCAGCCCGTGGTCAAAAGCCGAGATCCGGGCGAGGTTGCCTTCTACGAGGGCTTTGTGCGCCTGATGGATGAGACTGGGCGGGTGATCCCTGCGCGCGATTTCATCGGCACCGTCGAAACCAGCGAGATCGGACGACTGATTGACTGTGCATCACTTGAACTTGGTCTGGAAACCTTGCGATGCGAGCCTGACCTGAGGCTGTCGATCAACATGTCGGCGCGATCAATCGGCTATCCGCGCTGGGTGGAAGTCCTGCGCCGCGGCCTTGCGGCCGAGACGACCGTTGGTGATCGGCTCATTCTCGAGATTACCGAGGGGTCGGCCATGCTGATGCCCGAGATCGTGACCACCTTCATGTCAGACTTGCAGCAGCACGGTATCGCCTTTGCGCTGGATGACTTCGGCGCGGGCTACACAGCTTTTCGCTATTTCAAGGACTTCTTCTTCGATATGGTCAAGATCGACGGGCAGTTCATCCGGGGCGTGCATTGCGACCCTGACAATCAGGTGCTGACCCAGGCATTGCTGATGATCGCACGGCAGTTCGACATGTTCGCGATTGCCGAGTCGGTTGAGACGGCCGAAGACGCAGCGTGGTTGCAGGCACAGGGTGTGGACTGCCTGCAAGGCTATCTTTTCGGGATGCCGACCATGGCTCCTGACTGGAGCGCACAGGCCGATCACCGCCGCGCATGACCCCTGCTGGTGCCATTGTGAGAGGCGTCAACGCTGCCTTGCGGCCTGATGCGCCTTGCGCTTGACCTTACCCCCGCTTACGCCGTTCATTGAGGCGGCAAAAGGTTGATTTACGCCGCGACCAGCCCAGGGAGAGGATCACAGCATGACTAATGTCGTAATCGTTTCGGCAGCGCGTACCGCTGTCGGCAGTTTCAACGGAGCGTTTGCCAACACACCAGCGCATGACCTGGGCGCGAAGGCAATCGGAGAGGCCGTCGCACGTGCAGGCATCGAGAAGAGCGAAGTTTCCGAGACGATCCTTGGTCAGGTGCTGACCGCCGGCCAAGGGCAAAATCCCGCCCGCCAGGCGCACATAAACGCCGGCTTGCCGATCGCATCAGCAGCATGGTCGCTCAATCAAGTCTGTGGGTCAGGTTTGCGCGCAGTCGCCCTTGCCGCCCAACACATCCAATTGGGCGATGCCGGGATCGTGGTGGCGGGTGGTCAGGAAAGCATGAGCCTTTCGCCGCATGTCTCGCATATGCGGGCCGGAACCAAGATGGGAGATGTCAAGTTCATCGACTCGATGATCAGGGACGGCCTCTGGGATGCGTTCAATGGCTATCACATGGGCCAGACGGCCGAGAATGTCGCGACCCAGTGGCAGATCAGTCGCGACGTGCAGGATGCGTTTGCTGTCGCCAGCCAGAACAAGGCCGAAGCCGCGCAGAAGGCGGGCAAGTTCGTGGAAGAAATCGTGCCTTTCGTGATCTCGACCCGCAAGGGCGACGTCACTGTCGATGCCGACGAATACATTCGCTACGGCGCGACGCTGGAGGCGATGGCCAAGTTGCGCCCCGCATTCGCCAAGGATGGCTCGGTCACCGCCGGCAATGCCAGCGGATTGAACGATGGCGCAGCGGCGCTAGTGCTGATGTCGGCCGATGAGGCAGAGCGTCGCGGCCTGACCCCGCTCGCACGAATTGCGTCCTATGCGACCGCTGGGGTCGATCCGTCGATCATGGGTGTCGGTCCCATCACCGCAAGCCGAAAGGCATTGGAAAAAGCCGGATGGAAGCCTGCCGACCTTGATCTTGTGGAGGCAAATGAAGCGTTCGCTGCGCAGGCCTGCGCGGTAAACAAGGACATGGGTTGGGATCCGGCAAATGTGAACGTGAACGGGGGCGCGATTGCGATCGGTCACCCGATCGGGGCGTCGGGCGCTCGTATCCTGACAACGCTACTCTATGAGATGAAACGTCGAAGCGCCAAGCGTGGCCTTGCAACGCTTTGCATCGGTGGAGGCATGGGGGTCGCCATGTGTCTCGAGCGCGGCTGATTCGAAAGAGGATTGAAGAATGACGCGCAACATTGTTGCGCGTCATTCTTCATTTGGATAACAGTCTTTCGAAGTTGATCGCGTGGAGGAGGAAATCATGGCGAGAGTAGCATTGGTGACAGGGGGATCGCGCGGCATCGGCGCAGCCATCTCAGTTGCCTTGAAGGCGGCGGGATACACTGTCGCTGCGAACTATGCGGGCAATGAAGAGGCAGCGGCGGCCTTCACGAAGGAAACCGGAATCCCGACCTACCGCTGGTCTGTTGCAGACTACGATGCCTGCGCCGCCGGAATCGCCAAGGTGGAGGCTGATCTGGGCCCGATCGACGTTCTGGTGAACAACGCCGGCATCACCCGCGACGCCATGTTCCACAAGATGACGCCCGGCCAATGGAAAGAGGTGATCGACACGAACCTCACGGGCCTTTTCAACATGACCCACCCTGTCTGGAGCGGGATGCGCGATCGCAAGTTCGGTCGTGTCATCAACATCTCGTCGATCAACGGACAGAAGGGACAGGCAGGCCAGGCCAACTACTCGGCGGCGAAATCGGGGGATCTGGGCTTTACCAAAGCGCTAGCGCAGGAAGGTGCACGGGCTGGGATTACGGTGAACGCGATTTGTCCCGGCTACATCGGAACCGAAATGGTGCGCGCAATTGACGAAAAGGTTCTGAACGAACGCATAATCCCGCAAATCCCGGTAGGTCGCCTCGGAGAACCGTCAGAAATCGCCCGCATCGTGGTCTTTCTGGCGGCAGACGATGCTGGCTTCATCACTGGATCGACAATCTCGGCGAATGGTGGCCAGTTCGTCGTCTGATCTCAACGTGTGGCGCCTGCAGGTCGGTAAGGCTTGAAGCGTCGCACGTTCACAGGCACTCATGGCCCTCATGACGCGCCCCCGTGCCACTGCAATCGGCTTTTCCGCGATCCTGCTTTGGTCGCTTCTGGCGCTGTTGACCGTTGGTACTGCACCCGTGCCACCGTTCTTGCTAACGGCGCTTACCTTTTCGATTGGCGGGGCGATCGGTGGCGGATGGGTATTGTGGGCTCGAGAAGCGCGCAAGCTGAGGGAGATCAGCTGGAAGGTCTACCTATTCGGAACACTCGCGCTGTTCGGCTATCACTTCCTGTACTTCTCGGCGCTGCGGATGGCACCGGCTGCCGAAGCAGGCCTGATCGCTTATCTCTGGCCGTTGTTCATCGTTCTTCTTTCGGGATTACTGCCGGGCGAACGTCTCGGGCTGCTGCACGTCCTTGGGGCTCTTCTTGCTTTTGCCGGGGCGGCGCTGATCGTGCTTCGGGGTGCAGGCGGGATGACGACGGCAGCATTTCCCGGCCTCGTACTGGCCTTTCTCTGCGCGTTGACGTGGGCGGGCTATTCCGTGCTGTCACGACGCCTGGGCGAGGTTCCGACGGCGAGTGTCACCGTGTTTTGCCTCGCCACTGCCGTTCTGTCCCTGGTGGCACATCTCGCATCGGAAAAAACCGTCTGGCCCAGTTCGACGATCGGCTGGTTCTCCGTGCTTGCGCTCGGGGTCGGACCTGTCGGGATCGCGTTCTTTACCTGGGATGTCGGCATGAAGCGGGGCGACATCCAACTGCTTGGCGTCGCGTCCTACGCGGCGCCGTTGCTTTCTACGCTTGCGCTCGTCGCGACCGGGATCACTGCGCCCTCGGGCACGATCCTGACAGCGGCGCTCTTGATTGCCAGTGGTGCGGCGCTGGCGGCGCGGGCCAGCGCCAGACAGGTCAGCCCTGACTGAGGCGCGTGATTTCTTCCTTGATCTTGAGTTTCTGCTTCTTCATGGCGGCGATCTGAAGGTCGTCCATCCCAGGGTTGCGCTGCGCTTTTTCAACCTGTTCAGAGAGGGTTTCATGCTTGCGGCGCAGTTCCTGCAGATGCGAAGCGATCGTCATATCCATCCTCCTTCGTTTCCAACGCGTGTCACGAGTTCATCACAAACCCTGAGTCGTGTCACGTGGGCTTGCTGACGTCGCGTCAGAGAACCCCCGAAAACTCAACCAAAGCGAGCAAGAAGACTGCCGCCGTCGCGAAGAACTGCCCGTATCTCTGGGGTGAAACTGTCGCGATCGGCGTCATGTGCTTCCCCGTCGTGCAAGATCACAGGCGGCAACAGACGAAAGGGCGCGCGCCCGCCCTTGCGCGCCCGCAGAATGATGCGATTCGCGGGGCGCCCTTCACGGGATGCAAGGGGCAGCAGGATGATCGAGCCAAGGCGCCGGTCGATAGCGCTGAGAAGGGCAGGCAATCTTGCCACCTCGTGAATCATGCTCAGGCACCCTCCTGGCGCCAGCCGACGAGTTGCCGCTTCAATCCAGGCTGAAAGCGGCGTTTGCTCACGCAGCGCCGCTTCGCGGCCGGCGTCGCCAGCAGGGGTGCCATCACCCGGAACAAGATACGGCGGATTTGCGATGACATGGGCAAAGGCCTGCCGCAAAGCGGCGGGAACCTGCTCGAGATCGCCCTCAAAGACCGCGAGTTCGATCGAATTTCGCGCTGCGTTTTCGCGGGCAAGTGCCGCATATTCTGGCTGTCGCTCCAGCCCGCTCAGCGCGAGGTTCGGCACCCGCGCCGCCAGGCAAAGACTTGCCACACCGACGCCACACCCGAGATCCAGCACGCTTTCGCCCGGCTTGGCAGGAACCGCAGCTGCCAGAAAAACCGGATCGGTTGCCGCCCGATAGCCGTTGCGCGGTTGCAGGATCCGCAGTTTCCCATCCAGAAACCCGTCATCGCTAAGCTGATCGCGAGCGAACACTACAGGCCTGTCGGGATATCGTTGTCCGCAAGCACAATGCGCGCCCGCCAATGATCTTGGTCGCGAACCATGATTCGGCGCGGCAGTATGCCGAGCGAGCCTTCGAGGACGCTCATGTGGACGTCCATCTGGAACACAGCTATACCTTCACCCGTCAGAAGGGCCGAGGCAAAGGCGATTACGGTTGGATCGCTGCTGCGCATGAGTTCTTTCATTCTGACGGACATAATCGGCGGGTGGATGGCTTGTCGAGGGGTGGTGGCAAGGCGGTCATGGGGTTGGATGAAGTATCGGTGAAGCCGCACGACCAGCTGGCGAGCTGGCTCGCCGGCGATATGGCGGAAGTGAATGCTCTGATCCGTGACAGGATGGCGTCGGAACACGCGCCGCGAATTCCTGAGGTGACGGCGCATCTTGTCGAGGCCGGCGGCAAACGCTTGCGCCCGATGCTGACCTTGGCTGCGGCCCGGCTCTGCGGGTATTCCGGACCCTATCACATCCACCTTGCGGCGACGGTGGAGTTCATCCACACCGCAACGCTTCTTCACGACGATGTGGTCGATGAAAGCGAGCGCAGACGAGGACGGCCGACTGCAAACCTGCTATGGGACAACAAGTCGAGTGTGCTGGTTGGCGACTATCTGTTTGCGCGGTCCTTCCAGTTGATGGTGGAGCCGGGCAATTTGCGCGTGCTGGACATCCTGTCAAACGCGGCTGCCGTTATTGCCGAGGGCGAAGTTCTGCAGCTGACCGCCGCGCGGGATCTTGCGACAGATGAGAGGATCTATCTGCAAGTTGTGCGAGGCAAGACGGCGGCGCTTTTTTCGGCGGCTACCGAGGCGGGAGCGGTCATTGCCGGAGCGTCAGATGAACATGTGACGGCACTGCGTGTCTATGGCGATGCGCTGGGGATCGCATTTCAGATTGTTGATGATCTGCTGGACTATGGCGGCAGTGCGGATGCAATCGGCAAGAACACGGGTGACGACTTCCGTGAACGCAAGGTGACTCTACCGATGATAAAGGCCGTGGCGGCGGCTGATCCCGTAGAGCGGGCCTTCTGGGTCCGTGTGATCGAGAAGGGCGAACAACGCGACGGTGACTTGGCGCATGCGATGACGATCATGCAACGGCATGGTGCGATGGAGGCCGCGCGGTCAGATGCCTTGAGATGGGCCGAAACGGCGCGCCAATCGCTGACATGTTTGCCGGATCATCCACTGAAGACGATGCTGGAAAATCTGGCCAGCTACGTAATAGCTCGCGCAAACTAGGGCCTGAGCGCTGCCGCTGCGACCCACCATCCGGGTTGGCTCTCTGTGATTGCACGCGCAGCCGCGGCCGCCGACAGGGGGTCAGGGAACAGTCCGAAACAGGTCGCGCCCGATCCCGACATCCGTGCGATGCAACACCCGGGTTGTGCCGAAAGCGCGGAAGTTACCTGCTCAATGACAGGATGCAAGGCAATCGCAACGGGCTCCAGATCGTTGCGCAGCATTCCCAGAAATGCAGCCAACTCCGCCAGATTGTGCAATCGCGGCAAGTCCCGTGGAAGCGGTGCGAAATCATGCCGGTGAAGTGCCGCAAAGACGGTCGGTGTTGAAACTGCGATGCCGGGGTTCGCCAAAACGACCGACGCGGCCGGTAACGGGTGGTGCAAGGGATGGATCACCTCGCCCACTCCGGTCATGCGGGCCGCTCGCCCATAAAGGCAAACTGGCACATCGGCGCCTAGTGAAAGAACCGAGACATCCGAAGGCAACGGCACGCCCCACAACTGTGCCAGCGCCTGCAGCGTTGCC
This sequence comes from Rhodobacter sp., assembly GCA_041738105.1. Lineage (GTDB taxonomy): Bacteria > Pseudomonadota > Alphaproteobacteria > Rhodobacterales > Rhodobacteraceae > Aliitabrizicola. The sequence continues at coordinate 25,382 of JBGSQL010000092.1, read as the reverse complement.
GCCGCATCCGCCGATCCACCACCTACTCCCGAGGCGACCGGCACCGTCTTGTCCAGGGTCAGTGCCGCGCCCAGGTTCCCTCCAAATAGGCGGGCGGCGCGCAGAACCAGATTTTCCGGCCCTTCGCTCAACGCGTCGGCAAAACTGCCCGTAACGCGTAAGGCCAGAGTGTCGGCCCGTTCGGCTGTAATCCTGTCACCCAGATCGACAAACGCAACAAGGCTGTCCAGAAAATGGTACCCGTCAGCTCGACGCCCCGTGACGTGAAGTGCGAGATTGATCTTGGCCGGCGCGAAGGCCTCAATTGCCATTCGTGCTCGCCTCGCCCCCCGCGTCTTCTTGGGTAGTTGAGAGCGCATCGGCGGCTGCTCGACGCGCATCAAGGGGCGTCTCGCCGTCTTCCAGCAGCACGGCATCCAGTCCAATCTCAAGTTTACGACGAATCCGGTCCGCTTCTGCCTGTTCCGGCTCGAACGAGAGTGCGCGATGCCACTGAAACTCGGCCTCCAGCTTGCGTCCCACGGCCCAGTAAACATCGCCTAAGTGATCGGTTACGATTGGATCTACCGGCTCCAGCAGCGAGGCGCGTTCCATCGGTTCGAGGGCCTCGTCAAACCGGCCAAGCTTGAACAAGGCCCAGGCGAGGCTGTCGATGATGTAGCCGCTGTCGGGTTGGGCTGCGACGGCACGCTCTATCATGCCTTGCGCCTCATCCAGTTTTTCCCCTCGTTCAACAAGCGAATAGCCAAGATAGTTCAACACCAGAGGCTGATCAGGGTTCAATTCGAGGGCTTGGCGAAAATCCTTGTCTGCCAACTCCCATCGCTTTGAACGCTCATGCGTTATGCCGCGGCTGTAAAGGATGACCCAGTGGCGTTGATCTATGGTGCCAATGCGCTCGATCGCACGGTCGTAAGCTTTTGATGCCTCGTCAAAGCGATCCTGCTTGCGCAACAGATCCCCAAGCGCAAGGTGCACCATCATCAGGTCGCCACGTGTTTCGGCAAGGGATTCAAGCGTCGCTATGGCGCCATCTGTATCGCCCATGATGGCAAGAGAATCGGCGCGCCCGATCTCGGCCGCATAAAACGCCGGGTGATCGGACGAAATCAGTGAATAGGTTTCAATCGCCAGTGCAGGCTGCCCTTGCTGCTGAAGAAGGCCAGCCGCAAGCAATATTGCATCAAGATGGTCCGGACGCAGGTAGGTGGCGACGCGGGCATAGATCAAGGTGTACCCGTCTGCCGCTTCGCCATTCAAGGCAACTCCGATGGTGTAGAAAACCTCGGCAAGGCCATCGGTAGGGTTTCGAACGATGTCGAAAGGTATCGCTTCGCCTGCTTCCAGCTTCAGGCGCAGCGCTTCGATCATCGGATCCTGCTCTGTCTCGAACTCGCGCTCGAGCAAAGCGAGCGCATCGTCATTCCGTTCCAGTTGGCTCAGGATCTGCGCGCGCGCGATCACGCCACGCCGAAGAACCCGCAGATCACCTGAAAGGATCTCATCTGCGCTTTCGAAATCACCAACCGACGCCAGAGCCAGAGCTTTGTGATACAACGCGAAGGCCCTGAGCCCTTGAAGCTCGGCGATCTTGTCAAACCCTTCCAGCGCTTCTGACATCCGACCTGCGCCAAGCTCCGCCCACGCGTTTGTCAGCGCATCGACGGCCTGGTTGACACTGCGCCCGGCAGCTTGGTCTTTCAGAAAATCTTCAAAGGCCCCACGTTTGGCCTGATCGGCCATCAACGTCAGGTTCGCGGCGGTGCTGTTGCCGTCAAGTTGACTGAGACGCTGCGCAATTGGGATCGCGCCGTCAAAATCCCCAAGAGAAATCCGTCCGATCAAAGCCCCGTCAAGCAGTTGCCGATTACTGGGGTCCGCAATCAACGCCCGGGTAAACCATGTTGTTGCATCCTTGTAGTCCCCGGCCATCACGGCTGAACGGGCGGCAAGGTACGCTCCGGCATCGCCCTCGTTTGCGGCGGCAGGGCCTGAGCAAACCAGCGCTGCCAATACAAGGGCATGAAGAGGGCGGATCAGGGACAAATGAGGGCCTCCGGACATTTTCAGTCAAGCTAGCCCTGTGCCCCTCCCGTGTCCATGCACGCGGCACCGGCCAAGCTCTCGCAAGGCCGCCACTCGCGCAAATGTCACATGTTCGGATAGTTCGGTCCATCGCCACCCTGCGGCGTGACCCAGACAATGTTCTGACTCGGATCCTTGATGTCGCAAGTCTTGCAATGCACGCAGTTCTGAAAGTTGATCACGAAGCGCGGTTCTTTTGCGGGCTCTGCCACCACTTCGTAGACACCTGCGGGGCAATAGCGCTGTGCTGGCTCTGCGTATTCCGGCAGGTTCACGCGGATCGGCACCGTCGCGTCCTTCAAGGTCAGATGCGCGGGTTGGCTTTCTTCATGGTTGGTAAAGCTGAAAGCCACGTTCGTAAGCCGATCGAAGGACAGCACACCGTCCGGCTTGGGATAGTCTATCGGCGCATGATCTCTCGCCTTGCCTGTGGCCTCTGCATCCGATTTGCCGTGTTTCAACGTGCCAAAGACCGAAAGCCCGAACAAACTGTTCGTCCACATGTCAATCCCCCCAAGCACGAGCGAGGCGGTCAGTCCGTACCTTGACCAGAGCGGCTTGACGTTGCGGACGCGACGCAGGTCCTTGCCGATCGGACCACTGCGCACGCCCGCCTCGTAGGCGGTCAGTTCATCGCCTGATCTGCCCGCCTTGATCGCTGCATGCGCGGCCTCAGCCGCGGCCTTGCCCGACAGCATCGCGTTGTGGTTGCCCTTGATCCGCGGCACGTTCACTAGACCAGCCGAGCATCCCAGCAGCGCGCCACCAGGAAAGACCATCTTCGGGATCGATTGCCAGCCGCCTTCGCTGATCGCCCGCGCGCCGTAGGCGACGCGCTTGCCGCCCTTCAGTAACTCGGCAATCATGGGATGGTGCTTGAATCGCTGAAATTCCATGTAGGGGTAGAGGTGCGGGTTCTCGTAGTTCAGGTGAACGACGAATCCCAGGTGAACCTCGTTGTTCGCCGCATGATAGACGAAAGACCCTCCGCCAGCGTTCTTGCCCAGCGGCCAGCCCATTGTATGTGTGATCGTACCCTCGCGGTGTTTTTCAGGATCGACCTGCCAGATTTCCTTCATCCCGAGACCGAACTTCTGCGGATCCTTCCCGTTGGACAGGTCGAACTTGGCGATCACCTGCTTTGTCAAGGAACCGCGCACGCCTTCGGCAAGCAGAACATACTTTCCGCGCAGTTCCAGCCCGGGTTCGTAGTTCGGGCCCGGTGTGCCATCGTGGAGGCGGCCGAATTCACCCGCGACCACGCCCGCCACCTCACCCTTGTCGCCGTAGACGAGCGCAGAGCAGGACATTCCTGGAAAAATCTCTACTCCCAGTGCCTCAGCCTGCTGACCAAGCCACCGGCAGACATTCGCCATGCTGACAATGTAATTGCCGTGGTTCGACATGAGGGGTGGCATCGGCCAGTTCGGAATCCGAAGTCCGCCGGCCGGACCGATGAAAAAGAAGTTGTCCTCGATGACGGGGACAGAAACAGGCGCGCCCTTTTCCTTCCAATCGGGGATCAGCGCGTCAAGGCCCGAAGGGTCCAGCACCGCACCCGAAAGGATGTGCGCGCCGATTTCAGATCCCTTCTCCAGCAACACCACCGAAAGATCCGGATCCAGTTGCTTCAACCGGATCGCGGCAGCCAATCCCGACGGCCCAGCGCCCACTATGACAATGTCATAGTCCATCGCTTCGCGTTCGATCTCATCCGACATGCCGATCTCCCTTTGTCGTCGGGCGTGTCAGCCCGCTCGCTTTTCCGTTCCTGCGTGGCTTTGCCCGAACCAGGTCCTGGGGTCAATCGTGACGCAACATCCTGGCGCCGCACTGCGGCACGTCAGCGCGTGTCTGCATCCTTTTGCTGCCGGGTGCATAGCACTTGCAATTGCTGGTTGGGTGCGGTCAGGTGAACCTTGACCGAGGTTCAGCGCCGTGGCCCAGACCGGGCCGTGGCGCTGTGTGTTTGATGTGGAAGGCCGATGGAAAAGATTCCCATGACCCGCGCAGGCCACGCCGCGCTAGATGAAGAACTGAAGATCTTGAAGTCGGTGGAACGTCCCGCAGTAATCCGTGCGATTGCCGAAGCGCGTGAACATGGTGACCTTTCAGAGAACGCCGAGTATCATGCCGCGCGGGAAAAGCAGAGCTTCATCGAAGGCCGAATAAAGGAACTCGAGGCCGTTCTTTCTCGGGCCGAGGTAATTGATCCGTCAAAGCTTTCAGGTGCGATCAAGTTTGGTGCGACGGTCGAGTTGGTCGATGAAGACAGTGGCGAAGCCCGCACCTATCAGATCGTTGGAGAAACTGAGGCGGATATCGAGCGTGGTCTTCTGAATATCCGGTCGCCGCTTGCACGCGCGCTGATCGGAAAGGATGAAGGCGATATGGTCGACGTCAAGACGCCGGGCGGCCAGCGCAGCTATGAGGTGGTCAGCGTCCGCTTTGTCTGACAGGGCAGGACAGGGGATCGGAATATCGCGATGGCTGATGGGAACGAGGACAAAGCGATTGATCTGGGCCGCTATCCCCGCCCCGCAGAGGCGCACGGCCCCAGTGGAACAGACTTTGTGGCGGCGCTGCTCTGCCTCGTCTGGATTGCATCGGTTGCCGCCTACATGATCTTCTCGCCTGGCGAGACGGGGCCGCTCGGCCTTGTAATGACAGCATTGGTCGTGTTTCTGCCCCTCGCGCTCATCTGGGTTGCTGCAACAACCTCACGTGCCATTCGAAATCTGCGCGACGAGGCAGCACGATTGCAGGCTGCGGTTGACGCGATGCGCAACGCCTATGTCGCCCAAAGCCAGGCCGCGGCGGTAGGGTTGAAACCATCCGTCGAGAAAAAGCTCGACGAGCTTGCTGCGGCGCAACGCCAGACCGAGCAGGTCCTTGCGACTTTCGTGACGCGACGCGATCCCACCCAGACCGTCCCTTCCGCAGACAAAAAGGCGGCTCTTGTCCTTCCCCGAGCCTCCGAGGCAGATGAACAGCCTGTGCTTGCGCTTGGAACGCCGGCCGAGGATCTGCGTCCGCCCCTGTCTGTTGCCGATTTCATCCGGGCGCTCAATTTCCCTGAGTCGCCGGAGGACAAGCCAGGATTCCGAGCCTTGCGCCTTGCCCTCGAAGATCGCCGAACTTCCAAGCTGATCCGAGCCGCACAGGATGTCCTGACCCTGCTCAGTCAGGATGGTATCTATATGGACGACCTCAAGCCGGACCGTGCCAAGCCCGAGGTTTGGCGCCGCTTTGCACAGGGTGAACGGGGTCGATCGATCGCTGGCCTGGGCGGAGTTCGCGACCGGTCGAGCCTCGCTCTGACTGCCGGACGGATGCGGGAAGATACCGTCTTTCGCGACGCCGCCCATCACTTCTTGCGCCAGTTCGACCGAACTTTTCAAGAGTTCGAGAGGAACGCCACAGATCAAGAGGTCAGCGAACTGGCGGAAACGCGCACCGCACGCGCGTTCATGCTGTTTGGGCGCGTAACGGGAACGTTCGACTAAGCTTGGCCTAGATGTTGGGTGCCGAGGCTAGGAAATCGCCACATCGTGTCAATTTTGTTGACTCAGGTCGTCCGAATGCGACCATAAACTACCCCGCCGGAATCAGGTGAAAGGATTGCAGGTGCGCTTTACCCGGCTACGGCTCAACGGCTTCAAAAGCTTCGTCGACCCGACGGATCTGGTGATTCATCCGGGCCTGACGGGCGTTGTCGGGCCGAACGGTTGCGGCAAGTCCAATCTGCTTGAGGCAATGCGTTGGGTCATGGGTGAGAACCGTCCAACCGCAATGCGCGGCGGAGGCATGGACGACGTGATATTTGCAGGGGCAGCCACGCGCGGCGCGCGGAATTTCGCAGAAGTTTCGATCGTGATCGACAATTCCGATCGTCTGGCACCTTCAGGCTTCAACGATCAGGACCAGATCGAGATTGTCCGACGGATCACCCGCGACGCTGGCAGCGCATACAAGGCGAACGCCAAGGACGTGCGGGCGCGCGATATCCAGATGCTGTTTGCGGATGCCTCGACAGGCGCGCAGTCGCCCGCGCTTGTGCGGCAGGGACAGATCTCGGAACTGATCAACGCAAAACCCAAGAACCGTCGCCGCATTCTGGAAGAAGCGGCTGGCATTTCGGGTCTTTATCAGCGGCGCCACGAGGCAGAGTTGCGCCTACAGGCGACCGAGACCAACCTCACGCGCATCGACGACGTGATAGAGGCGCTCGCGCAGCAACTCGGGGCGCTCGCGCGGCAAGCTCGGCAAGCCGCTCGATATCGCGAAATCGGTGAGGAATTGCGCCGGTCCGAGGGTATGCTGTTGTTCCGGCGCTGGCGTGAAGCGGACGACGGACGTGCGGCCGCAGATGCAGCACTGCGGGAAAGGATCGTCGCCGCATCAAGGGCAGAAGCCGCGGCGCGGGCCGCAGGTCAGGCGCGCGCCTTGACGGAAGACGCACTACCCCCCCGGCGTGAAGAGGAGGCCATCGCGGCGGCGCTCCTGCAAAGATTGCTGGTCAGCCGCGATCAACTGGCTGATCAAGAGGTGCAGGCGCAGGCCCGGATTGACACGCTTCGCGGACGCATCGAGCAGCTTGGCCGCGACCTTGAACGCGAGGCGGGCCTGAATCACGATGCTGTCGAGACCATTGCGCGACTGGAGTGGGAACAGACCCAGATCGCCCAGGCACAGGAAGGGCATGAGGCGCGCCTTGCCGAGGCAGCCGGCAGCGCGCGCGAGGCCGGGGCGATCCTTTCCGACCGCGAGACGGCGCAAGCAGAAGTCACGGAAGATATGGCGCGTCTCGCTGCGCGACATCATTCGGTAGAGCGTCTCGTCGGTGATACACGGACCACGCTTCAAAAGGCGGAGACCGAGGCCACCCGTTCGCGCGAAGCAGCGGGCATGGCAGAAAAGGCGCTGGCGGCTGCAGCCGAGGCATTCGAGACGGCGGAAGCCGCTCAGGGGGCGGCGCATGCGCTTGCGGCCGATACCGAAGCGGCACTGGCCGAGGCCGAGGTGGCCCGGGCCGACGCGCAAAGCCGCGAAGCCGAGGCCCGTGCCGCGCGATCCGAAGCCGAAGGGGAAGCAAACGCTCTGCGGGCCGAGGTTGCGGCACTGACAAAGCTGATGGATCGCGAAACGCATGCAGGTTCGCAGCTGCTGGATCGTATTGCGGTGACGCCCGGCTATGAAAAGGCGCTGGGCGCCGCACTGGCTGACGACCTGCGTGCACCGGTAATCGATGCGACGAAGCGGTCTGGATGGGTGGTCTTGCAGGGCTATGCCGCCCTGCAGCAGCTTCCCGATGGCGCCGAGCCCCTTGTTGCCTTTGTCACCGTGCCGGATGTGCTTCACCGCCGGATCAGCCAGATCGGCCTTGTCCCCCGGGACAAGGGGTCGGAACTTCAGGCGGCGCTTCGGCCCGGTCAGCGTCTTGTCAGCCAAGAGGGCGACCTCTGGCGATGGGACGGTTTCCGCGTCGCCGCCGAGGAATCGCCGTCGGCGGCCGCCCTGCGCCTGCAACAGTTGAACCGCCTGGTCGGGTTGAAGCGCGATCTCGAAGATGCTGCCGCCCGAGCGGAAGGCGCACGGCAAGCGCACGAGGCGTTGCAGCGCCGCCTTGCAGATTTGGCCCGCGCCGATCAAATGGCGCGCGATGCCCGAAGGGCTGCTGACCAGCGCGTTACCGAGGTAAGCCGGATCCTGGCGCGTGCAGAAGCAGATCGGTCGATTTCGACAGGCAAGCTCGAGGCGGCCAGATTGGCCGTGGCCCGTTTTGACGACGAGGCAATGGCCGCTCGAACAGCCCTGCGCGAGGCTGAAGAAGCTGCGGCGGGTCTGGCTGACCTTGGCGCAGCACGGGCAGAGGTCGAGCAAGTCAAGACCGCTGTCGAGGCCGCCCGGATCGCGATGATGACCCGACGCTCGGCACATGATGAATTGCGCCGCGAGGGCGAGGCGCGCGTCCGGCGTCGGCAAGAGATCGTCAAGGAGATCTGGGGTTGGCGCCATCGGCTCGAAACGGCCGAGAAACGCGCCGTCGAATTGGGCGAGCGTCGGCTTGAAGCTGAACGGGCCTTGGCCGAGGCCGCTGTGCTTCCTGCCGAGATTGCCGCCAAACGTGAGACCCTTGCGAAAGCGATAGCCGAGGCTGAATCGAGGCGCCATGCAGCAGTTGTTGCCTTGGCAGACGCAGAGGCAGCCCTGCGTGCGGCCCAGGCTTCGGAGCGCGAAGCCGAGCGCGCTGGGGGAGAGGCGCGCGAAGCACGTGCTCGGGCCGAGGCTCTCGCCGAGGCCGCCAAGGGAGCGGTGAGTTCTGCCGCCGAGCGCATCCGGGAAGAGACGGGATCCTCGCCAGAGGCATTGCTGCACTCACTGAATACAGGCCCAGCGGTGATGCCCGACGCCCTTGCACTCGAAGCCGACGTGAATCGTTTGAAGCGGCAGCGCGAAGCTCTGGGTGCTGTGAACCTTCGCGCCGAGGAAGATGCAAAAGCGGTACAGGAAGAATATGACAGTCTGAAAAGCGAAAAGATTGATCTGGAGGAAGCAATCAAGCGTCTCAGGTCGGGCATTGCCGGTCTGAACCGGGAAGGCCGGGAACGCCTGCTGACGGCCTTCGAGCAGGTGAATGCCAATTTCTCGACGCTCTTCAAGCATCTGTTTGGTGGCGGCGAGGCCCGTCTGGTGCTGGTCGAAAGCGATGATCCGCTTGAGGCGGGGCTGGAAATCATGTGCCAGCCGCCCGGCAAGAAGCTGGCAACCCTCTCCTTGCTGTCAGGCGGGGAACAAACCTTGACGGCCCTGGCGCTGATCTTTGGTGTGTTCTTGGCAAACCCTGCGCCGATCTGTGTGCTGGACGAGGTCGATGCGCCACTCGACGACGCCAACGTGACGCGGTTCTGCGATCTGCTGGACGAGATGACGCGCCGAACCGAAACACGTTTCCTGATCATCACGCATCACGCAGTCACGATGTCGCGCATGGACCGGTTGTTTGGCGTTACCATGGTCGAGCAGGGCGTGAGCCAATTGGTCAGCGTCGATCTGAAGAAGGCCGAAGCGCTGGTCGCATGAATGCTATTGGCGGCGGCGTTAGCCGGCAGACGCATGGCCGATCATGGCTGGCGTTGCCTCGGCATCAAAGCGCGTTCAACAGCGTCATCGTCGGCCAGGCATCGGCGGGCAAACCCAGGCGCACTTGCTCCTTTTGCACCGCGGCCCGCGTCAGTGCCCCCAGGATTCCGTCGATCTTGCCCACCTCATGGCCGCGCGCGACGAGTTTCTCCTGCAAGCGTGCCATGTCCTTTGCCGACAATCCCGGTTCAGGCGATCCCGGCGTGTAGGCGGGCGCGCCCTCCAACCGGGTCGCGAAATAGGCTGCGGTCGTCACATAAACGAAGCTCTTGTTCCAGTTGAACAATACGTCAAAATTCGGGTATGCGAAAAAGGCAGGCCCTTTGCGCCCTTGCGGCAAAAGCACCGAGGTGCGCATCTCATCCGCCGGTAGCGCGCCAGAAATCGGTGCCGCTCCAAGGTTCGCCCAACTTGCAACCGACAGGGTTTTGTCCAAGCCCGTCAAAGACCAGTCGAAGTCGTCCGGCAGTGTGATTTCTTGCAGCCATGGCTCGCCGGGGCGCCAGCCTAGCGATCTGAGCTTGTTCGCGGCAGAAAGCAGCGCATCCGGGGCTGACGTCTTCAAGGTGATCGTGCCGTCACCGTCACCGTCAACTCCATTGGCAAGGATGTCTGCCGGCAGCATCTGAACCATGCCGATCTCGCCAGCCCAGGCACCGGTTGTCGTGGTAGGATCAAGCATTCCGCGTTCGAAAAGTGTGATCGCAGCAAGGATCTGGGGCTGGAACAATTCGGGTCTGCGGCAATCATGGCCCAATGTGACAAGTGCATTGACCGTGTTGAAGTCACCCTGCACCTGCCCGAAATCCGTCTCGAAGCCCCAGAATGCCAGGAGAATCCCGCGTGGAACGCCATAATCTTGCAGGGCGGTCCGAAAGACGGCATCCATTTCGTCACTCTTTGCCGTTCCGACCTGAAGTCGATTCTTGCTGATCAGCGCTTTCGAGAAGTCCAGGAAAGGCTTCAGGAAAACCGCCTGTGATCGGTCGGCTTTCAGCGCGCGCGCATCTTGCCGCACCTTGGAAAAGAAGCGATCGACCGTCTCGCTTGCATATCCAGCTGCCACGGCTTCCGCCTTCATTGCCTGCACGAAGTCCTTGAAGTCGCCACCACAAGGCGCCGCAACAGCGGGCGACGCTAGCGTGCCGAGCAAGGCGAGCGTGATCATGCGCATGGGCTGCTCCGTTTCATTTGCCTCGACTCTATCAGCCGATTGGGTCCTCGCAACCATCAGAACAGGGCGATCAACACCGTGATCGCCAAAAGACCAGCCCAGGCGCGCCACAACGCGCTGCAGGCGTCATCAATATCTCGTGGTCCTGCATTCTCGCGCCCCTCCGGCCAGACCCAAGGAAAATCACGGCATTGCCCACCGTAGCTGCGCGGGCCAGAAAGGGACACATCAAGTACGACGGCCATTGCCGCCTCGGGCCAGCCCGCATTTGGCGAGCGGTGCAGCGGTGCATCGCGCAGGATCGGGGCCGGATCCATCTTTCCATGGGTCAGTGCGATCAGCGCCGCAGTCACACGCGCCGGGATCCAGTTGAAAACATCGTCTAGCCGCGCAGCTGCCCAACCAAACGCCTCGTGTCGCGGTGTGCGGTGTCCGATCATGCTATCTGCCGTGTTGACTACCTTGTAGACGAGGATCCCCGGCAACCCGAAGAAAAGAAAGAACAGCGCCGGTGCGATCACACCGTCGCTCAGGTTCTCAGCCGCGCTCTCGATAGCAGCACGCGCAACCTCGGGCTCCGTCATGTCGGCGGTATCCCTCCCGACAATGCGCGCCACCATCAGTCGACCGTCCCCGAGTGAAAGTCGCAAGGCATCGCCCACGGCACGCACGTGTTCCACCAGGCTGCGTTGAGCCAGCAAGATCGCAGTCAGAACGATCTCGAACAGCCCGCCATCCGGCAGCGCCGCAATCAGGCCACCAAGTGTTGCCGCCGCGGCAACCAGAACCGCAAGCACAACAGCTCCTTTCAGTTTGCGGTTGTCGCCGGAGTTGAAGCGATCATCCATCCAGCCCACGGCTTTGCCCATCAGTATGGCTGGATGCGGCAGTCGATCCCAAAGCCATCTTGGTTCACCCAACGCCGCGTCAAGCAGCAACGCTGGGATCAGCAGCGCCGCACTCATGCCATGTCCTCCAATGCTGTTTCGAGGCGTGCCCAGGCCAGCTCTGTTCCCGGCAACCCAAGGCGCAGCCAGGTGCGCGAGTAGGGAAAGATCCGGGTCCAGATATGGTGCTGCGCCAGTTTTTCATGCCATCGCGACGCATCGGGAACTTCGGCCAATCGAAACAGCGCTGTGCCGCCAGCAATCCGTGCACTGTGCCGGCAAAGCAACCTGTCAAGCCGCGCCGTGTCGCCCGCCAGGCGCGTTCGTGTCCCCTCGGCCCAGGCCGTGTCCACCAGTGCTGCCCGGCCTATCGCAAGCGCGGGCCCCGACACCGGCCAAGGCCCCAGCAGCGTCCCCAGCCGCGCAATCAGTGCCGGATCCCCGATGGCGAAGCCAAGGCGCACCCCTGCAAGGCCCCAGAACTTGCCCAGCCCCTTCAGCACGATCGTGCCCGGACGCGCGGCAAGCGCCACAAGGCTGTCATCCGGTGTCAGATCGCAAAAGCTTTCGTCAATGATCACAAGCGATGCATTCGCGTCTTGCGCCCGCCAGAGACGACCATCTGGGTTGTTGGGGTTCACAAGGACCAGCGCCTCTGCGTCGTCATCCGTCACGGACCATCCCTGCGCCACAAAGGCGCGGGCGTGTTCGTTGTAGGTTGGTCCAGGAATACGGACCCGGCCCGCATCAGCAAGTGCCGGCAGCCTGGCGATCAGTGCCGATGTTCCGGGGCCCGCAACGATCGCAGCCTTTCCGGGCACGCCCCAGAAGCTTCGGGCAGCCGCCAGAAGGCTGTCGGCCGCAGCTTGATCGGGAAGCGTTTCCCATACGTCCTGCGGCAAGTCGGGAACCGGATACGCGACCGGGTTGATCCCGGTTGACAGGTCTACCCAATGGCTGCGCGGCCCACCCCAACGTTGGCACGCCGCGTCTATGCCACCGCCATGATCAGCGGCAGCAGACAGCGCTACGGTTGGCGAAACACTGTTCGGCGTCATCGGGACCATGCTCCTTGCCCGCTTGGTCAAAGCGGAAAAGCAGCCGTCACGCAAGGCTTACCGCCCATGCGGCGCTGTGAAGTCGAGGATCGGATTGATCGGGATGATCCGATAAGGATTGATGGTTTCGTGGCTGTAGTGATAGTGTCGCACGATGTGATCCATCTTGACCGTCGCCGCCACGCCCGGCACCTGATAAAGCGCGCGCGTGTACGCCCAAAGGTTCGGGTAGTCCACGATCCGGCGGTGATTGCACTTGAAGTGCAGGTGATAGACAGAGTCGAAGCGCACGAGTGTCGTGAACAGGCGCCAGTCAGCTTCGGTCAATACTTCGCCCATCAGCCACCGCGTTTCGCCAAGGCGACGTTCCAACCAGTCAAGCGCATGAAACAAGGGCACGACAGCCGCTTCATAGGCACTTTGGCTCGTGGCAAATCCAGCCTTGTAGACACCGTTGTTGATCTCATCATAGATGCGCGCGTTCACGACCTCGATGTCGTCGCGCAACGCCAGCGGCCAGAAATCGGCCGTGTTGCCCGTCAAGCTGTCGAAGGCCGAGTTGAACATGCGGATGATTTCCGAGCTTTCGTTCGAAACGATCGTCTCGCGCGCCTTGTCCCACAGGACCGGAACGGTCGCTCGGCCGGAAACCTGCGGATCTGCGCGCGTATATATGTCGCGCAGGAACGACAGGTCGTGCAGCATGTCCCCCGTGGCGCCCGGAAAGTCTCTCGCAAATGTCCAACCGTCCGACAGCATGTCGGGATGGACGACAGAAACGCCGATATGCGGCTTCAGATCCTTGAGCACGCGAAAGATCAATGTCCGGTGCGCCCATGGACAGGCAAACGAGACGTAAAGATGGTAGCGCCCGCTCTCTGCGGCAAACCCGCCTGTCCCACTCGGCCCCGGTGCCCCGTCGGGTGTGATCCAGTTGCGAAAGCCCGCCGTGCTGCGACGAAAAGCACCGCCACTCGCAGAAGTATCGTACCAGCCAGACTCCCAGCGCCCGTTGATCAGTTGTCCCATGTATTCCTCCTTGCCATCTGACCAGACCCCGGCACAAGCCACACCGAGATGAAAGGCGGCCTCAGGGCAATCCACGTCTGCCCGAATACACCCGAGGCTCCAGACTGAGATCCCCGATCCGTGAGGACAACCGCTGCTGCTGCTAAAGCAGCGGAACACCGGCCCGCCAGACTTGGCGCAAGGTCCAATCCTCGCCCAGGTGGACCATGTGCGCCGGCGCTCCGGGCCGAAGATGCCCTGCGCGCCCCTGTGCGCCGATCAACTGCGCAGGAACAGACGTCGCCATCGCGAGCGCTCGCTCCGGGGCAAGCCCCACGTCGCGCACCATCACCTCAATCGCTTGCGCCAGACTCAGGTCGGCTCCCGCCAGGGTTCCGTCCTCCAGTGTCAACCGACCCTCGCGGCGCAGGATACGCCGACCACCCAGCCGCAGTTCGGTTTCCGTCGTTCCCGCAACAGCCATCGCATCAGAAACCAGAAACAGGCCTTCCGGGCGCGCCGCGAGCGCAATGCGAAGTGTCTCGGGCGCAACGTGGATCCCGTCCGCGATCACTCCGGCCGCGAGTGTACCGTCCAGGATTGCGCCCACCAGCCCCGGCTCTCGATTGCCAAGCTGGCTCATGGCGTTGAACAGGTGGGTGGCACAGCGCGCGCCCGCCGCAATTGCCGCGCGCGCCACTGCCAGCGAACAATCCGTATGCCCCAGGCTTACGACCACACCCGCGCCCCGGAGCCGGGTGATCTGGGCGGGCGTGACCGCTTCGGGCGCGACCGTTACCATCAGTGCCGGCAGCCGCCCGGCAGCATCGCAGAGCAGGACAAGATCGGCCTCCTCCATCGCACGGATCAGGCCGGGATCATGGGCCCCCTTCCGCCGCGGATCCAGATGCGGCCCTTCGAGATGCAGCCCAAGAAACCCTGGCACGGCCGCATCAGCCGCCGCGATTCCGGCTGCAAGCACCTGGCGCATTGCATCTGGTGTGTCCGTGATAAGGGTTGGCAGCACCCCGGTCGCACCAAGCCTCGCGTGCGCCGCGCAGATCCCGGCCAGCACAGAGGCATCGGTCGCGCCATCGACCATGCGCCCACCGCCGCCATTCACCTGAAGATCGACAAACCCCGGCGCCAGAAGTCCGCCGCCCAGATCCTCGCCATCACTGGTGTCTTCGATGGCCGTTACGCGGCCATCTTCAATGACGACAGACCTGTTCCGGCGGAGCGACTGCCCATCGAACACGGATCCAGCAGTATAGACCTTGCGCATTACCTCGTCTCCGTCACTTTGCGCAGATGGGGTGGCACGTCCGGGTCAAAGCCACGCCGGCGCGCAAGACCCTCGACAAAGGCATAAAAGCTGACAACCAGCACCAGCGGCGCCAGCAGCGGATGCACCCCTTCGACAGACGGCAAGACGACTGCACCTTGCGCGGCGCCACCAGTCAGGAAAACGTCTGCTCCTTGTGCAGCAAGCCGCTCGGCTGTCGCAATGACATGCGGCAGGGCGGCATCCTCGACGCCCAAGGCGAGCACCGGAAACCTGGCCTCGACGATGGCGCTCGGCCCATGCAGCACCTCTGCCGCCGAATAGGCCTCGGCGTGCAGTCCGCATGTCTCCTTGAATTTCAGGGCAGCTTCGCAGGCAATCGCGAAGCCAGGTCCACGGCCAAGAACATATAGCGACTGCGCTCGTACAAGGCGCGCGGCAAGGGGCGACCAATCCTTTGCCAGAGCCTTGGCGAAGGCGTGCGGCAGATCCAAAACAGCGCGGCGCAGATCTTTGTCCTGCTGCCATTCGGCAAGCAAAGTGACGGCGGCCAGAACGCTGGTCACGAAGGTCTTTGTTGCGGCCACACTTTTCTCGCGCCCCGCCTGCAGCGGCAGACAATGGGCCGAAGCCAAGGCCATGGGGGCGTCGGCAGAGTTTGTGATTGCAACGCTCAGCGCCCCACCCGCGCCTGCTGCACGCATCATCTCGACGATATCAGGGCTCTGTCCCGACTGCGAAATACCAATGCATGCGGCGCCAGAGAGGTGCAGCGGCCGACCATAGATCGAGGCAACCGAAGGGCCGACAGATGCAACGGGCACACCAGCCAACAACTCCGCTGCATATTTGAAGTATGTCGCCGCATGATCTGATGACCCGCGCGCAACCGTCACGAACAACTTCGGCTCTATCCGTCTCAGGGCCGCAGCGGTCTGCCGAACGGCGGGCATTGACTGGTCCAGAAAGCGCTGTGCGACTTGCGGGATCTCGGCCACTTCCGCGGCCATGTAGCTTGTCGTCATATCGCGCTCCGATCTGCCCGATCCACCTTTGCATCCGGCGAAAGCTTCAGTTCAACGGCGAAGTCATAGGCATCGCCACGGTAAAGCGATCGGGTAAACTCAACCACGCCGCCCGAAGGCAAATAGCTGACCCGCTCGATCCGCAATCCCGCAGCGCCTGGTGGAACACCAAGCAAGTCTGCATCCCGTTGCGCCAAATTCGCCGCCGAAATGCGCTGAACCGCGCGTATCGGTCGCAAGCCGCGTGTCTCAAGCAAGGCGTAAAGCGATCCTGTCACCACCTCTGGATCCGGCAGCAAGGCCGCAGAAAGTGCCGCGCACTCGATCGCAAGCGGAACCCCGTCGCTGCGGCGAACCCGGTCCAACCGCGCAACCCGATCTCCAGCCCCAAGGCCAAGTGCCATGACCTCTTCCGGCGCGGGGGCGTGCAAAGCGCGGCTCAGCCAAACCGAGTCCACTGTTCGGCCCCGCCGCGCCATGTCTTCGGTGAACGAGGTCAGCAGCGACAGCGCTTGCTCGATCCGTTCGACCTTGGGCGCTACGAACGTGCCCGAACCGCGCCTCTGCAGAATCAGGCCGGAAGCAACCAGGGCCTGCACCGCCTTGCGCACGGTCACGCGGCTCAGCCCGGTCAGAAGCGCCATATCCCGCTCAGGCGGCAGACTGTCGCCCGGCGCAAGTCGGCCGCAACTGATCGCGTCGGCAATACGTCTCTGCAATTGCAAATAGAGCGGCCCCGCACCTGTCGCGTCGAACCCGCCTGGGCGAAAGATCTTCTCCATCTACGCCTCTTGCCGCGCCAACCAGAGGGCGCCATCAAGCGCGGAGCCGCAGGGCTCAGCGACCGGCCAGCGGGCGCCCAGGCGCGCCGCGTAGATTGCGCCGAGCCCACCAAGAAAAACCACAGGGACGGGCGGCTGTCGCTGCAGCAGGTTCACGGCGGCCGCTACCTCTGCGTCGGCGGCAAGCATTACGGCGCGCGCTGCCGGATCGTCCGATCCCGTCACACGTTGCGCAAACGCCGCAAGGTCCGCCGGGCTGGCGGATTGCGCAAAGGTGACGATTCCCGCCGGCCCACCAAACTCCTGCGTCAGTTGGTCCAGCAAAGGGGTGCGCGCGACATGCCCATCCGTTGCGCGCAATGCGCGAGATAGAAGGCTGCGACAGATCCAGGCGCCTGATGCCTCATCGCCAAGGACAAGCCCCCAACCGCCGATCTGGCGCACCTCCATCCCTGCCTCGATGCCGCAAGACCGGCTCTGCGAGGCAAAGACCGATCCTGTCCCGATCGCGGCGACGATTCCGTCCCGGTCGCGCAACGCACCCTTCAGTGCGATCATGGCGTCGGTTTCGATTCGAACGCTTGCAAACGGAACGGCCTTGCGCAACCGCTCTGCACTTGCGGGCACATTCGCTCCGGCCAGACCCATGACGGTCACAAGCTCGGCCATGTCTGCCCCCCTCGGCAAGGCCGCCGCAGCGGCCGCAAGGATGTTGCCGCGCGCGCCCTCCGGATCCGACGCAATATTCGCGGGGCCGGCAAAACCCTCGCCAAGAATGGCCCCCGAAGCATCGCAGACGGCCGCACGGCATCCCGTTCCCCCTCCGTCGATGCCAAGATAGAGCGCCATGACGAATCCCTTCGGTGTTTATACTACCAAAATAATACCAGCGAGAAAGCCACATTGTATAGTATTGATATATCGATTTTATTTTCATGGCATGAAAAATCCTTTACAACTGGTATTGTTTTGGCATTGTAAATCCTGAGGGGGAACTCGCTAGATGAGCCGAAGCACGGAAACCCGGCATCCCTTTGCCGATGGCCTGCAGGACGCAGATCCTCAAGATGCCTTGGCGCGCCTCTTTGCCGCTCAGACCGCCGCAGTCGAACAGTCCCGCAAGGCGTTCTTGCCCTTGGCCGCCGCAGCAGACGCTGCTGCCCTTGCCTTGGATCAGGGGCATCGCATGATCTATGCGGGCGCCGGCAGTTCTGGCCTGATGGCTCTTTCAGACTGTCTTGAACTCGCCGGAACCTTCGGCATCGCGCCTGATCGTACACCGATGCTCTTTGCCGGCGGCGTGCAGGCGCTGCTGCGCATGACTGGCGCGGTTGAAGATGACACAGCACACGCGCTCACCGATTTCGCTGCCGTCGCGCCACAATCGGGCGATGTCGTCATTTGCGTCTCGGCATCCGGAAGCACCCCTTACACACTGCGCATCGCCCAGCAGGCAAAGGCCCATGGCGCCACGTTGATCGGCATCGCCAATGTCGCAGAAAGCCCGCTGCTGGGCCTGGCGGACATTGCCGTGCTACTCGACACCGGACCCGAGGTTGTCGCCGGCTCCACCCGGATGGGCGCGGCCACAGCGCAAAAAATCGCGCTGAACATGCTCTCAGTGCTTGTCGGCCTACAGCTCGGCCATGTGCACGAGGGCTACATGGTCAATGTCGTGGCAGACAATGCGAAACTTCTCGACCGGGCGGCGCGCATCGTGGCAGCTTTGGCCGGAACGGATCTTGCCGGCGCACGCGCCGCGCTTGAACGAACCAGTGGCGCCGTCAAGCCCGCGATTCTTGTGGCCGCTGGCGCGACACTGGCCGGGGCGATTGCCACGCTCGAAAGCCACAGGGGTCACCTTGGCCCCGCTCTTGCAGAAGTGACCGGATGAAGGTCACGCCAACACCGGGCAGAACGCCCGCCAACCGGGAGACGACGATGACACCGAAACCCCTCCGCCTTGCGCTTCTCGCAAGCACCCTCCTCGCAGGGGCTGCCCAAGCCCAGGATGCGACGCTGACCATCGAAAGCTGGCGCAATGACGACCTGACCATTTGGCAGGATACGATCATTCCGGCTTTCGAAGCGCAGAACCCCGGCATCAAGGTGGTGTTTGCGCCATCCGCCCCGGCCGAATACAACGCCGTACTCAACTCCAAGCTCGATGCGGGAAGCGCGGGCGATCTGATCACCTGCCGCCCCTTTGATGCATCGCTGGAGCTCTACAACAAGGGCAAGCTCGCAGACCTCTCCGGCCTTGCCGCGATGGCCAACTTCTCGCCAGTCGCAAAATCCGCCTGGCAAACCGATGACGGGTCGGCCACGTTCTGCGTGCCCATGGCTTCGGTTATCCACGGCTTCATCTACAATGCGGACGCTTTCGCGGAGCTCGGCATCGAGGTGCCGACAACTGAAGCCGAGTTCTTTGCGGCCCTCGACAAGATCAAGGCCGATGGCACCTACATCCCGATGTCGATGGGCACCAACGATCAGTGGGAAGCCGCAACGATGGGCTACAACAACATCGGCCCGAACTACTGGAAAGGCGAGGAAGGCCGCCTCGCCCTGATCAAGGGTGAACAGAAACTGACAGATCCACAATGGGTTGCGCCCTTTGCCACTCTTGCCAAATGGAAAGATTATCTCGGCGACGGCTTCGAGGCGCAGACCTATCCCGACAGCCAGAACCTGTTCACTTTGGGGCGCGCCGCGATCTATCCGGCCGGATCGTGGGAGATTTCGGGCTTCAACGCGCAGGCGAGCTTCAAGATGGGGGCCTTCCCTCCGCCGGTGGCCGCAGAAGGTGATACCTGCTACATCTCGGATCACACCGATATCGCGCTCGGCATGAACGCGGCCAGCCCGAACGCCGAAGCCGCACAAACCTTCCTCGAATGGGTCGGCTCGCCCGAGTTCGCGACACTTTACGCCAATGCCCTGCCCGGCTTCTTCTCACTCAACTCCACACCGGTCGCAATGCAGGATCCGCTCGCCCAGGAATTCGTCAGCTGGCGCGACAAGTGCCAATCGACGATCCGCTCAACCTACCAGATCCTCTCGCGCGGCACACCGAACCTGGAGAACGAGACCTGGAATGCGTCTGCGAACGTGATCAAGGGTACCGAAACGCCCGAGGCGGCCGCGGCGCGCTTGCAGGCCGGTCTCGCCGCGTGGTTTGCACCGCAGCAATGATCGCTGCAACCAAAAGCGGGGGGCCTTCTGCCCCCCGCACCCCCCGAGGATATTTGTGAACAGAAGAAAGGCAAACGTGTGAAGCCGCGCCGTGCGATCCGCTGGCACATCCCGGTGTTTCTGGCACCTGCCGTGCTGGTCTATACCGCGATCATGATCGTGCCGCTGTTCGGCACCCTCAACCTTTCCCTTTTCACCCAGACGGCAGAACGGACACAGGCCTTTGCCGGCCTCGCGAACTTTCGAACGCTTTTCGGCGATCCGGTCTGGTCTGATGCCTTCTGGAATGCCCTGGGGAACAATGCCTGGTTCTTTCTGATCCACATGCTGGTCCAAAACCCCGTGGGCATCCTGCTGGCAGCGCTTCTTTCCAGCCCCCGACTGCGCATGGCCGCCTTTTATCGCACTGCGATCTTCATCCCGACCATCCTCAGCTTCGTGATCGTTGGCTTCGTGTGGAAGCTGATCCTTTCGCCGATCTGGGGCATCGCGCCCGGGATGCTTGATGCGATCGGACTGAAGTCGCTTTTCGCGCCCTGGCTTGGAAAGGAGGAATACGCGCTGACCACGCTTGCGCTCATCTCGGTCTGGCAGTTCGTTGGGATCCCGATGATGTTGATCTATGCCGCACTCCTGTCGATCCCCGACGAGGTTCTGGAAGCCAGCGAGATGGACGGGATCACCGGAATGAGCCAGTTCTGGAAGATCAAGCTTCCGCTGATCCTGCCTTCGATCGGGATCATCTCGATCCTGACGTTCGTCGGCAACTTCAATGCGTTCGACCTGATCTATGTGGCCCAGGGGGCACTGGCGGGCCCGGATTTCGCAACCGATATCCTGGGGACGTTCCTGTATCGAACCTTCTTCGGATTCCAGTTGCAGCTGGGTGATCCCCACATGGGGGCGACGATTGCAACGGCGATGTTCTTCATCATCCTGATCGGTGTGTGCCTTTACCTTTTCGGGATCCAGACCCGCCTGCGGCGGTATCAGTTCTGATGGCCAAGGCCCGCACGCATCCCGGCCGGTCAATCGCAGCCCACGCGATTCTTCTGGCCTACACGCTGATCGCGCTATTCCCGGTTTTTGTGATCGTGATCAACAGCTTCAAGTCGCGCAAGGCAATCTTTGGCGATCCGCTGTCGATCCCGACGCGCGACACCTTCGATCTGGTCGGCTACCAGACGGTGTTGAAGCAGGGCGACTTCTTTCTGTATTTCCAGAACTCGATGATCGTCACGGTCGCTTCACTGACCTTTGTGCTGCTTTTCGGGGCCATGGCGGCGTTCGCTCTCAGCGAGTACCGGTTTCGCGGGAACATGTTGATGGGCCTTTACCTCGCCCTCGGCATCATGATTCCGATCCGGCTAGGCACCGTCGCGATACTGCAACTGATGGTGGCAAGCGGCTTGGTAAATACCCTTACTGCGTTGATCCTGGTCTATACGGCGCAGGGGCTGCCGCTGGCGGTGTTCATCCTGAGCGAATTCATGAAGCAGGTCTCGGATGATCTGAAGAACGCTGGACGCATTGACGGGCTGTCGGAATACACGATCTTCTTTCGCCTTGTCTTGCCGCTCGTCCGTCCGGCGATGGCGACGGTCGCGGTTTTCACGTTGATCCCGATCTGGAACGATCTGTGGTTCCCGCTGATCCTTGCCCCTGCGGAAGCCACCAAGACGATCACGCTGGGCAGTCAGGTCTTCATCGGCCAATTCGTGACGAACTGGAACGCGGTCCTTGCCGCGCTTTCGCTCGCCATTCTGCCGGTGCTGGTGCTGTATCTGATTTTCTCGCGCCAGCTTATTCGCGGGATCACTGCCGGAGCCGTCAAATGACCCGCCCTCTTCGAACCCTCGTCGCCGGCCTTGGCAACATGGGCCGTAGCCATGCGCTCGCCTATCATCTGGACCCGGCGTTTCAGATCGTGGGTCTGGTCAACCGGTCCCGCCCCGAACTCGGACCAGAGTTGCTGAACTATCCTCTGACCTCGAATTTTCACGAGGCACTTGATCGGCTCAGACCCGATCTCGTCTGCATCGCAACCTACTCTGACAGCCACGCGGATTTCGCTGTCGCCGCATTGGATACGGGGGCGCATGTGTTTGTCGAAAAGCCGCTCGCCACCACGGTGGCGGACGCACGCAGGGTGCAGGCCAAGGCGGCGGAAACGGGCCGAAAGCTGGTCGTCGGCTATATCCTGCGCCATCATCCAAGCTGGATACGTCTGATCGAAGAGGCGCGGCGGCTTGGCCCGCCCTACGTGTTCCGCCTCAACCTGAACCAGCAATCGAGCGGGGCGACGTGGGAGGTCCACAAGGCGCTGATGCAGACCACGCCGCCGATCGTGGATTGCGGCGTCCACTATGTCGATGTGATGTGTCAGATCACCGATGCGGCGCCGCTTGAAGTGCGCGGCATGGGGCTGCGCCTGTCGAACGAGATTGCGCCCGACATGTACAACTACGGGCATTTCCAGGTGCTGTTCGCTGATGGCTCTCTGGGGTGGTACGAGGCGGGCTGGGGACCGATGATGTCGGACAGCGCCTTTTTCGTGAAGGATGTGGTCAGCCCGAATGGCGCCGTTTCCATCCGGATGCCGGACAGCGCGCGCTCGGACGATATCGACACGCATACCCGGACATCTCTGCTGCGCCTGCATCGGGTGGGCGAGGGGGACACGGACATCTCGATGGCCGACGAGCCTCGGCATCAGGCGTTGTGCAACCGGGAAGCGGCCTTCGTGGCGCGCGCGATCGCCGAGAACCTTGATCTGAGCCGTCATGTCGAAGACGCCGTGCAGTCGCTTGCTGTCTGCCTGGCGGCGGATGAAAGCGTGCGCTCCGGTCTTCCGGTGAAACTGTGATGGAGCGACCATGGGCGCCCTGACGCTTGAAGCCGTGACGAAATCCTTCGGCCCTGTCGATGTGATAAAGGGCGTCGATCTGACGGTGCGGGACGGCGAGTTCTGCGTTTTTGTCGGCCCGTCGGGTTGCGGGAAATCTACCTTGCTGCGGATCATCGCGGGGCTGGAGGACGCGACGGCGGGAACCATCGCGATTGATGGGGCGCGGGTGAACGAGGTGGCGCCAGCAAAGCGGGAAATCGCGATGGTGTTCCAGAGTTATGCCCTTTATCCGCACCTGACGGTGCGCGACAACATGGGGCTTGCCTTGAAACAGGCGGGGGTTTCGCGGCGCGAGATTGCATCCATGGTGGATCGGGCGGCGGGGATGCTGGCGCTGGAGCCGTTGCTGGATCGGCGGCCGGCAGAGCTTTCCGGCGGGCAGCGGCAGCGGGTGGCGATCGGACGGGCGATCGTGAGGACGCCGAAGCTGTTCCTGTTCGATGAACCGCTGTCGAACCTGGACGCGGCGCTGCGGGTGGCGACGCGGATCGAGATCGCGCGGCTGCATCGCGAACTGGGGGCCACGATGATCTATGTGACGCATGATCAGGTCGAGGCGATGACGCTGGCGGATCGGATCGTGGTGCTGCGGGGCGGCAGGGTGGAACAGGTGGGCGCGCCGATGGAGTTGTACAACGATCCGGACAATACCTTTGTTGCCGGGTTCATCGGGTCGCCGCAGATGAACTTTCTGAAGGCCGGAGCGCTGGGGATGCGATCCGAGACGATGGGGGTGCGGCCGGAGCATGTCGGGATTTCGCGGGGTGCGGGGCAGATCGCCGGGACGGTCAGCCATGTGGAGAAGTTGGGCGGAGAGACGCTGGTCTATGTGAATACCGTGGAGCAGGGGATGCTGACGGTGCGGCTGTTCGGCGAGCATGATTATGCGGTGGACGAGTCGGTTGCGCTGACCCCGGATCAGGGGCGGGCCTTTCATTTCGACGGGCAGGGCCAGCGGCTGCGCTGAGGGCTGAAACGGGGCAATGTCGCACAGGTGTACACTTTTTCAAGTGATTGATTTCAAGTGTTTTCACGGATTTTGTTAGTCGATTCTTAACACTTGCGAGGCGTGCCGTTCCGGCCGCACGGATGGCGGACCGCCTTGGTGCGGGGTCAGGCAAAGGTGACGGTGCGCGCCAGTGGCAGATCGCGGATGCGTTGGCCTGTCAGCGCGTAAATCGCGTTGGCCAGCGCAGGTGCGGCGGGTGGCGTGCCGGGTTCACCGATGCCCCGGATCTTTTCGCCGTTTTGCAGGATACGGACCGCGATGGGCGGCGTTTCGCGCACGCGAAGTGGCTCATAGTCCCAGAAGTTGGTTTGCTGGACCGCGCCATCCCGGAAGGTGATCTCGCCCCGGATCGCGGCAGAGAGGCCATAAACCATCGCACCCGAGACCTGAGCCTCGATATTGCGGGGATCAAGGGCGATGCCGACATCGACGGCGGCCCAGGCGTTGGTCAGGCGGATGCCATCCGGGACCTGTTCAACCTCGATCACCTGCGCGGAGGGAACGCCGAAGGACAGACAGAAGGCCACGCCACGCGCGCGGCCTGCGGGCGTATTGCCCCAGCGGCACATCTCGGCCACCGCCTCGAGCACCTTGATGCTGGGAACATGGTCAAGCTGACGCATCCGGAACAACAGCGGATCGGCGCCAGCCAGATGGGCCAACTCGTCGATTGCACTTTCCTGGAAGAACGCGTTCTGCGACGCGCCGACGGACCGCCATGATCCGACGGGGGCCATGACGGGCGGGCGATACCCGGTCACCCGGTAGTTGGGAAAGGCATAGGGCTGATCCCACGCGCCCTGAACGATCGTCGCATCCGGCCCGGGCACCTTATAGCCAAGGCGGCCGATCTGGCTTTCGGCCACCGAGGTGGCGGCACATCCGATATCCATCGCGGCAACAAGGCCGTCTGACAGTGTGGCGCGGACGCGCGCCATCGCCATCGGCCGATAGCCATCATGCGTCATGTCCTGTTCGCGGCTCCAGGTCAGCAAGACTGGCGTGCCTTCCATCGCTTGCGCAATCTGGATGGCCTGACGGATGAAATCGGTTTCGGCGCGGCGCCCGAACCCGCCCCCCATCGGCAGGGTGTGAACGGTCATCGCGTCAGGCGCCAGACCGGTCAACCGGGTGCCTTCGGTCAGGATCATGGTGGGCAACTGGTGACCGGCCCAGACCGTAAGGTGGCCTTGCGCCAGATGGGCGGCGGCACCCATCGGTTCCATTGTGGCATGGGCGAGATAGGGCACGCTGTATTCGGCCTGGAACACCTGACCAGCCAGAGCCGCGTCCACATCGCCGTCATCGCGTTGACGGCTGTCCTGGTGATCTGACGTGAAGGCGGCAGCCAGCGCCGCCTGCATTTCGGCGGTGTTGGCCGGATAGGGGGCCGGGGCCCAGTCGAAGACGATGGCGTCGAGCGCTTGCAGGGCAAGCCAGGTGTTGGTTGCGACGACGGCAACGCCATTTTCCACCGGAACGATCTGCTTGACGCCCGGCAAGGCGCTGGCTGCTGTGGCGTCATATCCGTTAAGCGTGCCGCCGATGCCGGGATTGGTGCGGACCGAGGCATAAAGCAGACCGGGCAGGCGCAGGTCTGTGGTGAATTGCGCGGTGCCGGTCGCTTTCGCGACCATGTCGGTGCGGGGCAGCGGGGTGCCCAGCAGACGCCAGTCGGATCTGGGTTTCAGCGCGGGGGCGTCTGGCAGATCGACCGTTGCGGCGGCCTGCGCAAGATCGGTGTAGGGCAGACGGGTGCCGTCGGGGGCAATCACTGCCCCGGCCTCGGTGCGCAGGGTGGCGGGATCCGCCCCGAGCTGGCG
>JBGSQL010000023.1:0-1606 GCA_041738105.1 Rhodobacter sp. | reverse complement strand
TCTCGAGAGGGTGCCGGCGCGGGTGGCAAGGCGGGTGGCCAGCGCCTCGCGGTCGATGACCTGGGTTCCGGCCTCGGCGGCGAGGGTCAGCAGGGCCGCGGCATCGCGGAAATTGCTGCCGTAATCGGCGCGGAACAGCTGTTCCGTTTCATCCTCCATCCGGGTGGCCATCAGGGCGGCGGCGCGGGCGAACATCGCATCCGCGCGGGTCTGGTCGCCGTAGCTGGCCAGGGCCGCGCCCAGTTGGGCGGCGGCGGTGGGGGTGGCGAAGGCGTCACCCTTGACGTCGGCATAGTAGCGCAGATCGCCCACGGCGGCGGCGCCTTCCCGCGCCAGCACCATCAGGGCATAGGCCAGCGCCTCGCCCCCGCCGTTGATCGTGGCGTCAAAATCGGGGGCGTAGTTCACCTGGTTGCGCAGGTTGTCGAGCGCCGAACGAAACGCGGTGTCGGGCACAGTGATTCCCTGGGCCCGGGCGCGCGAGAGGAAATCGGTGACGAAGGCATCCAGCCAGAAATCGCCCGAACCGGGACGCCAGAGGCCAAAGCCGCCCTCGGCCGACTGGTTGGTCAGAACCTCGGCCACCGATTGCGCCAGGCGGGTGCGCAGATCTTTGGCGCCGGGCAGATCCATGGTTTGCGCCATCTCGTCGAAGTACAGCAACGGCAGCGCCTTGGCGGTGATCTGTTCGGTGCAGCCGAAGGGATAGCGATCGAGCGTGGCCAGAAGCCCCGGTGCGTTCAGCCGCGCGACCGGGCCGGCGGCGAGGGTTGCCTTGGCGGTGCCGGGGCGCAAGCCGGCAAAGACATCCTGATCGAAGCGGAAGGTCTGGCCAGCGGCGAGGGTGAAGCGGCTGGTGCGGGCAATTTCGGGATCGTTGACCTGCACCGGCAGGCTGAGGGGCTTGGTCAACTGCCGACCGTCGGGCGTGGTCAGCGCGACGGTGATCGTCTGCACCCCCGGATCACCGGCCACGACCGGGATCGTCAGCGTGGCCTTGCCCTGCGCGACCAGATCGACGCCCGAGGGAACAGCCCCAAGCGAGAGCCCGGTTGCGGTGACATCAAGGCCCATCCGGCCCGCAGGACCGGTGGCGTGGACAATCTCCAGCATCAGGCGGCTTTCATCGCCGGGGCTGAGAAAGCGCGGCAGGCTGGCGGTGACGACAACCGGATCGCGCACCAGCACATCGGCCTGCGCCTGACCGACGCCGGTGGTCGACCAGGCAACAGCCATGACGCGAACGGTGCCGTTGAACGCCGGCAGATCGAGCGTGGTGCGGGCCAGACCATCGGGCCCGACCGTCAGCGGCCCGGTGAAGAAGGCGACAAGCTCCTCGGTCGGCGGGGGCGCCTGAAGCCGGGCCTGCGCCCCGGCATCGCCACCCGAGCGCACGGTGCCTTCGGCGCCGGTCAACCCGTCGATCAGACGGCCGTAGAGATCGCGCAGGCCGATACCGAGTTTGCGCTGGCCAAAGTAATGGCCCGACGGATCGGGCGGGGCAAAGGCGGTGAGGTTGAGGATACCAAGATCAACCGCAGCCAGCGTGACATGGGCGGTTTCGCCCGGCTGCACGCCCGACACCCGGACCGCGACCGGCAGCGGC
>JBGSQL010000012.1:0-8270 GCA_041738105.1 Rhodobacter sp. | reverse complement strand
AGGCCGAGGTGCGCCACGGCCTGCTCGCGGTGCTCGACGCCGATCCCGTCCGGACGCGGATGGCCCAGCTTGGCCAGCGTGTCATGCAGGGCGAAACGACGCCCGAGGCGGCTGCGCGAACGCTGCTCGCCGAACTCGCGCGCGACGGCGCCTGATCCTTCTTCTGTTCCCAAATATCCCACAGGGGGTGCGGGGGGTGTGAAGCCCCCCGCTTTTCGGCCCCCGGGGTGCGAGGGGTGAAACTTGCCGGCGATCGCGGCAGGCATCCGCCGCGAAAGGGGTGTGTGCGCGATGGCCCGGATGCGCCGGTGAATCGCTTGACGCCGCCTGCGTTTCCCCCTAAACGCCCCGGATGGAATTCCGGTGGCACCCCGCTTGCGGTGCCCTTTCATCTTTAGGCTACGAAGGAAACGATCATGTCGCGCGTTTGCGAACTCAGCGGTAAGGGGCCGATGTCTGGCAACAGCGTCAGCCATGCCAACAACAAGACCCGGCGTCGCTTCTTGCCGAACCTGAACGATGTCACGCTGATCTCGGACGTGCTCGGTCAGTCGTTCAAGCTGCGCATTTCTGCGGCCGCGCTGCGGTCGGTGGATCATCGTGGCGGGCTCGATGCGTTCCTCGCCAAGGCCAAGGACGACGAGTTGTCGGACAAGGCGATCAAGATCAAGAAAGAGATCGCAAAGGCGCAGGCCGCGGCCTGATCCTTGCTGGTTTCTAGCGCTACAAGGCCCTGCCCGACCGGCAGGGCCTTTTGCATTTCTGTCCGGTGCGGGTGCGGGATTGTGCCGATCTGACGCATGGCGCCGGAGGGCGGTGCGGGTATGACTGTCGTCATGCGTGCGCTTCGTCCCCTGCTGGTTGGTGTGCTGGTGCTGGCCTTTGTGTTCGGCAGCCTGCCGATCGCGGCGGCACGGGCACAAGCGCGTGGCGTGGAACGGATCGAAATCTGTTCCAGCGAAGGATCCGGGACGATTTTCGTGGATGCGCAGGGCCGTCCGGTGGCGCCTCCACATCCGCATTGTCCGGATTGCCTGCCCGCGCTGTTCGACGCGGCTGACGCCCCGCCCTTGGGCTTTTGCCCGGTGTCGCACCCGGCGCACCCGGCTATCGCCCTGAATGTGCCAGGGTCCGTCCGCCCGGCGGCAGGACCGCAGGCCCGTGCCCCGCCCGTTGCTGTCTGATCCTGACGCCAATCCAGACAATCAACAAGGACAGACACCATGACCCGTTTTCGTCATTTTCTGGCGGTTGCCGCCTGCACCGTGGCCTTTCCGGCCTTTGGCGCCGACCTGACCATCCAGGATCCCTACATCCGCACCTCGGGTGCGACGGCCTCTTCGGGGGCCGCGTTTTTTGTCATCGAGAACAGCGGGCCAACCGATGACCGGCTGATCGCTGCCACCTCGGATATTGCCGCCCGGGTGGAATTGCACACGCATATTCAGGACGCGACCGGGGTCATGCAGATGGTCGAGGTGCCCGAAGGCTTTGTGATTCCGGCCGGAGGGCAGCACGTCCTGGCGCGGGGCGGCGACCATGTGATGTTCCTCGGCCTGACCCGGCCTTTGCAGGACGGCGAGCGCATCGCCGTCACGCTGACTTTCGAGACGGCGGGTGAGATTACGGTCGACATCCCCGTCGACAGCACGCGCAAGCCGATGCACGGCCAGATGAAGCATGGTCAGATGCAGGGCGCGGCGACCGAGTGAGACGCGGCCTCGTCCGAGCCGCGTCCAAGGTGGGCGGCCCTGGCCCTGGTGGTCAGGGCCGCGCCAGCGTCAGCCGGCGCAGAACGCCTCGGCGGCTTGACCGAAGGCCTTGTAGCGGCCCCAGAAGGCATTGTCGCTGTTGCGATCCGAGATCCGCACGCGCTGCGCCTCGTCCGGGTCGGTAAAGAACTTGGCTGCGCGGCGCTGATCGGTGCTGGCCAGCGTCAGGTCTGCGGCCTGCTGGATACAGCTGCACATCGAGCGGTTTTCCGCGCCGCGATTGGACCCCAGGCACGCGCGCTCGATCGGGCCGGCGACGGTGAGTGTTGCGGTAAGGGGAAGCGTAACGGCGCAAAGCGCCAACGCGAGGATCGGTCGTCTCATCTGTCTGCCTCATGCTGGCGTGGGTATGCCCACGGCTCTTGTGCCATGCACTATGGCGATTCGGGGCAGAATTTTCAATCCGGACCGAGGGTTGCGCGACAAATTGCCCAAATCGGCCAAGTCTTGCGGGTGTTGTGCCCTAGGCTACCAAAGGATGCGATGCCTGCGGCTGCACGGGCGCGCTTGACCGCTTCGCGTTTCCTGCTCATATGCCGGCCATGACCCAACTTTCCCGCATCCGCAACTTTTCGATCGTGGCCCATATCGACCACGGAAAATCCACCCTGGCCGACCGGTTGATCCAGTCCACCGGCACGGTCGCCGACCGCGACATGAAGGCCCAGCTGCTGGACAGCATGGATATCGAGCGCGAGCGCGGGATCACCATCAAGGCCAACACCGTGCGGATCGAATATCCCGCCAAGGATGGCCATACCTACATCCTGAACCTGATCGACACGCCCGGCCATGTCGATTTTGCCTATGAGGTCAGCCGGTCGATGCGCGCGGTCGAAGGCTCGCTGCTGGTGGTGGACGCGAGCCAGGGGGTCGAGGCGCAGACGCTGGCCAATGTCTACCAGGCGCTGGACGCGGGGCACGAGATCGTGCCGGTGTTGAACAAGATCGACCTGCCGGCGGCAGAGCCTGACCGCATCCGCCAGCAGATCGAGGATGTGATCGGGCTGGATGCCTCGGACGCGATCCTGATCTCGGCCAAGTCGGGTCTTGGGATCCCGGACGTGCTGGAGGCGATCGTGACCCGTCTGCCGGCGCCCAAGGGCGACCGGGACGCGGCCCTGAAGGCAATGCTGGTGGACAGCTGGTACGACGCCTATCTGGGCGTCGTGGTGATGATCCGGGTGATGGACGGGGTGATCCGCAAGGGGGACCGGATCCGGATGATGCAGACCGGCGCGCTATACGGGGTGGATCGGCTGGCCGTTCTGAAGCCGCAGATGGTGGATATCGCGGAACTGGGGCCGGGCGAGATCGGCGTGCTGACCGCCTCGATCAAGCAGGTGCGCGACACGCGGGTGGGCGACACCATCACGCACGAACGCAAGGGGGCGACCGAGGCGCTGCCGGGGTTCAAGCCGGCGCAGCCGGTGGTGTTCTGCGGCCTGTTTCCGGTCGATGCCAACGAGTTCGAGGATCTGCGCGACGCGATCGAGAAGCTGGCGCTGAACGACGCCAGTTTCACCTACGAGATGGAAACCTCGGCTGCGCTTGGATTTGGCTTTCGCTGCGGCTTTCTGGGCCTGCTGCACATGGAAGTGGTGCGCGACCGGCTGGAGCGGGAATATGACATCGACCTGATCACCACCGCGCCGTCGGTGGTGTATCACATCTACCTGCGCGACGGCTCGATGATGGAGCTGCACAACCCCGCCGACATGCCCGACCTGACGCTGGTCGATCATATCGACGAGCCGCGCATCAAGGCCACGATCATGGTGCCGGACGAGTACCTGGGCGATATCCTCAAGCTGTGCCAGGACCGGCGCGGCATCCAGCTGGACCTGTCCTATGCCGGCAACCGCGCGATGGTGGTCTATGACCTGCCGCTGAACGAGGTGGTGTTCGACTTCTATGACCGGCTGAAGAGCGTGACCAAGGGCTATGCCAGCTTCGATTATCAGATCACCGGCTACCGTGAGGATTTCCTGGTCAAGATGTCGGTGCTGGTGAACGACGAGCCGGTCGATGCGCTGTCGATGATGGTGCACCGCGATCGCGCCGACCTGCGCGGCCGCGCGATGGTGGAAAAGCTGAAAGAGCTGATCCCGCGCCACATGTTCAAGATCCCGATCCAGGCGGCGATCGGAGGCCGCGTGATCGCGCGCGAGACGATTTCCGCGATGCGCAAGGACGTGACCGCCAAGTGCTACGGCGGCGACGCCACCCGCAAGCGCAAGCTGCTGGACAAGCAGAAGGCCGGCAAGAAGAAGATGCGCCAGTTCGGGAAAGTCGAGATCCCGCAGCAGGCGTTCATCAATGCGTTGAAGATGGATGGGTGAGGGGTGGGCCGCCGCTTAGGGGCGGCTGGCCCATCTGCTGAATGGGCGGCAAACCTGATCTTTGGGTAACACCCCGTGGCTTTTGCGCCATGACTGCGCGCCTACCGTAAGGCGGGGTTCACCCCGCCGCCGCCGCACTTGCACCTTACCCACTCGCGTCGGATTTCCCACGCGACCAGACCCGGTCCATCCCGCCGCCAAGGCGACTGCGCGCTTTGGCAGGGCCCGCTGATCGGGGCGTGGGCCCTGATGGTTGTGCGGCTGGCGATGGGGTGGGTTGGCCCTGGCCTGGCCGAACCCCTGCGCCGCAGCGGATCAGTAGCCGGTCTGGGCTTGCTGCGCCTCGTCCGTCACCACGGCGCCGGCGGTTTGCAGGTCGCGGCCTGCGCCCTCGATCGTTTCGCAGGCGGCGAGGGACACAAGGGCGAACAGGGAAAGCAGGGCGAAGGGAAGGCGCATGAGAAGTCTCCATCAATGATACGTCTGTTGAACGTGCGGTGGAGCAAGGGGGCGCTGGTGTCAACGACCCATGCGCCCCTTACCCGACCGAGGCGCGGAATTCGGCGAAGCGTTCGGCCATCATGCGGTATTCGGCGGGGATGTCGTCGATCGACAGGATCGCGATCACCTGCCCGCCGTCCAGGACCGGCAGGTGGTGGAACCCGCCGTCGGTCATCAGGACGAGCGCGTCGGCCAGGCCCTGATCGGCGGTGACGGTGCGCGGGTTCGGGGTCATCACCTCGGACACGAAGGCCTCATCGGGCGACAGGCCGGCGCAGATGCAGTTGAAGATCACGTCGCGTGCGCAAAGGATGCCCAGCAGGTCATCGCCTTTCAGCACCACGGTCGCGTCGGTGTCGCAGGCCTGCAGCACATCGCAGGCGGCGCGCACCGTCATCTCGGGCGTGACAGAGGCAAGCCGGCGCCCCGAGACAACGTGGCGGATCGAGCGGACAAACATCGCAGGGCACTCCTTTGGCCGGGCCCGGCCCTAGTTGGTGGTGTCGAGCGAGACGATATAGGCGGTCAGGTTCGCCACATCCTCGGCCATCAAGAGTTGCGAGAACGGCGGCATCCGGGCGTGCATCGGTGGAAACCAGATCCGGTCGGTGATCTGGTCGGCGCTGCGGAAGACGGCAATCGCGGCAAAGCTGGGCATTTCCTGCTTGAAGGCCCCGCCGGGCGCGATGTCGTGGCAGCGGACGCAA
This sequence comes from Rhodobacter sp., assembly GCA_041738105.1. GTDB lineage: Bacteria > Pseudomonadota > Alphaproteobacteria > Rhodobacterales > Rhodobacteraceae > Aliitabrizicola. Next base: position 2,948 of record JBGSQL010000012.1, on the reverse strand, counting down.
TGCTGTTCGGCCAAGACCCGGCCCGCCTCTGCATCACCAGCCGGCTGGGCCAAACCGGGGCTGGCCAGACCGAGGACGGCGGCCAGAACGAGATGAAAACGCGCGTGTGACATCTGACCCCTCGCCTGTTGTGCAGCCTTGACCCTAGGTCGGCCAGGGATCAGTCACATTGACTCAAATCAATGCGCTCCGCGCGCGTTAATCACCGCTAACGAAGTGGTGTCTTTACGAAGAGTCCGAATATCGTCTGGTTAAGAGGATGAGCCTTTACTTCCAAGGGTTTGGCCGGTATCAAGGGTTGCTAGTAAAGGGTCTGAGTGTTAATCCTATGGCTCGCGGTGAGCCGAGGAAATATTCAGAAATATTCAAGGAACTCTTCTCATGCCTTCGATGAAACTCACCCTGAACCGCGCCGGGTTTGCCGGAGGCTGATTGACGTTGGTTACGCGGCCATGGGTTCAGTTTCCAGTGCTGCGTAGTAGTTGGCTTCGGCTTCTGCGGGTGGGATGTTTCCGATGGGCTCGAGCAGACGGCGATTGTTGAACCAGTCCACCCATTCCAGCGTTGCGTATTCGACGGCCTCGAAGTTGCGCCATGGGCCGCGACGATGGACGACTTCGGCCTTGAAGAGGCGATTGATCGTCTCTGCCAAGGCGTTGTCATAACTGTCACCGACGCTGCCATCCGAGGGCTCGATGCCCGCGTCTGCCAACCGTTCGGTGTATTTGATGGACAGGTATTGTGATCCGCGGTCCGAATGATGGACCAGCCCCATTGCCTTGACCGGTCGGCGTTCATGGACCGCCTGTTCGAGAGCATCCAGGACAAATCCAGCATGTGGGGAGGTGCTGACGCGCCAGCCGACGATCTTGCGGGCATAGCGAAACGTGAGATCAGCGTCGCAGAGGCTCGGTCTGAACCTAAGCCGTACGCCGAACGACAATGAAACTGATCCGCGCTGATTGAGGCTTGTCGAAATGCGCCGGCCCCGCCGCACATTACGATGAGCGGGTACGAACACGCTCAGCCATCAACAGGCCGTCGACCGACGGTCATCCTGAGAAGAAGGGCGATACCGATGCAATACATGCTGCAGTTCTACGAGAACCCCGAGGAACGGGGCAAACACAAAGATCCCGTGCAGGTCGAGGCCTATTTCGCTGGCTGGACCGCCTTCGTTGGCGCGCTCGCGCAATCCGGGGCGATGGTTAGTGGCAACGGGCTGCTGCCGCCCGATACCGCCACGACGCTGCGCGTCAAGAACGGCACGCGGCAGGTCGTCGAGGGCCCGTTCGCCGACAACAAGGAGATGCTGGGCGGCTATGTCATCCTTGACGTGCCCGATCTTGATGCCGCACTCGAATGGGCCGCGCGGACACCATGCGTGACGGCCGGGTCGGTCGAAATCCGCCCGATACTGCCGCCACCCGGCGCCTGATGGACGACGCGCGCCGCGATGCGACCCCTCGCGGCGCGCGATGCTTTCGGCAAGCGCCTATCGACCCTCGCCTCGCGCAGGCCGTTGAGGTGACCGCGCGTGACAAGTTCGCAGAGGTTGACAATACTTACTGGCAGCGAATTGCCGGCGAGACGGGAAGTAATTTCATGCCCAAAAGCAGGAATTCGGCATCCTTGGCCTGTCGAAATGTACCGGCCTCGCCGCACATTACGATGAGCGAGTGCGAACACGCTCTCAGCCGTCAACATGCCGTTTCCTGACGGCGATTCCAAAAAAGAAAGGCAATACAGATGCAATACATGTTGCAGTTCCGCGAAACCCCCGAGGAAAGGGCCAAGCCCAACGATCCCGCACAAGTCGGGTCCTATTGGGGAGGCTGGCAGGCTTATATCGGCGCGCTCGCACAATCTGGGGTCATGATCGGCGGCAACGTGCTGCGCCCGCCGGAAACCGCGACGACGTTGCGCGTCGAGAACGGCACGCGACATGTAGTCGATGGTCCGTTCGCCGACACCAAGGAGCAACTGGCCGGGTTTGTCATCCTTGACGTGCCCGATCTCGATGCAGCCCTCGAATGTGCCGCGCGGGCGCCCTGTGCCGCAGGCGGGTCGGTGGAAGTTCGCCCCGTCCTGCCGCCGCCCGCCTCCTGATGGACGAGGCGCTCCGCGATACCGCCGCGCAAGCGACGCTTGCGGCGCGTGAGTCCTACGGGAAGCTCATTGCGATCCTCGCCGCGCGCACACGCGATGTTGCCGCTGCCGAGGATGCATTGGCTGACGCTTTCGCTGCGGCGCTGGTGCAGTGGCCAGTGGGCGGCGTGCCATCCAACCCTGTTGGCTGGCTTTTGACCGTTGCGCGGCGCAGTGCGGGCCGTGCTGCGGCGCGACGCCAGACCGCCGACCGCAGCCTCGCGATGGTGCAAATGCTGGAAGATGAACGCAACGATCCAGCCTCGGACGACTTTGGCGATGACCGGCTGAAGCTGATGTTCGCCTGCACGCATCCGGCGATTGCGGCGGATGCGCAGGCGCCCCTGATGCTCCAGACGGTCCTGGGCCTCGATGCCGCCCGGATCGCCGCGAGCTTTCTGGTCGCGCCCGCCTCGATGGGCCAGCGCCTGGTGCGCGCCAAGCGCCGCATCCGCGACGCCAGCATCGCCTTTGCGATTCCCGAGGCTGAGAATATTCCCGAGCGGCTGTCGGCGGTACTGTCCGCGATCTATGCGGCCTATGGGACGGCTTGGGACGATGTGGCCGGTGCCGACCCGCGGCTGGCGGGCCTCGCCGATGAGGCGATCTGGCTTGCGCGGCTGACGGTGCAGCTCGCGCCCGACCAGCCCGAGGCGCTGGGCCTCTTTTCCCTGATGCTTCACTGCGAGGCGAGGCGGTCGGCCCGGCGCGGGCCCGAGGGCGCCTTCATCCCGCTGCGCGATCAGGACGTGACGTTATGGTCGCGCGACATGATGTTCGAGGCTGAAGCCGCCCTGCGC
>JBGSQL010000465.1:0-1628 GCA_041738105.1 Rhodobacter sp. | reverse complement strand
CGCGGCTGGGGCCGGCGTTGCGCGCGCAGCTTGGCGGGGCGGTTTGATGCCGCGCCGCAGCGTTATCGGGCGGTATCCTGCCGCTTGACGCAGTTGTGTTGGCAATCGGCTTCAAATCCGGATAGAATCACTCGATAGAAGTCGCGCGCCGAGACGCGGCCAACCGAAACGAGCAGGCCAGATGGACACCCAGACCCTTGCGAGCGCGCAGGAGATCGACTTCTCCTTGCTTGCGCTTTTCTTCCGCGCAACCTTCACGGTCAAGCTCGTGATGCTCACGCTGCTTGTGTCCTCGTTCTGGTCCTGGGCGATCATCATCCAGCGCCACATCCTGTTTCGCAAGGCGCGCGGCGAGGCGAGCGTGTTTGACCGGGCGTTCTGGTCGGGCGAGCCGCTGGACGAGTTGTTCGAGAAGATCGGGCCCGAGCCAACCGGGGCAAGCGAGCGGATCTTTGCGGCCGGGATGCTGGAATGGCGGCGCAGCCACCGGCAGGATGGCGGCCTGATCGCGGGGGCGCAGGCGCGCATCGACCGCAGCATGGATGTGGCCATCGCCAAGGAAAGCGAGACGCTGAACGCGGGCCTGAGCTTTCTGGCGACGGTGGGATCGACCGCGCCCTTCATTGGGCTGTTCGGGACGGTCTGGGGGATCAAGCACAGTTTCGAGCAGATCGCGATTTCGCAGAACACCAACCTGGCCGTCGTGGCGCCGGGGATCGCCGAGGCGCTGCTGGCAACCGCCGTGGGCCTGATCGCGGCCATCCCGGCCGTGGTGTTCTACAACAAGCTGAATGCCGACAGCGAACGGATCCTGGCGGGCTATGAGGCCTTTGCCGACGAGTTTGCCACGATCCTGTCGCGCCAACTGGATACGGCGGCCTGAGATGGCGTCGGGCGTACTCAAGCAAAGCCGGGGCGGCGGCCGGCGGGGCCGGCGGCGGCGCGGCAAGAGTGCCGCCATGTCCGAGATCAACGTCACGCCCTTTGTCGATGTGATGCTGGTGCTGCTTATCATCTTCATGGTGGCGGCGCCGATGCTGACGGTGGGGGTGCCGGTGGAGTTGCCCGATACCGCCGCGACCGCGCTGCCGACCGAACAGGAAGAACCGCTGACGATCACGATCACCGCCGATGGCCGGTTGATGATCCAGACCACCGAGACCGCCGAGGGCGAGCTGATCCCCAAGCTGATGGCGATCGCGGCCGAGCGCACCAGCAACAAGGTGTTCCTGCGGGCCGACGGTGCGGTGCCCTATGCGCGGGTGGCGCAGGTGATGGGGGCGCTGAACGCGGGCGGGTTCCGCGACATTGGGCTGGTCACCGATACCGACGGGCCGCGTTTCGGCGCGGGCGGCGGTTGAGGCCCGGGCGGGATGGACACGGGGCAGATCATCTCGGGGGCGGGCCATGTGGGCCTGATCCTGTGGGTCATGGTAGGTGGGTTCTTTTCGAACCCCGATGACGCACCGGCGGTGGCGGTGACGTCTGTTTCGCTGATTTCGAGCGCCGAGTTCGACGCCATGGCCTCGGCCGCGCCAAAGCCGCCGGTGGCAGAGCCGGAACTGGCCGCGCCCCAGGAGGTGCAGAGCGATCCGGTGACCTCGCCCCGCCCGGCGGTGAAGCCCGAG
>JBGSQL010000444.1:0-2171 GCA_041738105.1 Rhodobacter sp. | reverse complement strand
TTCGGGGACGTGATCGGGGCCGCCCGACAGCGTGGCGGCGGGCACGGGCAGCTTGCGCTCGATCCCGTCGAGGCCCGCGCCCAGCATCATCGCCAGCGTCAGGTAGGTGTTGCAGTCGGCGGGGGGCACGCGAAACTCCAGCCGGGCCGAGGGGCCGGCATGGGGCGCCGAACGCACGGCCACGGTGAAGGGATATTCCGCCCAGGTCAGCGACTTGGGCGCCCAGCTGCCGGGGGCAAGCCGGCGATAGGCGTTCACCGAGCTGGTGCACATCGCGAAGGCCTGGGGCACGATATCCATCATCCCGGCGATGAACTGGCCGGCCAGCGCGTTGGTCTTGCCATCGGGGCTGGAGAACAGGTTCTGCCCGGTTTTGGCATCCCGCAGCGACAGGCAGCAATGGCCGCCGATGCCGGGGTATTCGGCCCCCAGATAGGGCATGAAGCTGGCGGTCTTGCCGTGCTTGCGGGCGAAGGACCGCGCGGCAAGGCGGAAGAAGGCGGCATCGTCGGCCGCGCGCAGGCCCTCGGTTGCGGCAAGGGTGCCTTCCAGGCAGCCCGGCCCCAGTTCGACGCCAAGGCCGTGCAGGGCGATGTCATGGCCCAGCACCTCGGCCTCGAACGCGGCGATGAACGAGGCTTCGGCGTTTGCCGTGGTGCCCGACCAGCACTTGTTGTCGGGGGCGAACTTCTGCAACCCGGTGTAGCCCTTGGTCCGGGTGGACTGGGCGTCTTCGTCCAGCACGATGACCTCGAACTCGAACGCCGCATCGACCTTGAAGCCCATCGCGTCCGCGCGTTCGATCTGGCGGCGCAGCACCTGGCGGGGCATCAGTTCCTTTGCGTCGCCCGAAAGCTCGGCGATCATCGTGACCGCATTGGGTTCGCTGGGGTTGCGGCGGATCGACGTGGGGTCGATCTGCACGGTTTCGGTATAGAAACGGTTGCCGCCAAACAGGCTGTCGGCAATGTCCCAATGCGCGATCACATTGGCAAAGCGCGGATCCCTGGCCCATTGCAGGAACTGCGGCCGGCGCAGGCGGCGTTCGCGGAAGACCGAGGCCAGATCGAACTGGCCCACATGCACCACCTCGGCCTCGTGCCGGTCAAGCGCCTCTGTCAATGCTGTCATTCCGCTGTCTCCTTTCATGGCGATCACGCCGCCACGGTTTCGTTCAAGGTCTGCTCCAGCCGCGCGCGGTGAGGCGCCAGGGCGGTCGGTGCGGCGCCCAATCCCAGCACGCCTACAGACCGACCGGCGCGGCGGTATTCGATCAGGCAGGGCGCGCTACCAAGCTCGTCCAACCGGCCGTCCAGCACTCGCACCTCGTCGCCCAGTCCCGGCGCGCCGAAGGATTGCAGGCGCAGGCTGTGCTGATCGCTCCAGAAGCCCGGCAGGGGGGCGAAACGGACCGGGGGTTCGGCCCCCACCGCGCGGGCCGCGAGGGTTTCGGCGGCGCGACGGGCGGTCTGGCCGGGAACACACCAATGCTCGACCCGGCGCGGGATCGCATCGAACAGGGGGTTCGGAAAGCGGGCGACGTCGCCCACCGCCAAAATCCGATCGTTGCCTTGCGCGGTCAGCGTGCCATCGCACAGGATGCCGTTCGTCAGATCGAGGCCCGTGCCCGCCAGCCACTCCACCGTCGGGGTAGAGCCGACCGCCTCGACGATCACGTCAGCCTCGACGCGGCTGCCATCCGACAGCAGGAGCGCGTCACTTTCGAACGCGGTGACCGAGAGGCCGCAGCGCAGATCCACCCCCTGCGCCCGGTGAAAAGCGGCCAGCGCCATTGCAACCTGCGCCCCCAACGCGGCCAGCATCGGCTGCGCCTGAGGTTCGATCAGCCGAACCGAGAGGCCCAGCTTCAGCGCCGTTGCGGCAACTTCGCAGCCGATGAAACCCGCGCCCACCACGACCAACCGCAAGCCGGGCCGCAGCGCACGGGCCAACCGCTGCGCATCGTCAAGGCTGCGCAGCGCATGGCGGCGCGCCAGCCCCCCGGCAATTGCCAGACGGCGGGGCCGCAGGCCGGTTGCGGCGATCAGCCAGTCATAGACCAGATCGCTGCCGTCACTGAGCCGCACGGTTTGTGCCGGTGCATCGGTGGAGATCGCCCGCACCCCAAGGCGCCAGTCCACCGCGCTGCCGTCCAGCCGGTGCCGGAAGGT
>JBGSQL010000441.1:0-1720 GCA_041738105.1 Rhodobacter sp. | reverse complement strand
CACCTCGGGCGTGTTGATCCGGTTCGACGTGACGAGCGGGATCGAGACCTCGCCCATCATGCGCTTCGTCAGCCAGGTGAACGCCGCGCGCGGCACCGAGGTAGCGATGGTCGGCACCCGCGCCTCGTGCCAGCCGATGCCGGTGTTCAGCAGCGTGGCCCCCGCCGCCTCGACGGCCTTGGCGAGCAGGACAACCTCATCCCAGGTGGAGCCGTCGGGCACGAGGTCGATCAGCGATATGCGATAGATCAGGATGAAATCGGCGCCGACGGCGGCACGGACGCGGCGCACGACCTCAACCGGCAGGCGCATCCGGTTGGCATAGGCGCCACCCCAGCTGTCGGTGCGGCGGTTAGTGTGGGTGACAAGGAACTGGTTGAGGAAATAGCCCTCGGATCCCATGATCTCGACCCCATCGTAGCCGGCTTCCCTTGCACGGGTTGCAGCGGTCACGATGTCGGCGATCTGTTTCTCGATCCCGGCCTCGTCCAGTTCCGCAGGCACGAAAGGCGAGATCGGGGACTTTATCGCGCTGGGCGCCACGCAGTCCTTGCCATAGGCGTAGCGACCCGCATGCAGGATCTGCATGGCGATGCGGCCGCCCGCATCGTGAACGCGATCCGTGACAAGGTGGTGGTTCGCGATATCCTGTGGCGTGTAAAGACCGGCGGCCCCGGGGAACACACTGCCTTCGCGGTTCGGGGCCATTCCGCCCGTGACCATCAGGCCGACCCCACCGCGTGCGCGCGTGGCGTAGAATTCGGCCACACGGTTCCAGTCGCCGGTCTCTTCCAACCCGGTGTGCATCGAGCCCATCAGCACCCTGTTGGGCAGCACGACATGGCCCAGATCGAGCGGCGCCAGAAGGTGCGGATACGGTGTCATGCCAAATCTCTTTGCCCGGGTGGATGCAGGATGGAGGTTCGCGCCGCCTTCGTCACGCCCGACGCAGCGTCACGGACGGCGGCGGGTCTGAACCGCATGCCCGGCCGCCGCGATGCGTGCGATCGCTGCCGTGATCCCCTCATACGTGGTCGCCATGGCGTGACCGTTGGCATGGATGATCCGGTCTTCATCCGCGACCATCGCTGCATGGCCGGCCCAGAAGATCAGATCGCCCCGACGCAGCGGCGCGTCTGGCGCAAGCGCCTGGCCGACCGATACCGCCTGAAGATCGCTGTCGCCGGGGCAGGGAATGCCGCAATCCAGAAGTGCGGCCTGCACCAGACCGGAGCAATCGATTCCGGCGCGGCTGTTGCCCCCCCAGAGATAGGGTGTGCCCAGGAAAAGTGCGGCCACGGCGACGGGATCGGTCGAGCGGTCCGCGATCGGGCGCAGGTGGGTCATCGGCACGAAACCAAGCGGCGTTTCGGCAAAGCGTTCGGTCTGGCCCGTGACCGTCAGCAGGCTGCCGAATGAAAGTGCGGCCCGCTCATGTGCCTGAACGCGCGGTTCGGGGTAAAGATGGGTCGCGGGCGCGGCAACGCGGTGTGTCGCAACGCGTTCCGGGCCAAGGGCGCTGGCCGAGATGTAGCCGCAGTAGCCATCCTTGGCCGCCTGGATGAAGGCCCAGTCCGGCTGGCGGTCGATCACTGTCACCGCTTCACCCAACAGCAACTGACGATCGCGCGGGCCGTCGCGCCGGGCGCAGAGATCGACAAGGGGGAGGGCGATGCAGGCGGCCTGCCCCGCGACAAAGCGCCGGCCCTCGATCCGGCCG
>JBGSQL010000413.1:0-1673 GCA_041738105.1 Rhodobacter sp. | reverse complement strand
CACGGGGGCAGTCGCGCGCGTGTCGGCTCAGCCCAGCCGCACGCCGTCCTTCACGAACCGGTCCGCCACCTGCACGATCGCGCGCCCCAGCGTCGAGGCCACCAGATCGGCGTCATCCTCGGTGATGATCAGGGGCGGTGACATCACATTCAGATGCCCCATCGGACGCACGATCAGCCCCATCGCCTCGCACGCATCCGAGATCCGCTTGCCCACGTCCAGCGCCTCGGGCAGCAGGGCCCGCGTCGCCTTGTCGGCGACGTTCTCGACACAGATCATCAGCTTGCGGCCCCGCACCTGACCAACCATCGGCAACTCTTCCAGCGCCTTCAGCCGTGCCTCGAACACCGCGCCCACGCGCGTCGCATTGCCCAGCAGGTCTTCACGCTCCATGATCTCGATGTTCTTCAACGCCGCCGCGCAAGACACCGGATGCCCCGAATAAGTGTAGCCCGAGGTGAACCAGCGATCCCCGTCCGCCGCCATCGCGGCCCAGATCCGGTCGGAAAAGATCACCGCCCCGATCGGGACATAGCCCGAGGACAGCCCCTTCGCGGTGCAGATGATGTCGGGCTGCACCCCGAACTCGTCCCAGCTTGCAAACCAGTGGCCCAGACGGCCAAAGGCGGTCACCACCTCGTCAGCCACAAACAGGATGTCGTGCTTGCGGCACACCTCCCACATCCGCTTCAGATAGCCCTCGGGGGGCACGATGACCCCGCCCGAGGCCTGGATCGGCTCGGCAAAGAACCCGCCGATCCGGTCTGCCCCCTCGCGTGCGATCAAGGCCTCGAACTCGGCCACCAGATGATCGCAGAAGGCCGCCTCGCTCATCCCCTCGGGGCGGCGATAGGGGTTCGGCACGCTCAGGTGATGGATCCCGTCCGTTTTGTAGCGGAACTGGTCCACCCGGTCGCCGGGACGCTTGCCGATGCTCTGCGACAGGTAGGTGGATCCGTGATAGCTGTAGTCGCGGGCGACCAGGTGCATCTTGTCGGGACGACCCATGCAATGCTGATAGTATTGAACCATCCGCGCCGCGCTGTCGACGGCGGTCGAGCCGCCGGTGGTGAAATGCACCCGGTTCAGATCGCCCGGCGCCAGGCTGGCGATCTTGGCCGCCAGCCGCGCCGCCGGATCGTTGGTCATGTCGACAAAGGTATTGGAGAATGCCAACCGCTCGGCCTGCTCGGCGATCGCCTGCGCCATCTCGCGCCGGCCAAGACCGATGTTGGTGCACCACAGGCCCCCGACCGCATCGAAATACTTCGCCCCGTTCGCGTCCCACAGCCAGGCCCCCTCGCCTCGGCTGATCACCAGCGCCCCCTGATCCTCGAACGGGCCAAAGTTGGTCCAGGGATGCAGATGATGGTCGCGGTCCATCTGCCAAAGGGTCTGGGCGGCGAAGTTCTGAACGGTCACGGAAAGCTCCCTCGATGACACGAGTCGTATTGACTGCACAGTCAGAATACAGATTTGATCAAATAATGCCAGCCCGCACGAAAAGGCCCCGCCATGACCCTGCTCCGCCCTGCCTTCGCCTATGCCGCCACCGCGTTTGCCGCAGGCACACTGCTCGGCGCGATCCGCGTGCTGCTGCTCGCCCCGCGCCTTGGCGAAACAGGCGCGGTTCTGGTGGAACTGCCTGTCATGCTGGCGCTGTCCTGGGTCGT
>JBGSQL010000405.1:0-1504 GCA_041738105.1 Rhodobacter sp. | reverse complement strand
GTCGGGGCGGCGGCGATGCCCGGCGCGGTCACGTCGACGATCGGTGCGGGTGGCTCTGCCGGGGAAGCGGCGGCGTCGGCGGCAACCGCAGCGGGCGATTCAGGCTGGGTGGATTCTTGCTGGGTGGATTCAGGCTGGCTGGGTTCGGGCTGGCTGGGTTCGGGTTGGGCCGACGGCTGTTCGACCGGGGCCGGCTCGGCTGCGGGGGCAGCGGTCCGGCCGACGATCCGGATCGGATCCTGATCGCGTTCGACCTTCTCGCCGGCGGCCAGGATGCCGGGGGCAAGCGTGGTGGCGCCGAACCACGGTTCGCCACGAAACTGTCCCTGCTCGGGTATCGCAACGAAAGAGATCGGATTGAAGCGGTTGTCGCGGGCGAAAGCCTCGGCCTCGTCCAGTGTCTCGCGGGCCACGACGGCGACCTGCACGGTGGCGCCGGTGCCGGACCAGTCGAACACCAGGTCATCGACGCCGTAGGGCGTCTTGCCTTCGAGCTCGGCATTGATCTGCGCGCGGCGGCTGGCCGCGTCCGGCCCGGGGGCCGCAAGGGTCATGTATCGGATCTGGCTGTTCGGGATGACCAGCTTTGTGGTAATGCCGCGCGGTTCAAGCCCGAGCGCAGAGCCGCGCAAATAGGCAAGCGCCTGGGCCAGATCGGGCTCGTCAAACGCGACGGAGCCGACCTCGAGCCAGCCACGCGAGGTGCGGTGCAACAGGCCAATGGCCGTATCGCTGAAGTTCAGGGCGAAACTAGGCTTCATGTGGACGGTCTAGCACAGAAGGCCGGACGCCGGACAGTCCGGCGCGCGCGATATGACGTCACTACAGCAGGTTTTTGCCAAATGGAAGAAAAAGACCGAAACTCTGGCGGCTGATCCGCGTTCGAGGTAGAAAATGTCGCATATCGGCAAGGAGGATGATCATGCGCCTGTTGTCAGCCACGCTTGTGGCCCTGATTGCGACTGCCCCGCTGGTCCGGCCCGCGCTGGCGGCGGACGAGGCCATCATCACCGTGACCGGTGAGGGTCGAGTCGAGGCGCGCCCCGACATGGCGACACTGTCGCTGGGGGTCGTGACCGAAGGCGCGACGGCGGCCGAGGCGATGGCGGCCAACACGATTCAGTTGTCGGCAGTGCTGGAGCGGGTCCGCATGGCCGGGATCGAGGAACGCGACATCCAGACCTCGGGGCTGTCGCTGAACGCGCGCTGGCAACAGGGCGAGGGCGAAAGTGCGCCGCGGATCGCCGGATATGAGGCGCAGAACATGCTGACCATCCGGGTGCGGGATCTGGACAGCCTGGGCGGGCTTCTGGACCGCACGATTGCGGATGGGGCCAACACGTTCAACGGGTTGAGCTTTGGTCTGGCGGATCCGGAACCGGCGATGAACGAGGCCCGCCGGCGCGCGGTGGCCGATGCGATCGCGCGGGCGCGGTTGCTGACCGACGCGGCAGGGGTGAAGTTGGGTCAGGTCGTGTCGATTGCCGAGGGTGGAAGCTTTGGC
>JBGSQL010000402.1:0-3256 GCA_041738105.1 Rhodobacter sp. | reverse complement strand
GGCCGTGGCGGCGCCGCGCGCGGTAGGCGCGGCTGAACAGGCCAGCGGTCAGCGTGCCGGCGCCTGCGGCGTGGATCAGCGTGGGCAGGATCTGCATTTGCAGCAAGACCGTCTCGATTGCGTGGCCCATGAGGCGGCAGCGCAGGAAGGTTACGTGCGGTCGGGCAAACAGCGCAGCCTGCATCGCGTCCGGCGTTTCGGCCGGATCGAAGATCACGAACACGTCGCCCGCGCCTTCGGTCATGTCGGGAGCAAAGCCGTAGCGATCGGTAAAGCAAAGCCGACGGTGGCGCAGATGCCGCCGGTCCCATCCGGCAATGGCCGGATCGAGCGTGGCCACGGGTTGCACGGCGATCACCGTGGCGCCCGGCGCGGTGACGGAATAGGCGCAGGCGGCATAGGCGCCTTCGCCTGCGCCGTAGAACACGACGCGATCGAAATCCTCGAAGAAAGCGTCGTCCACCAGCCGGTCGAAGTAACGATAGACCGCCGGATCGCGATACCAGGTTTCGCCCTCTGCGATCAGGCAGAGATGCGACCAGCCCTTTTGCTGGGCCAGCGCCAGACCTTGCGGCAAGCCGTCGTCGCGCGCCCGGATCGCATCGGCGCTTTCAAACGTGACAAGCAGGATCGGGCTTTCATCGGCGAAGAAGGCCCAATGACGGGTGCCGACGGTCTGGAAGTAGCCCGCATCTTCGCCAATCTCTTCGATCCGGGCCAGCCAGACGGCGCGATCGGAGGTGTCGACAGGGTCGGCATGGTCAGCCTGAGCGGGCTCAGGAGCATCGGTCGTCTGGGTCATCAATTCGGGCCTTCAAGAAGTCACTGGTCACGCATGCCGTCTGCCGCGGTTTCACACTGTCGCGTGGCGGCTTTGCGCGGGCAATGAGGCAAAGCTGCGAAAGGCAAGGTCAATAAGAGAACAGTACGCAAGGACTGTTTCCTGCTCAAGCCGTGGGGCCTTGATTGCGCCCATTTTGCCAGATGCGGCGCGCCTCGTCGGGCCCCAGCACGCGGGTGGGCGGGCACATCATCAGCCGCCCGAAGAGTGCGCGCCACTGCTCTTCGCGCATGAGTTGAGTGAACCGCTTTTGCCGCCATGCGACCGCTTCGGCGTGCATGGCGTGCAGGGCCGAATCGGCGTGCAACGATTCCAGCAGCGGGGCGCTATGGCCCGACATGCGCAGGATCGAGCGATCCTCGACCGCGCTGAAGTTGCGGTCCACCCAATAGGCCATGTCAAAGGGGGCCGCCTCGCGGTTGGCGCGGCCCCGGTCGCATTTCACAAGATAGCCCTGCATCGAGCCGAGGGCATAGTGGTTGAGCTGGGCCAGTCGATAGTTGTCCTGCCCGAGATCCGAGAACAGCCGCCCCGTCAGATAGGCCGCGTCCAGCGGGCGGCCCGATCCGTCGAACCAGCGCGCGGTGCCAAGGCGGGCCGGGTCGGGGCGGCGCGGGCGGTGCACGCCTAGCGCGCCATAGGTCCCGTCATTGCGAAACAGTGTCTTGAACAGCATCGCGCGCCACGGCCAGTGCAGCACCGCCGGCGCGGCGTGGGTGAAGGTGGCAGTCACAGGGGTATCGGTGATGGCCTGAACCCCCGCATTGCCGAACAACCGCCAGGTCAGCGGAATCGCGGTGGCCTCGGGCAGCGCCGCCCAAAGGGACGTCAGCGTGCCGTCGCCCGTGTGGATGTTCACGAACTCGTCGATGTCGAGGCAGATCAGCCAATCGGCCTGCGCCTTGAGCGGATGACGGTCGGCGGCCTTGAGGGCTGCCCATTGCGGGCCCCGGTCGCCGGGATCGTCGTTGCGCACATGGGTCAGCCAGCCCATCGCCTGCAGCCGGTCCAGCATCCGGTCGGTGCCATCGGTGCAGTCGTTGGAAAAGGCCAGCACGTCGGTAATGCCCAGGGCGCGATGATGCGCCAGCCATTCCAGCAGATGCGCGCCTTCGTTGCGGACGCAAAGGATGGCCAGGGTGTGCATCAGGGTGTCTCTTGGGCATCGACGGTGAAGAAGAAATCGGCGGGCAGGTCACGCAGGTGCAGGTCGGGCGGAATGACGCCCGGTCCGGCAGTGAACACGGCCGATCCGAAATGGGGCTGCAACTGGCACAGGCGTTCCATCCGCGCGCCGGTCAGTTCGGCAAAGAAGCGGGCCGGTTCGTCAGCCGCGCGCAGGGCGGTGATCCGTTCGCGGTGGCAGGCGACGGTGTGAGCATGGGCGGCAGCAATTTGCGGATCGGCCAGCAGGCGATCAAACTCGGCGCGCAAGGCAGGGATCATGCGCTGGATCGAGCGGTCTTGCGCGACGTTGTGGTTCATCCGGAACCAGTAGTTAAGGCCCTGGTCGCGATCGACATGATTGACCCGGCCCCGGTCGCGCTTGACCAGGAAGCTTTCGGCGGACCGGACGGCGTAGTGGTTCAGGCTGACCCAATCGTAGCCGAAGGTTTCCAGCGTCGAGCGCCAGCCGTTGCGAAACATCGTGGTGGGCATCGGCCGGCCCGATCCGTTCAGCCAGCGCACGCGGTCCCACAGATCGGGGCGCAGGCCCTTGGGGCGGTGGACGCCCAGCTTGCGGTAGATCTCGATGTTGCGAAACAGGGTCTTGAAGCCCCAGGCCTGATGCGGCTTGCGGATGACTTCAGGCGCGCAGCGGTCGAATTGTTCCAGGATGAAGCGATCCTCGTAGGCATGGACCCCGGCATTGCCGAACAACCGCCAGGTCAGCGCGATCATGTTGGCACCGGGCAGGGCCGCGTCCATCGCGGCGTAGAGGGTGGGCAGGCGGCCGTCGCCCAGCTTGATGTTGATGAACTCGTCCACGTCCATGCAGATCACCCAGGCGGCGGCGCGGACCACCTGCTCGGCCTCGGCGGCTTGCAGGGCGGCGTGCTGGGGCTTCAGCCCGGTGGTGCGGAACGGATTGTCGCGATGCTGCACCAGGCCCTTGCGTTGCAGCAGGTCGAGCAGCGCGTCGGTGCCGTCGGTGCAATCGTTGGTATAGACCAGCACGTCATCGACGCCGATCGCACGGTGGTAGGCCAGCCATTCGAGGATGAAGGGGCCTTCGTTCTTCATCGTGGTGACGATGACCGTTCGGCCGGCGGAGGCCTTGGCGCGCGGTGACGAGACGGGCGCGCGGATCGGCTTGTGGCCGAAGGTCCGGGTGGCCATCTCGATCAGGGCCGGATCCTCGACCAGCGCGGTCTTGGGGGCCAGCATCGCGGGCGGCGTGTCGGGCACCCGCAG
>JBGSQL010000389.1:0-2925 GCA_041738105.1 Rhodobacter sp. | reverse complement strand
GCCTCCAGCGCCTCGGCCGACAAGGGCGGCAGTTGCGGCCCCTCGCCCGGTTCGATCACCGCCGCGCGGTTGGTAAAGCGGACAAGGTCGCCCGGTTCCTCGGCCATGGCGTAATCGGGCAGGTGATCGGCCGCGATCATCTCGCGCAGCATCGCGCGGAACACCCGGCGCGGGCTGGCCGAGCCGGATTTCTTCAGCAGCAGATCGACCGACACCCGCCAGCTTTCCTGCCGTCCGCAGTGCTTGCGCGCCAACTCATAGATCCGCCGCTCCAGCGGCTTGCGCAGCCGGAAATAATCCCGGCTCAAGGTCAGCACCGCGCTCGACAGCACCGCCTGGTAAAGCCAGTCCGACAGCGTGACCGAGACCGAGATCATCCGGCCCCCGCGCGTCTTGCGCACGATCTCCCAGGCCTCGATCAGGCCAAAGCCGCGCGTCACCTCAAGGCCCCCCACGGCCAGATTGGTGGTGATCCGCGTGCCCGCAAGCCGCTCGAAGCTTTCCCGCAGGCGCCGATAGGCATCGCCCGAGGTTTCGCGGTTGGTCGCCACCAGCAGGTCATGGGCACGCAGCGTCACCGTCCGGCTGATCGCCCGCCCGGCGTTCAGCGCAGCCATCAGCTGGCTGATGCAATAGATCAGGATGTCCTTGTCATGGATCGTGGCCAGCCCCCGCACCGAGGGCGTCACCGTGATCTCCACCCCGTTGTGCGCATAGGCCAGCACCCGCAGATCAGGCCGCGTGGCCAGCGAGAACACCGGATGCTCCATCGTCGCCATGTCGTCCTTGGGCAAGGCCGCAAGGATGTCACAGACAAAGAAATCCGCCGTCGGATGACGTTCGGGCAAAAGCCTGCCCGCCCCTTGCGCCAGGCCCCTGCCCGCGCCCGTGATCGCTGCCGCCATGCCTGCCTGCCCTCGTGCCTGCTCGCCACCGCCCCGTTTGCGCCCTGTGGGCCCGGGATTCGTTTCGTGGTTTTGGTGACACCCAGCCTAAAGTTATCCACAAGCCCGGTCCAGCGTGGCGTTCGGGGGTTCAGAGTCAGTACGTCGGGGGTTCAGAGTCGCTTGAACGTGGGACCGGAGTCACCCTGCGATCAAAGTTTGCCATCTTCATGCATCAAAACAATCAGTTGATGGAACGACACAAACCTTTAACTAATTCAATAACTCAATTCTAACTGCTCAAAAAAACGCAACCCCCAGGATCACCACCCACCCCACCCATGGAAACGTCAGGATTTGCTGAGAAAAAATCAGTTTTGTGCGCTCTTTGCTTCCATGTGCTACGTTTTATGATAGGTTGATAAAAACACAGCACATGGGGCGGATTTCGATGGCAAAAGACACGGAAGAGCTGCCGCCCTACTTCAACATAAACCCCGATGCGGCGCTGGCCGATCTGGGCCACGCCAGCACCACAGCCGATTTTGCCGCCCTCGCCGATGCCTGCGCCCGCGGTCGCGCCGATCTTGCCAGCCGCGGGATCGCAGAGGAAGGCCGCAAATCGCTGCGCCTGTTCTCGACATGGGAAATCACCCGCTACCTGATCCCGGTCGCCGCCCCGCATTTCCGCCGCGTACTGAAACTCAACCCGGATCTGCCGCAGGGCCGGACCGAGACCGAAAGCGGCGCCAAGTGGTTCACGCTGGACGAGGTGCTGCGGCTGCGCGCCCATTTCGCGGCTGAGGGTTCGCGCGCCAAGGAATACCTGCCCTACCGCCCCCGCGGCCTGCCCGCCAAGATCGTGGCCGTCGCCAATTTCAAGGGTGGCGTCGGCAAGACCTCGACCGCAGCGCATCTGGCCATGTCGGCGGCGCTGGACGGCTACAAGGTGCTGGTGATCGACCTCGATTCACAAGGCTCGATGACCTCGATCTTCGGCGGCCGCGTGGCGGATGAATGGCAGACGGTCTTTCCGCTGATCGCGCGCCACTACGCCACCCATCTGATCGCCGAGAACCAGGGGCGGCTCGCGCGCGGCGATGCCCCCCTGCCGCTCGACGAGACGATGCTCGAGGCGCAGAAGATCACCGCGCAGGATCTGATCCAGAAGACGCATTGGCCCAACATCGACCTGATCGGGGCGCAGCTGAACCTCTACTGGGCCGAGTTCCAGATCCCGGTCTGGCGGATGCAGGCGCGCGGCTGGAAGCTTTGGGATGCACTGGCCGACCGGCTGGCCGAGGATGGCGTGCTCGATGCTTATGACGTGGTGTTCCTCGATACGCCGCCCGCGCTTGGCTATCTGACGATCAACGGCCTGACCGCCTCGGATATCCTGCTGGTGCCGGTTGGCGCCTCGTTTCTCGAGTTTGATTCAACGGGGCGGTTCTTCGACATGCTGCACTCCACCTTCGCCTCGATCGAGGCGGGCGAGAACATCGCGGCACGTGCCCTGGGCCGGGCCGAGTTGTCGTTCGAATGGGATGCCGTGCGCGCGATCATCACCCGCTATGATGGCGCCCAGCAGGCGGAACTGGCGGGGCTGATGCAGGCCTATCTCGGGCGCACCCTCAGCCCCTGGCGGCAGGATTTCACCGCGCTGATCGGGCAGGCGGGGGAACGCATCTCGGGCATCTACGAGGCCGATTACCGCGATTTCAACCGCGACACCTACATCCGCGGTCGCGAGACCTTTGACGAAACCTATGCCGCCTTCAAGAAGCTGCTGCTGGGCGTGTGGCGCCGGGATGAGCTGAAGGCAGCAGGGGCCTTGCTGTGAGCCTACTGAAAAAGGCTCTGACAGCGCCCATAGACCCTGTTTTGATGGGAGGTTGACCGATGGCCCGCAAGCGCCTGTCCCCGCCGCAGGATACCTATCTCGCCGCCCCGCCCGATCCCAAGGCGCCCGTCGGCCCCTTCGGCCCCCTGCCCCGGTCCCCTGCCCCCATCGCCCAGGTCGCGGGCGACAGCGCCCTGACGG
>JBGSQL010000320.1:0-10905 GCA_041738105.1 Rhodobacter sp. | reverse complement strand
AGGCCGGCGCGCCCGGCCCGGAGGCTTCGTGCACACGGGCGGGGGCAAGGGTGGGAAGGGGGGGGACATCGGGCATGATCAGAACATAGCAAGAACATTCGCTCTGGCAATGGAGTCCGCCTTTCACCGAACCATTTTTCGCCTTGCCGCGCCTGTGCTACTCTGCCCGGCAAACGACAAGGGAGGGGGAAATGACGGGTGCGGTCACGGTGCTGGTAGGCACGACGAAAGGCGTCTTCCTGATCGACCTGGAGGACGAAAGATCGCAGAGCCGGCTGCGCGGCCCGTTCTGCGATGGCTGGCCGATCAATCACCTGCAGGGCGATCCGGCCGATGGGACGATCTGGGCTGCGGGCGGCGGCGAGTGGCACGGCGCAGGTGTCTGGAGGTCTGACGATGGCGGGGCAAGCTGGAGCCTGTCCAAGCTTGCCAACGGCACGTTCGACGATTGGCTTGCTGCTGATCCGGCGATGGCCGAACAGTTCGGCAGCACGCCCGCGCCCCCTGCGCCCTTTACCGGGCAGATCGCCGCGCTCTGGTCGCTGAACCTGGCGCATGGCACGCTTTATGCCGGGGCCAAGCCGGCCGCGCTTTATTCCAGCGCGGATCGGGGGACCACCTGGGCACGGGTGCAGGGGCTGAGCGATCATCCTTCGGGCGACAGTTGGGAGCCGGGGGCGGCAGGGCTGGTGTTGCACAGCATCGTGGCCGATCCGGACGATCCGGCGAAGCTGTGGGTCGGGATCTCGGCGGCCGGGGTCTTTGCCACCGAGGATGGCGGGCGGACCTGGGACCGGCGCAACCGGCGATCCAATGCCGATGCGGTGTCGGATCATGCGGCCCATGCCGTGCCCGGCACTGCGGACTGCGGTCCGGATGTGGGGTTGTGTGTGCACAACATCGTGCGCGCGCCGGGGCAGGATGCGGATCTGCTGTACCAGCAGAACCACCATGGGGTTTTTCGCAGCCGCGACGGCGGGCGCAGCTGGGATGAGATCTCGGCGGGTCTGCCCTCGACCTTCGGCTTTCCGATTGCGGTGCATCCGGGCGATCCGCGCACGATCTGGGTCCTGCCGCTGAACGGGGATACCGCCGGGCGCTATCCACCCGAGGCCCGGGCGGCGGTCTGGCGTTCGCGCGATGGTGGCGACACCTGGCAGGAAATGCGTGAGGGATTGCCGGCAAAGGATTGTTTCTTCACCGTTTTGCGGCAAGCGATGGCCACCGACCGCGTCGCCCCCGCAGGGGTGTATTTCGGCACCAACAGCGGATCGGTCTTTGCCAGCCGCGATGAGGGTGACAGCTGGACCGAGATTGCGCGACACTTGCCGACGGTGTTGTGCGTCGAAACCTTGCAGCGCCCCTGACCGCATGTCCCGCAAGAACGGATGACGGCGCCGCCCTGTCACAGCCCCGGGCCAGCGCGGCCTGGAGCGTGATGGCCGTTTCGATCCTGATTTCAATAAGATGGCGGCCAAAGCTGCGACCCACAAAACCCGGTCCTGCCGGCGTCCGGCAGCAGAACCCGAACTGGCCTGGCCAAGCTAGGCCCGGACACGCTCGCTTTGTGGGTCATAGAACGGGCGCAGCGAGGCGGTGGCCTCGACGCGACGATCGTTGATCTCGATCTCGAAGCGGTGGGCACGCAGGAAGTCCGCCGTTACGCCAGCGGCGTGTTCGACAGTGCCGAGGCCGACCGAGGCCCCGAGTGTCGGTCCGAACGCCCCGGCACGGATGTAGCCGACATAGGCCCCGTCGCAAAGAATGGGCTCGTTGCCGTGCAGCAGGGGGTCCGGATCCGTCAGCAGGAACTGAACGAGGCGGCAGGTGGGTGGCCCGGCCTCTTTCTGCGCGATCAGGGCGGCCCGACCGATGAAATCCGGCTTGCTGAAATCCACGACAAAGCTCAGCCCGGCCTGCAAGGGCGAGTCGGTGTTGTCGATATCGACGCCGAAGTCGCGATAGCCCTTTTCGAGGCGCAGCGAGTCCAGCGCCATCAGGCCGCAATGCACCGGCTCTACCCCCGCCGCCCGGAAGCCGTCGAGCAGTGCGTCATGGGCGGCGTGGGAGTATTCGGTCGGGATATAAAGTTCATACCCAAGTTCGCCCATGTAGGTTACCCGCACGATCCGGACCGGGACCGGGCCGATCTCGACAAAGCGGCTTTGACGAAAGGGCAGCGCTGCGGTGGGCAGATCGCCCCCGGTCATCCCTTGCAGGATATCGCGGGATCTGGGGCCTTGCAGCGACAGGATCGTGTAGGCCGAGGTCACATCGGTGACAGCGCACTGCTCGTCCGCCCTGGTCTGACGGCGCAGCCAGGCGGTGGTCGTGCTTTGCAGCACATCGCCGGTGATCAGCAGAAACTCGGTCTCGGCGGTGCGGGTGATGGTCAGGTCGGACAGGATGCCGCCCTGGTGGTTCAGCCATTGGGTGTAGACGTTGGTTCCGATGGGCACGGAGACGGAATTGGCGCTGACCCGGTTCAGCACGGTTTCGGCGTCGCGGCCCTGCACCACGAACTTGCCCATGAAGCTTTTGTCGAACAGCCCCGCAGCGGTGCGGGTCGCATGGTGTTCGCGGGCGGCAAGGTCGTGCCAGGGCTGGCGGGCATAGGTGTGCTCGACCTTTGGTGCGGGGCCGTCCGACGAGAACCAGTAGGGCATTTCCCAGCCCGACAGGTCGTGAAAATACGCGCCGAGGGCAACGTAGCGGTCATGCAGGGCCAGCCGGCGCATGTTGCGCGCTGACGTGTGGTGATAGTGCGGCAGCGGCGCGTAGCTGAAGGTATAGCCAAGTGACTTGGGAATGCGCGCACCCAGAAACTGGCGCGTGGCCTGGTGGGGGCGGGTCCGGGCAATGGTCAGGCCGGTGATGTCTTGCGAAGAATTCCCGGTGGTCAGCAGTTCGGCCAGGATCGAGCCTATGCCCCCAGCCGACAGGATGCCCAGCGAATTGAGGCCGGTGGCCAGGAACAACCCGTCGACCTCGGGGCTTTCGCCGACAAGAAAGCCGCCATCGGGGGTAAAACTTTCAGGGCCACAGAAGAAGGTCTTGATGCCGGCGGCATTCATCACCGGATAGCGCTCGAAGGCCTTTTGCAGAAAGGGCGTCATGCGGTCCCAGTCTGGCGGCAGGGTTGAAAAGCTGGCGTCTTCGGGGATGCCCTTGAGGTTCCAGGTGGCGCCCTCGGGTTCGAACAGTCCGAACAGCAGCCCGCCGCCTTCCTCGCGCACATAGGTGTAGGTCTCGGGGTCTTCGACCACCGGCATGTCGGGGTGCGCGCCCGCAAGCGGCTCGGTCAGCAGATAGTAGTGCTCGGCGGCCTGCAGCGGCACCGGCACGCCGATCCTGGCGCCCAGTTGCCGCGACCACATCCCGGCGGCGAGGACGACCTGTTCGGCCTGGATGGGTCCCATCGGCGTGACGACGCCGCTGATGCGGGGGCCGGTCATCAGAAGATCGGTCACCGGGGTGCCTTCAAAGAATCGCACCCCGGTCGCGCGCGCCCCGGCGGCGAGGGCCATTGTCACATCAACCGGATTTGCCCGGCCATCCGTGGGGGTGTGGAACCCCGACAGGATGCCGCGGGTTTCGATCAGGTGGAACCGGGCCTTGATTTCGGCGGGCGAGATCTCGAACCGCTCCAGCCCCTGAGAGCGCACGAAGTTCGCCTCGCGGCGCATCACCTCGCGTCGATTGGCGTCACAGGCGATGTGGATGTGTCCGCATTGGCGAAAACCGGTGGAAAGCCCGGTCTCGGCCTGCAAGTCGATGTAGAGCTGCCGCGAATACCGCTGGATCCAGATCAGGGTTTCGCTGGACATGCCGGCCGAGGCGATCAGGCCAGCGGCATGCCATGTGGTGCCCGAGGTCAGCTTGTCCCGCTCCAGCACGACCACATCCCGGACGCCCAGCTTGCCAAGGTGGTAGGCGATCGACGTGCCGATGACACCGCCGCCGATTATGACGATGCGGGCGTGGGACGGTAGGGTGCTGGCCATGGCGATGCCCTTTCCTGCTCTGGCGCGCGGTTCGGAAAAACGACTTGACATGTTTGCCGGGCCAACTCAATCGTTGAATGTGTATTCAACGAAATGCGGCGGCTGAGGTGCGGCGAAGATGGTTGGGCCGGGGTTCGCGGATCGTGCCACAGGGAGTGGATGGGCGGGGCCCTCTGGATCAGGCCGCATGGCATGACGAGCGAGAACGCCAACCTTACGCGCGCTGCACAAAGGACGACGCGCGCGGCGGCCAAGGCCGAACGGCGACAGCAGTTGATCGATGCAACCATCCGGTCGATCGCGGACCACGGGTTGAGCGGCACGACGATAGCGCGGGTGTCCGAGATCGCCGGAACGTCGATCGGATTGGCGCACTTTCATTTCAACAGCAAGGAGCGGTTGCTTGAGGCGACGTTGCAGCATCTGGCCGACGAAGCCCGCGCGATCTGGCAGACGCGCAATCGCGATCCGTCGCTGTCGCATGCGGATCGACTGGTTGCCATCGTCGATGCCCGCTTTCACCCCCGCATCTGTGACCGGCGCAAGCTGGCGATCTGGTTCGCCTTCTATGGCGATGCCGGGGCGCGCGAGATCTATCGCCGTGTTCTGTCAGACGTGGACGACGAACGACTGGGGGCAACGGTGGCGATCCTTGCCGCGCTTTGTGCGCAAACCGGCCAGACCCGGATCGACCCGCAGGAAACGGCACTGGGGATGGAGGCCTTCCATGACGGGCTGTGGCTGAACATGCTGGTCTATCCAAGCGATTTCAAGCGGATAGCCTGCCGGGACAAGGCGCTTGACTATATCGCCGCCCTGTTCCCCACGGTTTTCCCGGACAGACCGGCCCGGATCGGGCGCCCGGCTGCACCCCTTTTTACACAGGATGACCCCCATGACGCGTGACCCCCGCCACGATATCCTGTTCGAGCCGGTCAGGATCGGACCGGTCACCACCAAGAACCGTTTCTACCAGGTTCCGCATTGCACGGGCATGGGCTGGGTCCGGCCCCGGACCCTGGCCGAGATGCGGGGGGTCAAGGCGGAAGGGGGCTGGGGTGTGGTCTGCACCGAATATTGCTCGATCCATCCGGCGTCGGATGACCAGCTGTATGTTTCGGCGACGCTTTGGGATGACAGCGACATCCGTGCCCATCGGCTGATGACCGACAAGGTCCACTCCCATGGTGCGCTCGCGGGGGCCGAACTGTGGTTCGGGGGGGCAAGGACGGCCAATCTGGCGACGCGGCTGGTGTCGTTCGACGTGGCCGGGATGCCCAATGCCGTGGGCCACCCGTTCCAGTCCCGCGCGATGGACAAGACCGATATCCGCGATTTCCGCCGCTGGCATCGCAATGCTGCCTTGCGGGCGCGCGATGCGGGCTTTGATATTGTCTATGTCTATGCGACGCATGGCTACCTGATCTCGCATTTCCTTGACCCCGAGACCAATACCCGCAGCGACGAATACGGCGGCAGTCTGGAAAACCGCACCCGGCTGGTGCGCGAGTTGATCGAGGAAACGAAAGAGGCCGTGGGCGACCGGTGCGCGGTCGCTGTCCGCTTTGCAGCGGATGAGCAGATCGGCGAGGATGGCAAGCCGATCATCGGCGAGCGGCGCGAGATGCTGGCAATGCTGGCCGAGATGCCCGACCTGTGGGATATCAACATCACCGATTATTCGCTGGAAATGGGGGCCTCGCGCTTTGTCAAGGAGGGCGCGCTGGAGCCCTACATGGCCTTTGTCCGGTCGGTCACCACGAAGCCGGTGGTGACGGTCGGGCGCTTCACCTCACCTGACACGATGGTGCGGATGGTGAAATCGGGCATCACCGACCTGATTGGGGCCGCCCGGCCGTCGATCGCCGACCCGTTCTTACCCACCAAGATCGAGGAGGGCCGGCCCGAGGACATCCGCGAATGCATCGGTTGCAATGTCTGCTATTCCGGAGACAGCCTGTCAGTGCCGATCCGCTGCACCCAGAACCCCACGATGGGCGAGGAATGGCGGCAGGGTTGGCACCCCGAGCGGATCAGGCCGAGGGGCTCGGACCAGCAGGTGCTGATCGTCGGGGCCGGGCCGGCCGGGCTGGAAGCGGCGCGGGCGCTGGGGTTGCGCGGCTACAAGGTGGCGCTGGCCGAGGCGGGCCGCGTGCTGGGGGGCCGGGTGGTGCGCGAGGCAGGCTTGCCGGGGATGCGCGAATACATCCGGGTGCGGGATTACCGCGAGCAGCAGATCCTGAAGATGCCGAATGTCGAGATCTTTCGCGAAAGCCGCCTGACGCCAGAGGATGTGCTGGCGTTCGAGGCGGGCCATGTCTGCATCGCGACCGGTGCCCGATGGCGGCGCGATGTCTGGGGCGGCAAGCGGTTTGCCGCGATTGCCGATCCTGACACGCAGGTTCTGACCCCTGATGACATCATGGACGGCCTTTTGCCCACTGGTCCTACCGTGGTGTTTGACAGCGATGGCTACTACATGGGCGGCATCGTTGCGGAACGATTGCGCGCGGCCGGTCTGGACGTGACGCTGGTCACGCCGGATGATCGCGTCTCGCAATGGGCTGAAAAGACGGGTGAGGGCTGGCGGGTGCCGGGGCATCTGGCGAAGCTTGGGATCAGGATGATCACGGCGCACGGGCTGTCGTGGTTCGATGGAGCGGCGGCCACAATCGTCTGCGAACATTCGGGCCGAGACCAGAGGCTGGCCGCGACCGGACTGGTGATTGTCGGCCAGCGCACACCGGTCGACGATCTGTACACCGCGCTGCGCTATCAGGCGGACGGTGCGCAGGCCGAGTTGCCGTTCAGCCTGAGCCGGATCGGTGACTGCGAGGCGCCGGCGATCATCGCTGCGGCGACCTACGCCGGCCACCGCTATGCTCAGAATCTGGACCGGGCCGTAGACATCGATCTGCCGCTGCGGCATGACAAGGTCGACGTGGGCCTGGTGCCGCCGGCACATCGGGCGCGGGCGGCGGAATGAGAGGGGTCGGGCGGCGGCTGTTGCGGTGGGGACGATGGCGCGGGCCCTGTTCCGGTTGCCAGAGATTCAGACGAGATCGTGGCCCAAACAGCGATAGGTGTGCTACGCTGGCAGACTTACCCGTTGTCCTTCAAACCCTTGGAAAGGCAGTCACAACATGACTGATTTCGTAACGCAGGACGATCTGGAGGCAGCCCTTCCACACGTCCTTGCCGCCCCCGTGTCTGACGGGCCGGTTCATATGCTTTGCACCCGACCGGCCTACAACGCACGTGTCTTTCGTGAACGCCTGACGTTGACCCGCGCAAAGGGTGTCGAGGACGACTTCGAGATGTCGCAACCCTGGCTCAAGCTGGAAGATGGCCGTCCGGATCCGCGCATCCAGGTGTCGATCCTGCCCTTGCGGGTGCTGGATCTTGTCTGGCGCGACCGCGAAACGGTGGCCTATCCGGGGGATACGATCGTCGCTGATCTGAACGTGTCGCTGGCGAACCTGCCTGCCGGATCGCTGCTGGGCGTTGGCACGGCGATCTTGCGGGTGTCCGACCTTTGGAACGAGGGATGTGCCAAGTGGAAGGTTCGCTACGGCCACCCGGCCTACAACTGGGTCTCGGCGCCAGCGCATGCCGCCTATCGCCTGCGCGGCATCCTGTGCTCGATCGAGCAGGACGGCGAGATCAAGATTGGTGACCGGATCAAGCGGCTGTGAAAGCGCCGCCGCGGCGGTGCCGGAAGCGCCGTTTCCGGCTGCCGCTGTGGCTGGTGCAGGTCACGTCTCGCGTGCCCGCCAGCCGCAAACGCCCGCGCGCTTCGTTTTGACACGACCGCGCCCGCTGCCGCAGGATGCCCGCCGCTGAACGGCACAGGTCGGTTTCCGGATTTGGGTTGCGCGGGGCAGGGGCGACCGCTGCCAGGCTCACGCCACACTGATCCCATAACACGTTGAAGTGGAAGATGGTGGGGATGTGGAAGATGGTGGGCGACCCTGGAATCGAACCAGGCATGGGTCTCCCCGGCGGAGTTACAGTCCGCTGCCGCACCTTGCAGCTCGTCGCCCGACGCGAGGGGTGGGATAGCGAAGGGGCTTGGGAGCGTCAAGCGCGAAAGTGGCTGACCCGAGGGGCAGGGAGTTTCACCTTGCGCAAGGGCCGGTGGCGCCGCATTGTCGCGCGCGAAAACGGGGATGGGCGATGCAGAAACCGGCTTGGGTGATCGAAAAGGAACGTGCGCGCCGGGGCGAGGCGCGGGAAACCGTCTGGCTGTTCGGCCTGCATGCCGTGCGCGATGCGCTGATGAACCCCGCCCGCCAGCGGTTGCGGCTGGTCCTGACAAAGAACGCGGCCGACAAGCTGGACGAGGCGATCGCCGCCAGCGGGATGACGCCCGAGATTGTCGACCCGCGCCGGTTCGACGTGCCGATCGACGAAGGTTCGGTCCATCAGGGGGCCGCGCTGGAGGCCCGGCCGTTGCACTGGGGTGATCTGGAGACGGTCTGCGCAACGGGCGCGGGGGCCCCCTTGGTGGTGCTGCTCGATCGGGTGACCGATCCGCACAACGTGGGGGCAGTGCTGCGGTCGGCCGAAGTTTTCGGCGCGCGCGCGGTGATTGCGCCGCACCGCCATTCCGCACCGGAAACGGGGGCGCTGGCCAAGACCGCGAGCGGCGCGCTGGAACGCCAACCCTATCTGCGCGTGGCCAATCTGGGCGACGCGATGGAGCGGCTGAAGGCCATGGGATTTGTGCTGCTGGGCCTTGAGGGCACGGCCGAACTGACGCTGGCCGAGGGGCTGGCCGCAGCCGGGACGCGCCCGGTCGGGATCGTGCTGGGTGCCGAGGGGCCGGGGCTGCGGGACCGCACGCGCGAGATCTGTGACCGGCTGGTGCGCATTCCCTATTCGGGGGTGTTCGGATCGCTGAACGTGTCAAACGCGGCGGCGGTGGCACTGTATGCAGCGGTGGTCAAGTGAGGCAACGGATCACGCTTTTGCGATCGGCGCTGCAATGCCGATCCGTGGTTCCTATATCGAGTGATGAAGTGGCAGTTCGGAACAACTCCATTTCACTCACTGTCCCTCGTTCCGCGACTTGCGCCCGGTCATTCGTCCGGGCGCTTTTTTGTCTGGGTTTGCTGTGATGCCTCCGAGTGATGCCGAAATCGTCGATACCCTGAAGACGACCCGCGTGGTTGCGCTGGTCGGCTGGTCGCCCAATCCGCTCCGCCCGAGCCACCGTGTGGCGCAGGTCCTGGCGGCGCATGGTTATCGTGTGATCCCGGTCAATCCCGGGCAGGCAGGCACGCGCGTGCTGGGTGAGACGGTGCATGCGCGTCTGTCGGACATAAAGGATCCGGTGGACATGGTGGATATCTTCCGCCGATCCGATCATGTGCTGCCGGTCGTCGAGGAGGCGCTGGCGCATCTGCCGGATCTGCGCACGATCTGGATGCAGTTGGGCGTCGAACATGCGGGGGCCGCGGCGCTGGCCGAAGCGCGGGGCGTGCGGGTGGTGCAAAACCGTTGTCCGGCGATAGAACTTCCGCGATTTGGACTTTAGGGTCTAACCGCGGCCGGCCTTTTCGGCGAGGCCGGACTGGCCCTCGCGTCGTTCGAGTTCCGCCAGCACCTCGGCCAGCGTCACATCGCGGGCCGCCAGCATCACCAGAAGGTGATAGAGCACATCGGCCGCTTCGGCGACAAGCGCCGCCCTGTCGCCCCGGACTGCCTCGATGATCGCCTCGACCGCTTCCTCGCCGAATTTCTCGGCGCATTTCGCAGGGCCCTTGGCCAGCAGCTTGGCTGTCCAGCTGGTCTCGGGATCGGCGGTCTTGCGGGCCTCGATCGTTGCTGCGAGCCGCGCGAGCGGCGAGGGGGGCAAGGTCATGTCAGCCTCATGGGGATACCGGCGGCAGCCATATGGGCCTTGGCCTGAGTGATGGTAAAGGTGCCGAAATGGAAGATGGAGGCGGCGAGGACGGCGCTCGCGTGGCCGTCCACGACGCCTTCGACCAGGTGATCGAGCGTGCCGACGCCGCCCGACGCGATGACCGGGATCGCGACCGCATCGGCGACGGCACGGGTAAGCGGGATGTTGAAGCCCGCGCCGGTGCCGTCGCGATCCATGCTGGTCAACAGGATCTCGCCCGCGCCCTTCTGGGCCACCGTGCGCGCAAACTCGACCGCGTCGATGCCGGTTGGCTTGCGCCCGCCATGGGTGAAGATCTCCCACCGGCCGGGGGCGACCGTCTTGGCGTCGATGGCCACGACGATGCATTGGCTGCCAAAACGCTCGGCCGCGCGCGCCACGACATCGGGATCGGCAACGGCCGCCGAATTGAAGCTGACCTTGTCGGCCCCGGCCAACAGGAGTGCGCGCACATCCTCGGCGCTGCGCACGCCGCCGCCGACGGTCAGCGGCATGAAGCACTGTTCGGCTGTATGGGTGACCAGATCGAACATCGTGCCGCGATTTTCGTGGGTGGCGTGGATGTCGAGAAAGCAAAGCTCGTCCGCGCCCGCGGCGTCATAGGCCCGCGCGGCCTCGACCGGATCGCCTGCGTCGCGCAGGTCGACAAAATTGACGCCCTTGACGACGCGGCCATCGGCCACGTCCAGGCAGGGGATGATGCGGGTCTTGAGCATGGGCGTCGTCCTTTGGCCCTATGTGCGCTATTGCGTCGGGCTGGGGATGGGGGGCTTTCCGCCCCCCACGCCGCAAATGCGGCGCCCCCCCCCGGAGGATATTTGAGAACAGAAGAAGCGATCAGGGTGTCAGGATCGCGATGGCCTCGGCAAGGTCGATCGCCCCGTCATAGAGCGCGCGCCCCGAGATCGCGCCCGCGATCACGCCGGTATCGCGCAGCGCGCGCAGGTCGGCCAGCGAGGCGACCCCACCGCTGGCGATGACGGGGATGGCGAC
>JBGSQL010000308.1:0-3419 GCA_041738105.1 Rhodobacter sp. | reverse complement strand
TCTTGTCCTCGAGCACGAAGGCCGCGCCGCCAAGCGCGGCAAGCAGCCCCGCGACCGCGCCGTTCTGTCCCGCGGCAAGGGGAGCGGTGGCGAGGTGCGGCAATACCGCCGTATGGGCCGTGTCGAAGGCCGGGGAGTAGTTGGCGCGGATGTAGCGTTCGGGTGTCAGCCCCGCGCGGGTGATCCCGTCTGATGAGACGAGGCGATAGGTGACATGGCCAACCGAGGTGAAGTGCAGATCTGGCAGCGCGCGGGGCGTATAGAGGACCGCGAAGTCGAGATGCCCGGTGCCAAGGTCGGCACACATCTGGGCGGAATAGTCTGGCTCGATGTAAAAGGCCGTCTCCGGCAAGGCGCGCCGAAAGCCCGAGACCCAATCGCCGATATGATCTGCGGCCAGATCGTTCTGGATGCCGATGCGCAAGGTGACGGCAGCAAGGCCCGAGGGGGTGACGGACCGCCGCGCCTCGGCCCAGGCGTGGCGCAACATGCGGGCGTGGGGCTCGAACTTGAGCCCTTCGGTGGTCAGCTGGGTGCCGGCACGCGAGCGGGTGAAAAGCTTGGCCCCCAGCGTTGTTTCCAGCGCCTGGACGCGGGCCGACACGGTGGATTGCGTCAGGTCCAGCCGTTCGGCCGTGCGGTGGAAGCTGCGCGTTTCCACCAGATCGAGGAAGGTGGTGACGAGTTCTGGCTGCATCCTGCCCTCTGATCGGATTTTCCGATCAATAAGCACAGTCGCGCCGAATTGAAAGCCGCTCGGTGCGGGTCGATACTGCGGTGCGGAACGGGGTATCGGGGGACGGTCGTGGCGGAATTTCCTGCAAGCGCGCGCGTGGTCATCATCGGCGGGGGCGCGGTTGGGGCCTCGGCGCTCTATCACCTGGCCAAGGCGGGCTGGACCGATGCCGTGCTGCTGGAAAAGAACGAGCTGACGGCCGGATCGACCTGGCACGCGGCGGGAAATGTGCCCACGTTTTCGTCGTCCTGGTCGATCATGAACATGCAGCGCTATTCGGCCGAGTTGTATCGCGGCTTGGGCGACGTGGTTGATTATCCGATGAACTACCACGTCACCGGATCGGTCCGGCTTGGCCACACGGCCGAGCGGCTGCGCGAGTTTCAGCGCGTCGTGGGGATGGGGCGCTATCAGGGGATGGATCTGGATATCCTGGGGCCCGACGCGGTGCGGTCGCGCTATCCTTTCCTTGAAACGCATGACCTGACAGGCGCGCTCTATGACCCCTATGACGGCGATATCGACCCGGCGCAACTGACCCAGGCGCTGGCCAAGGGCGCGCGCCAGATGGGCGCACGAATCGAACGCTTCTGCCCGGCGACGGGCGTGCGGCGCGCGGGGGACGACTGGATCGTTTCGACACCCAAGGGCGAGATCCGCTGCGAGGTGGTGGTCAATGCCGCCGGGTACTATGCGCGCGAGGTCGGGCGCTGGTTCGGGCGCGAGGTGCCGATGATGGTGATGAGCCATCAGTACCTGCTGTTCGACACCATCCCCGAACTGGCCGCGTGGACGGCCGAGGTCGGCCACAAGCTGCCGCTGCTGCGCGATGTCGACAGCAGCTATTATCTGCGGCAAGAGAAGATGGGCTTCAACCTTGGGCCTTACGAGGCCAATTGCCGGGCGCACTGGGCGACACCGGACGATCCGTTCCCCGAGGATTTCAGCTTTCAGCTGTTCCCCGACGATCTGGAGCGGCTGGAATGGCATATCGCAGATGCCATGGCGCGTGTGCCGCTGCTGGAAAAGGCGGCGCTGGCCAAGGTGATCAACGGGCCGATCCCCTATACCCCCGACGGCAATCCGCTGATCGGGCCGATGCCGGGGGTGCCCAACGCCTATGAGGCCTGCGTCTTTACCTTTGGCATCTGCCAGGCGGGTGGCGCGGGCAAGGTGCTGGCGGAATGGGTCACCGAGGGCGCGACCGAGTGGGACATGTGGTCCTGCGATCCGCGCCGCTTCACCGGGTTCGAGGACGAGGCCTATTGCGTGGCCAAGGGCAAGGAGGTGTACGGCCATGAATATGCCATCCACTTCCCGCACCACGTCTGGCCCGAGGGGCGTGACCGCAAGCTGTCAGCGGTGCATGACAGGAGCCGCGCGCTGGGCGCCGTCTATGGGCCCTACAACGGCTGGGAGCGGGCGCTGTGGTATGCGCGCCCCGGCGACGACACCTCGGAAGAGGCAAGCCGGACCTGGCGGCGCGAGGGGCCCTGGTTCGGCGCGGTGCGCGAGGAATGCCTTGCGGTGCGCGATGCGGCGGGGATCCTCGATCTGCCGGGGTTCTCACGCTTCCGGATCTCGGGGCCGGGGGTGACGGACTGGCTGGCACGCCAGATCACCGGCAAGGTGCCTCCGGTCGGGCGGCTCGGGCTGGGGTATTTCGCCGATGACAAGGGCCGGATCGTGACCGAGATGTCGATCGCGCGGATGGACACCGACGAGGTGCTGCTGATCACGGCTGCCAGCGCGCAGGGGCATGACCGTGACTGGCTGTTGCGGCATCTGGCGCCGGGCCTGTCGCTGGTCGAGGAAACCGACGATTGGTCCTGCCAGATCCTGACCGGGCCGGCGGCGCGCGCCATTCTGGCCGAGGTGACGCAGGCCGATCTGGCGCGGCCCTGGCTGACCTGGCAACGGGCCACCATCGGCGGGGCCGAGGTCTTGCTGCTGCGGGTGTCCTTTGCGGGTGAACTCGGCTGGGAGATCCACAGCCACATCGCCGATACCGCCGCGATCTGGGATATCGTGATGCGGGCCGGGCGCGGCCACGGGTTGCGCCCCTTCGGCATGTTCGCGCTGAACAGCCTGCGCATCGAAAAGGGCTATCGCACCTGGAAGGGCGATCTTTCGACCGACTACACCGTGCTTCAGGGCGGGCTGGAGCGGTTCGTCGACTGGACCAAGGATGATTTCCGCGGCAAGGCGGCGCTGGCCGCCGAAAAACAGGCCGGCGTGACCAAACGCTTTGTCACGTTGACAGCCGATGTCGGGGACTGCGATCCGCCCTACATGTCCACCTTGTGGCAGGATGGGCAAATCGTGGGTGAAACGACAAGCGGTTATTGGGGGCATCGGCTGGGGGGCTGCGTTGCCCTTGGCATGGTGCGCGCCGATCTGGCCGAGCCCGGCACCGCGCTGGAAATCGAGGTGTTTGGTACCCGCTATCCGGCGGTCGTGCAGGGTGATGGCGCGATCTGGGATCCGACGAACGCAAGGATCCGGGCGTGACCTCACATCCCCCTTCTTCTGTTCACAAATATCCCACGGGGGGTGCGGGGGGTGTGAAACCCCCCGCGCGCGGCTGGCCGCAGGGTGCCGCGGGCGGGTGTTCATCATGACGCTGCGGGCCGAGGTGCCGTTACCCGCCACGATGTCGGGGGTGCAGCTTGTTCGCCACGGC
>JBGSQL010000281.1:0-29765 GCA_041738105.1 Rhodobacter sp. | reverse complement strand
ACCCGCGCGAGACGCCCCGCCTGATCGGGCAGGCAAGGGCCGAGGCAACCTTTCTTGACGCCTTCCGGCAGGGCCGGCTTGCGCATGGCTGGCTGCTGACTGGCCCGCGTGGCGTCGGCAAGGCGACCCTCGCCTGGAAGATCGCCCGTTTCCTGCTGGCCACCCCCGAGGACGATGGCGGGTTCTTTGCCCCCGCCCCGCCCGAAACGCTCGACATTCCCCCTGATCACCCGATCGTGCGCCGCTCCATCGCCCTGACCGAGCCGCGCCTGTTCCTGCTGCGGCGCGGCCCGAACGACAAGCACACGGCAATATCGAACATCATTTCGGTCGATGAAGTTCGAAACATGCGGCTATTCTTCAATTTTCATGCAACTGACGGTGGGCGGCGTGTGGCGATCGTCGATAGCGCCGATGACATGAACCCAAACGCCGCCAACGCCCTGCTCAAACTGCTCGAAGAACCCCCCGAGGGCGTCACGCTGCTGCTCGTCAGCCATCAGCCCGCCCGCCTTTTGCCCACCATCCGCTCGCGGTGCCGCGAGTTGCGCCTGACCTCGCTGACGCCAGACGACATGGCCGAGGCCCTGCGCAATGCAGGCACCGAGGTTGACGATGCAGGCGCCATGGCGGAACTGTCGGCGGGATCGGTGGGCGAAGCGATCCGCATCGCCAATCTCGACGGGCTTCGGCGTTACGCCCAGCTTGTCGCCTTGCTGTCCACCCTGCCGCGCCTCGATCGTCCGCGCGCCATTGCCTTGGCCGAGGCGGGGGCGGGGCGCGGCGCCGAGGACAGCTTTGATCTGATCGTCCGGCTGATTGATCTCTTTCTGGCGCGCCTTGCCCATGCCGGCAGCACCGGCCAGATCCCCCCCGAGGCCGCGCCTGGCGAAGCCGCCCTGATCGCGCGCCTTGCGCCTGATCCCGCAACGGCACGGCTTTGGGCCGATCTCGCGCAGGGTCTCTCGGCGCGCGCACGACGTGGCAAGGCTGTGAACCTTGACCCTGCCGCGCTTCTCATGGATATGGTGCTGAAGATCGACGAGACGGCGGGCACGCTCGCCCCGAGGTAGGCTGCCGATGTCCGTTCCGACCCGCTCCGCTGCCAGGCCCGAAATCGTTGACAGCCATTGCCACCTCGATTTTCCCGATTTTGAAGGCGAACTGCCCGCCATCGTCGATCGCGCCCGTGCCGCGGGCGTCACCCGCATGGTCACGATTTGCACGCGCCTGCGTCAGGAGCCAAAGGTGCGCGCCATCGCCGAGGCCTATGACGGCGTTTTCTACGCGGCGGGCACCCACCCGATGAGCGCGGCCGAAGAACCGATGGCGACGGTCGATGACCTTGTCGCGCTCGCGCGCCATCCAAAGTTCGTGGGCATTGGCGAAACCGGCCTTGACTATCACTACACCGCTGAAACGAAAGCGGTACAGCAAGACAGCCTGCGCATCCACATCGCCGCCGCCCGGATCACCAGCCTACCGCTGATCATCCATGCGCGCACGGCGGATGACGACATGGCCGCGATCCTGTCAGATGAACACCGCAACGGCGCATATGGCTGTGTGATGCACTGCTTTTCCTCTGGTCCCGGTCTGGCGAAGGCGGCGCTCGATCTTGGCTTTTACCTCTCGATGTCCGGCATCGCGACCTTCCCCAAGTCGGCCGAGGTGCGCGACATCTTCAAGGCAGCCCCGCTGGAGCGCATCCTGCTGGAAACAGACAGCCCCTATCTTGCCCCGCCGCCCCATCGCGGGCGACGCAACGAACCGGCCTATACCGCACATACGGCTGCGGTCGGTGCCAGCCTCTACGGCCTGTCGATCGAAGAATTTGCGCGCCAGACCTCGGCCAATTTCGACCGCCTTTTCACCAGGGCGGCACGCGGGGTGAAAGCTGCCTGATGACCTTGCGCGCCACCATCCTGGGCTGTGGATCGTCCGGCGGCGTGCCGCGCCTTGGCGGACTCTGGGGCGATTGCGACCCCGAAAATCCCAAGAACCGCCGCCGCCGCTGCTCGCTGCTGCTCGAGCGGATCGGCCCCGACGGCACGACGCGGGTGCTGATCGACACCTCGCCGGACATGCGCGACCAGTTGCTGGATGCGGACATCGGCACGCTCGATGCCGTTGTCTATACCCATTCGCATGCCGATCACGTGCATGGCATCGATGATCTGCGCCAGATCGTCTACAACATGCGTCGCAGGCTGCCCGTCTGGGCCGATGGCCCGACCCAGGAGGCGCTGTATGCCCGGTTCGGCTACGCCTTCATCCAGCCGGCGGATTCCCCCTATCCCGCGATCCTCGACATGCACACGATCCACGACAGCTTCGAGATCACCGGCGCCGGCGGCCCCATTCGCCTGACCCCCTTCAAGGTGGATCACGGGTCGATGGACGCGCTCGGCTTTCGGATCGGCGGCCTCGCCTATCTGCCTGATGTGGTGGCGATCCCGGAAGATGCCTGGGCCGCGCTGGAAGGGCTTGACTGCTGGATCCTCGATGCGTTGCGCCGCTCCCCGCACCCGACCCATGCCCACCTGGCCCTGTCGCTGGAATGGATTGCCCGAATGGCGCCCAAGCGTGCGGTGCTGACGAACATGCACATCGACCTCGACCACGCGACGCTTCTTGCGGAACTGCCCGCGCATGTGGTCCCGGCACATGACGGACTGACGATCGAGATCGCGGCCGAATGACACGCGGTTCCAGATGAACGCGCTGCTCGATGTGATCTTGCCGGTCTTCGTCGTGATCGGCTTTGGCTACGGCGCCGCGCGCGCCGGCTGGTTCGCGCCGGCAACGGTCGACGGGCTGATGCGGTTTGCACAGACCTTCGCCGTGCCCTGCCTGCTGTTTCGCTCGATCGCGACGCTGGATCTTGCGGCGACGTTCGATTTGCGCCTGCTCGCCGCCTTTTACATCGGCGCCTTTGCCAGCTTCGCGGCCGGTCTCGCAGGCGCCAGGATCTTTTTCGGCCGCCCCATGGCCGACGCGGTGGCGATCGGCTTTGTCTGTCTGTTCTCGAACTCGCTGCTGCTTGGGCTGCCGATCACCGAGCGCGCCTATGGGCCAGAGGCGCTGGCCGGCAACTACGCGATCCTGTCGATCCATGCGCCGCTGTTCTACGCCTTCGGGATCATCCTGATGGAAAGCGTGCGCAGCCATGGCAGCGGCACGTCAATCCCCGGCATTGCGATGAAGGCCCTGCGCGCAATCTTCTCCAATGCGCTGGTTCTGGGCATCCTTGCTGGCTTCATCGTCAATCTGGGCGGGCTGCCCTTGCCCGGGTCCGTCATGGCAGGGGTCAACATGCTGGCCGGCGCTGCCATCCCGGCGGCGCTTTTCGGTCTGGGCGGGGTCATGGTGCGCTACCGCCCCGAAGGCGACAAGGCGACCATCGCCATGGTCTGCGCGATCTCGCTGGTCCTGCACCCGGCGATCACTTGGGCGCTGGGCCGCGGCCTGTTCGGGCTGAACACCGACCAGCTCCGCTCGGCCGTTCTGACCGCGGCAATGGCGCCGGGTGTCAATGCGTTCCTGTTCGCCGCGCTTTATGGCGTGGCGATGCGGGTCGCAGCCTCGTCCGTGCTGATCGCGACGGGACTTTCGATCGTCACGATCTGGGGCTGGCTGCACGTCCTGCCCTGACCGCCCTATTGCGGCGTCACGCCACGCAACCGTTCCGACCGGCGCCGCAACAATTCGACCGCGGCGAGCAGACAGATCGAAATGATCACGAGAATGGTCGCGACCGACAGGATCGCCGGACTGATCTGTTCGCGGATCCCGTTCCACATCTGGCGCGGAATGGTCTGTTGGTCATTGGCCGCGATGAACAGCACCACAACCACTTCGTCGAACGAGGTGACAAAGGCAAAGAGCGCCCCTGACACGACGCCAGGCAGGATGAGCGGCATGGTGATCTTGAAGAAACTGGTCACCGGTGGCGCCCCCAGCGAGGCGGCCGCGCGGCTGAGCGACCGATCAAAGCCGATCAGCGTCGCCGTGACGGTGATGATGACGAACGGGATCCCCAAGGTCGCATGGGCCAGGATGACGCCCAGATAGGTGCCTGCCAGCCGCCCGCAGGCCGGATCGGCGCCCGTCCAGGCGATCATCGCACAGGGGTTGGAGTAGAAGAAATAGAGCCCCGTGGCCGTGATGATGATCGGCACGATCATCGGCGAGATCAGCACCGCCATGATTGCCCGCCGATACGGCATCTCGGATCGCGCAAGCCCCAGCGCGGCCACCGTGCCCAGGACCGTGGCAACCAGCGTCGAGAACACACCGATGATCAGCGAATTCTTGGCCGCGCGCACCCAGGTTGCATTGTTCCAGGCGTCGGACCACCAGGTGCTGTCGCGCGGCACGTCCGGCGCCATCATGCCGAAGGTCAGCAACAGATCGTACCAGCGCAACGAGAACCCCTCGGGATCCAGCGCGAGCATCTTCGGGGTGAAGGTGAAGTAGGGCTCGGCGTTGAACGACAGCGGCATGATGATCAGGATCGGCGCGATCAGGAACACGAAGATCAGCGCGCAGATCACCAGGTAGACGACCCGCCAGATCCGCTCGAGCGGCGAGGCGTAGCTTGGAAGTGCCATCAGCTTGCCCTTTTGCGGTGAAGGCCGGGGGCCCTGCCCCCGGACCCCCGGGATATTTGGGAACAGAAGAAGCGCGAAGAATGTCTCATCGGATCAGCCCAGCTTCAGGTTGTCGATGCCCACCAGCCGGTCGTAAAGCCAGTAGAGGATCAGCACGAGCGCCAGCAGGATCCCCGCCAGCGCCGAAGCGAGTGACCAGTTCAGACTGTCCTGCATGTGAAAGGCGATCAGGTTCGAGATCAGCTGCCCCGAGGCACCCCCGACCAGCGCCGGCGTGATGTAATAGCCAACCCCCAGAATGAAGACCAGCAGCGCGCCTGCCCCGATCCCTGGCAAGGTCTGGGGCAGATAGATCCGGCGAAACGCGGTCCAGCTGGAGGCACCAAGGCTGCGCGCCGCCCGCACGTAGGTTGGCGGGATCGGCCGCATCACCGAGTAAAGCGGCAGGATCATGAAGGGCAGCAGGATATGCGTCATGGCGATGATCGTGCCGGCCTGATTGTAGATCATCTGGATCCGGGTTTCTTCGGTCAGCAGACCCAGCGACACCAGACTGTTGTTCACCACCCCCTGCCCCTGCAACAGCACGATCCACGAGGTTGTCCGCACCAGAAGCGAGGTCCAGAACGGCAGCAGCACCAGGATCATCAGCAGGTTGGACCAGCGCAGCGGCAAAGTGGCCAGCAGATGGGCCACCGGAAAGCCCAGGATCAGGCAGAGCAGCGTGATCAGCCCGGCCAGCAGGAAGGTCCGGACAAACAGCTTCACGTAGATCTGGCGATCAGGCGGGACGCTGACGATCGCCCCATCCTGATCCCGGGTCATGTCGACGGCTGCCAGCAGGAAGTTGGGCGAATAGGCCCGCGACACCTGTCGCATCGTGCTCCACAACTGCGGATCGCCCCATTTCGGGTCAATCGCGATCAGCGCCTCGCGATAGGGCGGCGCCAATTTGGACGCCTTGCGCCCGGTCGAGGTGAACAGCGATCGTGTCCCCGAAAGTTCATAGTTCACCCGCGTGCCCACGATACCGATCGTCTTGGCCTTGGACGCGCCCTGCAGGTCCGTCGCAAGGGCCGCAAACGCCGCCTCGTCGGGTTCGGTGCCCTGCGGATTGTCCGCGAACCACGCCGTCAGCGCCGGCATGTTTGCAGGAAATCCGGGGTTGTAGATTGACTGGTGCAACATCTGCCCGATCGGCAGGATGAAGGTGATCAGGACGAACAGGAAAAGCGGCAGGACAAGCGCAAAGGCCCGCCATTTCGACGCGCGCTGTGCCCGTGCAAGCGCCAGCTTCAACGGGACGCCGTCGCTCGTGGTCAAGAGCGCGGGGGCGCCCGGTGCGAAAGTCTCTGCCATGCGGCCTCTCGGATCGTGTGTGCCGGGGCGGCGCGGTGCGCCCCCCCGGCAGGATGGCTCAGCCGGCAGCCAGCCAGGCGTTGAAGCGCTCGCTCAATTCCTGATCGCGATCCGCCCAGAACTCGGCGTCATTCAGAAGCGCGTTCTTCAGGGCATCGGGCGATGTCGGCATATGCGGCAGCATCTCGGTCTTGCCGTCCTTGTAGAGGCTGATCAGCGGGGCCGAGGATTTGCGTGCAGGGCCGTAGCTGATGTACTTGGCCTGATCGGCAAGGCGCTGGGTATCGGTGGCGAACCTGATGTACTCCATCGCTGTTTCCGTGTTCTTGGAGCCTTTGGGGACCACAAACAGGTCAAGGTCCATGATCTGACCAT
This sequence comes from Rhodobacter sp., assembly GCA_041738105.1. GTDB lineage: Bacteria > Pseudomonadota > Alphaproteobacteria > Rhodobacterales > Rhodobacteraceae > Aliitabrizicola. Next base: position 23,418 of record JBGSQL010000281.1, on the reverse strand, counting down.
CCCAGACGATCTCGAACGGCTTGCTCTCGGCCTGGGCCGCCGCAAAGATGCGTCCGTTATAGGCCATCGTAGCGACCACTTCGCCATCGGCAAGAAGCTGTGGCGGCTGCGCCCCCGCTTCCCACCAGACGGCGTCGTTCTTGACCTTGTCGAGCATCGCGAAAGCCCGGTCCACGCCCTCGTCCGTGGCCAGCACGGTGTAGACTTCGGCCGCAGGCACGCCATCGGCCATCAGCGCCATCTCGAGCAATGCCTTGGCCGATTTGCGCAGGCCCCGCTTGCCCGGCACCTTGGTGGTGTCGAAGAAATCGGCCATCGTCTCCAGGCCGGTCGTCTTGCTGCTGTCATAGGCAACAACGGTGGACCACACGATGCTGGCCACCGCACAATCGGTCAGCGCGCCGGGGATGAAGTCGTCAACCGCAGGCGTGCCATCAGGGGCGGCCGGCAGCGAGGCGGCGTCGATCGGTTCCAGCAGGCCCTCGTCGCACAGCCGCAGCGCGTCGGACAGTTCCACGTCGGCCACATCGACCGAGACGTTGCCAGCCTCGACCATCGCCTTGATCGGCGTCGCCGGATTGTCGGCGGCCACCATCGTTACGGTCGCCCCGGTCATCGCGGCGAAGGGCTTGTTATAAGCCTCGACCTGGCTTTCCTCGTAGGCGCCCCCCCAGGACATGACGGTCAGTTCCTGGGCCTGCGCGGCAAAGCCCGCGCTGCCCAGCGCCGTGGTCAGGATCAGTAGTTTCTTCATGCGTTCAGCTCCCTTGTTGATTCAGACTGCTCATTCTTGGCCGCATCGTGCGGCAGCCCCGGCCCGTCTTCGGGTCAGGGTCACTCTCACATCGGATCAAGCGCGCGCGCGTCCTGCCGCGCCCATCCGATGCGGATCTTGTCACCGGGTTCCAGCATCCGCTGCCCGGCGGTGTTGCGCGACTTGATGACGAAGTCGTCAGACCCGGCCACCCGCAGACGCGTGCGGAACAGATCGCCCATGTAGATGAACTCCAGCACCTCGGCGTCCAGTGTCGGGGCGCCCTCGGGCAAAAGCTCGGGCTTGTACTCCACCCGCTCGGGCCGGATCGACACCAGCGTCGCCTGTCCCTTGCTGCTGACGTTGACCGGGGTTGCGTCGATCACCTCGCCGGTCGTCAGCCGCACCAGCGCGCGCCCCCCCGAGATATTCTCGATGGTGCCGTGCAACTTGTTGTTTTCACCAATGAAACCCGCAACAAAACTGTTGTCGGGCCGCTCGTACAGATCCGATGGCGGCGCCAGTTGCTGGATGCGCCCGTCATTGAACACCGCGATCCGATCGCTCATCGTCAGGGCCTCGCCCTGATCGTGCGTCACATAGACAACGGTAATCCCGAGGTTTTCGTGCAGATGCTTGATCTCGAACTGCATGTGCTCGCGCAGCTGCTTGTCCAGCGCGCCCAGCGGTTCGTCCATCAGCACCAGCGCCGGGTCGAAGACCAGCGCGCGTGCCAAGGCAATGCGCTGCTGCTGGCCGCCCGAAAGCTGCGCCGGGCGACGATGCGCGAACTCGCCCATCTGCACCATGTCAAGCGCGCGCGCGATCTTGGCCTCGCGCTCGGACTTGCCCATGCCGCGCACTTCCAGCGGAAATGACAGGTTCTCGCCCACCGTCATGTGAGGAAACAGGGCGTAGTTCTGAAACACCATTCCGATCCCGCGCTTGTGCGGCGGCACCTGGTTGATTGGCCGGCCGGCCAGACGGATTTCACCGTTCGTCGCCGTCTCGAAGCCGGCAAGCATCATCAGACAGGTCGTCTTGCCCGATCCTGACGGCCCGAGCATGGTCAGAAACTCGCTCTTGGCGATGTTCAGGTTCAGATCCTTCACGACCAGCGTCTCGCCGTCGTAGCTTTTCTGTACGCCGTCGAATTCGACAAACGCCTCCTGGCGGGCGGTAACGGCCAACGCAGTCTCCCCAAGGCTCGGCAGGTGGTCCTGCGCTCTTCTTGACCTGACTAAAGCGAATGCAGGCACCCATTGCAACGGACTTGTCGCGAATTTGAGCAGCACACACGAAATGCCGCGGGATTGGGCGGTTTGCCCGCCCATCGGCGCGCCAATCGGCGCGGTAAGGCCAGGATCGCGAGTGGTAACGTGGTCGGCAGTGCAGCACCAACAGTGCAGGATGTGGAATGGAGGGCTGGATATCCAGCTTGGACTAGCGCTTGATCTGGATCCGGCGCGCATATTCGACAAGTTCGTTCGGCAGCGTCGTGGTGGAGGGTGCTATGAAACGAACGGGTAGCTCGGCCGGGCCTTGGGCGAGATGGGCTTTCACAGGCGCCGCATCACAGCCGGTGTGCTTCGCCGCGAACGGAGCGATGCCGCTTTCGGCAATCATCTGACGCTGCTGGTCAAATTGGACCACGCCGGACGTGAACAGTCATGGCTGTGCGACCTTGGTCTTGGCGATGCCCTTCGCGCGCCAATCCCGCTGGCTGAAGGGCTTCACGCAGACGCAGCTTTGGTCTTCCGGTTGGAAAGGCGGGATCAAGGTGACGACCACCCATGGCAAGCGACAAGAGCGTCTCGGCAGCAGATGGCGACGGGCGAAGTATGACAGCGCGCCGGAACCTGGGGGATCAAGAGTCAATTCCCAGTCATCACAGGAGGCTCCAGGATCACCGGGCTTCCAGAAGTGCCCGGTGTATCGTTCGGACCGGGCGCAACGGCAATGGCACCAGCGATGAAGCCGGCGGCGGCCACCCAGGATCCTGCCGCAACCGGAATGGCCCAGTGCAACCATCGGGCCAGCGTATCAAAGGCAAGCCAGGCGAGGAGGAGCAGAACACCAACCCCGACCACGGTTGCGGTGGCGCTCAGGACGGCGCTCTCGGGTGGTGGTGTCCCGGGCGCAACGCCGATCAACGCCCCGACTGCCAGAAGAAGGGGAAACCAGATCCATCCCGGGACCCTACGGCTTTGGAACAGGGTCGCAACACCAACGGCCAGCGCCCCAGCCGCGGCGACGAATGGCGGGACTTCAAGCCCAAAGAGCCAGGCGAGAATGACGTGCGATGCGGCCACGCACACCACGACGAAGGGCAACCAAACACCCACCTCGCCCTCAGGCCGACGGGCCAGAAATGCTGCTGTTCCGATGATCATCGCCACTTGCAGCGGATCGGCCAGTGGATGAAGCAGTCCTTGATAAAACGGACCGAGATCGCCGAAAGCCTCATGTGCCAGCGCCGGACCGGGGGCCAGAACCGCAATCAGGGCAAGCCCGCCCAGTTTCATGCAATGAATCCGGCGATGCGCTCGACGACCCAGAAGGCAGCAAGGGTACCAATTCCATAGGCGACGGTGCGTAGACCGATCGATCCGGGCAAGACCTGCCGGCGACCCTCCGGATAAAGCCGGGCGAAGGCCGCGCCGAGCGCCAGGACAACGGCGATGAACAGGATTTGCCCGGCCTCGACCCCCAGGTTGAAGGCCAGCAGCGCCAGCGGCACGTCACCCTCGGGCAGGCCGATTTCCCTGAGGGCGCTTGCAAAGCCGAGGCCGTGCAAGAGGCCAAAGGTGAAGGCCACGAACCAGGGCGCTCGTTCGGTCAGGCTTGGCTGCTCGTCGGCTCCGCGCAGAAGGTCGGCCGCAAGAAAGGCGATGGACAGGGCTATCACCGCCTCGACCGGCGCAGAGGGAACGACGATCCAGCCCAGGGTTGCTGCCACCAGCGACAGGCTGTGCGCGACCGTGAAGGCGGTGATCGCGCCCAGAAGCCGGCGCCAGTTGCGGATAAGGAGGACCAGCACGAACACGAGGAGCAGGTGGTCCACCCCCTGAAGGATGTGATCCACCCCCAGCCGGAAGTAGCTTGCAAAGACGCCGATCGCCGTCATGGTGGCGGGCACGACGAAGGCAGGAGTTGCGGCTGTCAGGCGCATCGCCTGCGGGCTGGCTTCGCCCTCCAACGTATAGCGGACAAGCACGTCGGTGCGGGTGCGTTCCAGTCCCTCGATCAGGATCTCGCCGCCAGCAAGACCGGCCTTGCAACTGGCGATCCAGCCGCTGACGAAGGCCCGGCCATCAAACTTGGGCGCCTGCCCCCGGCGGGGCTCACACCCTTCGGGCAACACGGCATCGATGGATAAGGGGCGGTCCACCACCTGCGGCACGCGCCAGGTTACACGCCAATCGCTGCCGCCAAGGTGCAAAAGCTCCAGAAACCCGGGCTCCAGCGCATGAGCCGTGGCACGCGTCGGCAATGCGGTCCCGGCGAGCGCCAGCAGAAGGGCCAGAAGCAGCCGCGGGATCATGGCTGAAGCACCGCCGCCGGATCGGGGCGCGAAACCTCATAGCGCGACATCAGGGCGCCCAACCGCTCTTCGCGCAGCAGGACCACGAAAGTACTCCGCCAGTCCTGTTCGACCTTGTCGCGGATCTCGGCCAGGGGAGGCGTGCGCGCCTCGCGCCGGTCGGTAACGCGCACAAGATGGGTGCCGAAGGCGCTCTCTACCGGCCCCTCCCAGCTACCAACCGGAAGCGTGGCAAGTGCTGCGAAGTAGTCCGGGCCGAAGATGCTGTCGATAACCTGGGGCGGACTGGGCCGGGTTGCGAAGGGCAGCATCGTGGGCCGCCCGACGGAAGCGGGGTCTTCGCCACGCCGCAGCAATGTCAACTCCTCCCCTGCCGCCTGCGGGTCGGCATGTTCAAGCAGCACCTGCTCGACCGCGATCAGGGGGGCGTCGGTGAACCTGTCCTTGTTGGCATCCAGATGGGCCTGCAGGGTGGCCTCATCGGGGGTCAGCACCTCGGCTCCACTTTCCGTCAGGAACTCCATCTTCATCTGCAGACGGCGCCGGATCACCGCGTCGTCGCGGTCCAGCCCCAGCGCCAGCGCCTCGCGCACATAGACCTCTTCGCGAATGGTTGCATCGATGATCTCGCCCAGTTCCTGCTCACTCGGTGGCCGTCGCCAGGTTGCCTCGAACTCGGCCACCAGGCGCCGCGCGTCGTCGGTAGAAATGACGATGGTGTTCTTGGCAACCGGGGGCGGGCTGTCATCAAGAACGGCATAAAGCCCGAAGATCACCGCTCCAAGCAGCAGAAAGTGAACCAGCGGCTCCTTGAAGAAGGCCTTCATTTGAAAGGTTTCCTGCTGGAAGTCACTAGGCCACACCGACCAGAAAGGCGGCTCCTATCCCAGCAATGACCAAGCCTGCCATCCGCACGGCAAGGGTTCCTGCGGGCTTGCGGGCAAGCGCGCCGAACACAATGCCGCAGAGATGAAGAAGGCCGGTGGCCACGACAAAACCCACTGCGTAAGTATAAGGGCTTGCGGCATCGGGCAGCTCTGCCCCATGGGCGTGCCCATGGAAGATCGCGAAGATGCCGACAATCAAAGCAGCGACCCACAGGGGCGCCCTCACGGCAAAGGCGACGAGCAAGCCAAGGACCACGCCAGAAAGCGCGATCCCCGTCTCGACGGCGGGCAATTCGACACCCGCAATCCCCAGTGCGCCGCCGATCGCCATCACCAAAGGAAAAACGACTGGCAAGAGCCAGATCGCGGGCGCACCCAGAAACGCGCCCCAAAGCCCGACCGCCACCATCGCAACAACGTGGTCCCATCCGAAGATGGGGTGCAGAAACCCGCTGGCGAAGCCGCCTGTCACGCCTTCGCCGGTATGAGCCTCGGCGGCCCCGGACAGCACGATAGCCACCATCAGAATCAAGGTGCCTGGTTTCATCGTCTCTTCCTCCCGCACTTGTTTGTCAGACTGTCGGCGTGACGCGCTTGTGTCACGGCGCCGCGCCTTACCCGAAGCCAGCTATGGACCTTGCACCCGCAATGGGGCTATCCGTATTCCCCTTTTTTCCAGAGAGTTCGCTGGTGTTTCATTCGCCCGCGAAACGTAGGCCAGGACCGCCATCACCTGATTGCGGTCAGTGATCGGACGGGCGGCAACCGCCTCGCGGAGGACGGCGATCTGCGAATAGTCCGAGGTGGCGCCGAATGCCTGTGCGATAAGGGGGGCCGCGTCGGGGCGCAAGGTGACGAACCGGCGGATCGCGCTATCCAGCGGCGCGCGAAGTGCGGGGTCGCCTTGCGCGCTGAGGACTGAAAGCGCCCGAATGATCTCGACAAGTTGCGGCTGGGACAGCCGTTCCGGTGCAGCGAGAAACTGCCGCTCGACCTCGGCGATGCTCGCCGGTCCGCCGCTTTCGACCGCGGCAGTGATCCACGGCCCGAGGTTGATATCGGTGCCATATTCCGCCATCCCGGCAAGGCGGTGCAGGATGGCATCGCGCGCGCCGTCGCCGTCGCTTAGCCCCAGTAGCAGGATGCTGATCGGGGCGAAGGGCATCTGGTCGACGTCGGTCAGGATCTGCAGAAGGTCTGAGGGCGATATCGGGTAGGTGCCGCCGCGCAAGACATCATAGGGCAGCCCGTCCAGTTCCCTGAGCGCAATCCGGCGCAGCCTCGCGTCGGGATGGTCGAGGAGCTTGGCAAACACGTCACGCCGTTCAGGCGCCGCGTCGGAGACCACCCAGGCATCCGCCCGTTTCATCAGTAACTCGACGAACGGGCCTGTGGCCGCATCCAGCGTGAAAAGCCGAATCCATGCTCCATCAGGATTGCGCGCGAAAAGGACCGCCTCATCCACGTTCTTGGCCAGCCGGGCTCGCGTGACGCTGTCAACGATGTAGGGCGGTCTGAGACCGGAAGCCTCGCCCCGAAGAACCGCGATGGGCTCAAAGGAAAAAGGATCAGCAGCAGACGGCCGGGCGGCGATCACCTCGACGCTGCCTGCGATATCCTCGGCAAGCGTCGACGTCGGAAGCGCGATGTGGAAGGCACATGCGGCAACCCGGTCGGCCCCGGTAAGACTGATAGTCGCCGCAAGTGCAAGACAGCAGAGCGACACAGCAGGTTTCATCCGCCGGTCGATTGGGGTGATGTCAAACCGACGAATGCTTTGCAGCAAAGCAGTGCCATCCTTGCGACCTCGTCCTGATGTGACCATCTCGCCTCTCCGCCCGAGGATTGCCCGGGAACCGTCAGTACGCAATCGTCAGGTTGACAGACACAACATCACTTTCGAACCGACGCTTCGCGTTGAACTCACTGACATACTTCACTTTCAGGCTGACGTCGCCGCCGAACATCTCGCCGCCGCTGAAGGTCACGATCGGGCCGATCCCGGCCACCCTTGCCTTCAGGCTTTCCGCCCCAAGCGCGGCCCGGGTCTGTTCGGCACCCGAGCCGCTGTCATCGTCAAGCTGCTGATAGTAATAGCCGGTGAGACCGAAGCCCCAGCCAGATCGCAACCGCTGCACCACGGCACCTTCAAGCTGGATGGCCGGAGCGGTCTGGTAGTCCGTCGCGCTGTTCCTGGTGCTGAACAGAAAGCTTGCCGCGCCCGAGGCTTCGAAGCCCGTCGAGGGGTTCAGCCAGGTGACCGCAACAAAGGGTTGAAAGCTCCAGACGTTCTTGCTGTTCGAGACGGCGTCAACCGTCCGCGCGGCCAGGTCCACCGTTGCCGTGTCATAATCCCCTGTCGGCATATAGATGCTCATGCCGGTGCTGTAGTGCAGCTTGTCGCGGTGCCAGCCGACAATCGGAGTGACGATGACATCACCGAGGCCCGAGGATCCGTCGTCGATGTTCGCGCCCGCAAGCGGCGGCGTTACGGCGGTGTATTGAAGCGAGATGTCGACGATCGGAATGGTGACGTTCAGAGCTGGGGTGCCCCCCCAAAGATCGCCTTCGAAGGATTGGGTGATGCCGATCCGCAAGAGGTTCAGCGTCAGGTCCGTGTCGGCGCGGATCGGGATACCGCCGACCGACAAGCCGTCAACTTCGCCCTGCAGGTTGTCGTAGCTGAAAGAGAGGTAGGTTCCGGGCGGTGGGACGATCCCGGCGAAGGTGTCGCGGGTGCCCATGAAATAGGCCCCGATCCCGCCTTCCACCGCCAGAGCCTGCGTGGCCGACAGGGCGATGATCGCAAGGGCGCTGCCTGCGCCAAGAAGTTGTTTCATGCCAACCATGGCTGCGGGTCCTTTCGTCACGGTGTGTACCATATGGGCGAAGTCCAGGCCCGTTCCTGCAGGGTAGCTGGCACGCTGTCGAGGAGCGGCAGCCCATGGCGCACGGCGTCATAGGTGGTCCAGCGCGGGGTGGGGATCTCGATGACGCGCATGTAGTAAAGCGCGGGCTCGGCCCGGTCGAACTCTGCGTCCGTCCAGTTGCCGATCAGTTCCGGCGCGCCGATGTCATTGGTGTAGCGCGCCGTCGTTGTGTCGACTGTGTTGCCAACGGGCGGCAGCTTGCCGTCGGCCCCCCGAGCACGGTCGCCCGACCAGACCACGTCGACGATCTTTTCCTGGGGCTCACCCGCAGCATCCACCCAGCCCTTGATGATCTGGATACGGTCAAGGTTGGCCCCTGCCGGATCCTTCATCGCCTGGACGGTAAAAGTTGGCGCTTCGGTAAGCGCGGTTAGCGAACCGCCCATCGGCACGCCGTTGGCATAGCCGTCCAGCACCATGCGGGCCGGATCGTTGGTGGCCTGAAGACCGGTGCCGGCGAAGAAGCGCGGCTTGATGCGGGGGCCCGAGGTTACAAAGGTCTCTTTCGCCCGCATAGCGTCAAAGATCGCGCCGCGGGTGTTCTTCGGGGCCCAGACCCCGGTGATCGAGCCGGGGTTGGCCTCTGGCCCCTTGATCCAGCCGTCGATTTCACCGGTCCGCCGCGCCTCGACCGTGCCGTCGGCCACGCCGTGGCTTCCGTTGTAGGTGGCCTCGTCCACGTCGCTTGGCAGACCGTTGTGGTTGTCGGTGCCGCCGACAAAGCCCAGCTTGTAGGGGTTGGCGCCAAGCTTCGTCTGGTAGTCGAGGCCCTTGGTTACCGCCCAGCGGACAAAGTTCTGCGGAATGAAGGTGCGGCCACTGAAGCTGGACACGCTGACCGCATTCTCGAAATCAGCGAACTCATCGGACGGCCAGAGCGAGGCGACCACCTCGGAATTGCCCTTGATCTGCATCATCTCGATCAGCGGTTCCCACTTGGCGCGGGTCTCGGCATAGTCCTTCGACAGGGGGTTGCCGGCGTTATCCACGGGTTCGAACATGAACCCCTTGCTGCCGTTCGAGTTGTGCGGAATGGCCAAGAGGGTTGAGCCTGCGGCCTCTTGCTCGGCCATCCAGGCCCACAGCTTTTCCTCGTCCGATGTGTCGATCGCGGTAAGCGGCACCTCGGGCACGACGGTATCGCGGAAGATGACGTTGCGGTGCATGTTGCCGCCGCCCGGGGCGGAGGTCCATTCGAACCCGATCAGGGTGGTGAAGGTGCCCGGATCGTAATGCGCCTCGGCTGCCGCGACGATGATATCGTTCCAGGCCGTCACGGTGGTTTCGGGGCCGGCAAAGAACGGCGGATGCGTGGCCGCGCCCGAGCGGTTGTTCTCGACGACGTATTTCACGAACCAGGCCCGTTGCTCGTTGATGTCCTTCAACCCGCGCAGCACGGCCAGCGATTCCTGGTGGTGACCCGGCGCGTCGGGGTATTGGGTCGACAGCATCTCGCCCAGAAACTCGGCATGGTCAGAGACTGCGGCGAAATCCAGCGGGCGGCCGATGTTGCGCTGCACCGCGTTGACCCCGACGTCCTCGCCCTTGGCAAAGCGGTAGGCGTCGAAGGGGGTCAGCCGTGCCCCGCCGATATAGGCATCAAGCGAGAACGAAGTGTGGACGTGGGTTTCGCCGAAATAGGCCTCTTTCAGCGGATTTTCCGGGATCGCGGCTTCTTCTGCCGCGTGGTCCACCGCCTGAGCCGCCGCCATACCGGCGGTGCCCATCAGCACCGCCAGGGCCACCGTCGATTTCAGAACTGCGTGCATCGCTTTTACCTTTCGAAAGTCATGTTTCGCAGCGGTCAGCCGTTCGGCACCAGAAGCTTGACCGTAAAGCTGTAAAGGTCTTCGGGGACGGTCTGATCGTCTGCGAAGTTGTGTTCGTATTGTGCGGTGAACTGCACCGGGGTCGCGCCAATGCGGTGCAGCTTTGCCAATTTCACCCCGACGGGCAGGCTAACCCAATCGTCCTTGTCCCAGTCATAGGTGGCCGACATTTCCGACAGACCAGTGGACCAGCCGTCACCAAGGCCGACGGACAGGATCGGCTGCAGGATCGAGACGTTGACATCCGGCCTGTCATCGTCGCCGGCAAAACTGAAGATGTTCTGGTTGAACGCGCCCCACAGGACCTTGCCGCTCTTTGCGGTGAAACCCGCCGCAGGGCCAAGGCCCCACTTCTCGGCGCTAAGGCCGTCGCTTCCGGTTGGCAGCAGCGCCACCGCGCCGACACCGAAGCGACCCCAGGACCGGTCGAAGGTGACAAGATCAAAGAGCACGGTGTCGGAAACGCCCGATGCCCGGGATGGGGTGTTGGTGAAGTAGGGCAGCGTCACCCGGAAGATGTTCTGCAGGCCGCCGATCTCGAACGGAATGGCCGCGCGAAACTGCAGGAAGTTCTGCGATGCGCCGCCAGTGCCATAGACCGAGGGGCTGTAGCTGTTCTGCAACTGGTACGCCGTGAGGGCCGCCGTCGGGTCGTTGGCCGCCTGCGAGAGGTTGTCGCCAGCGGAGTCCTGGGCATGGGCGGCAGCAGCCGCGCAGCAGACCACCAGCGCCACGGCACAGCCTCGAAAGCCAACTGGATCACCGATCCTCATGAGGGTCAGCGGCCCGATCAAGGCGCAGTATACCAGATCGGCGAAGTATAGGCCCGTTCCTGGGTCTTCATCACGACATCGGCCGGCATTTCGACGTTGAATTTGACCGCGTCATAGGCTGGCCAGCGTGGCGTCGGGATCTCGATCACGCGGGCGTAGTAAAAGGCCGGCAATGCGGCATCGAAGTCCGGGTCGGTCCAGACCGCGCCAAGCTCGGGCGCACCGATGGTGTTGGTCCAGGCGGGGATCGACAGGTCCACCGTATCGCCCACTGGCGGCAGCTTGCCGTTGGCGTCGGGCTGGCGATTGTCCGACCAGGCAACGTCGTAGACCTTTTCCTTCGGATTGCCCTCGGCGTCCAGCCAGCCCTTGATGATTTGGACGCGGTCAAGGTTCGCGCCGGTCGGGTCGCGCAGCGCGAAGACCAGGAAGGACGGCGCAGTGGCGCCCTCGGGCGCAGGCACCATGTCGCTGCCCATCGGCACGCCCTTGGAATAGCCGATGGCGGCAAGATCCCGCCGCTGGGCGTCAGAAGCATCGAACTCCCACCCTGCGAAGAATCGCACCCGCATGCGTGGGCCGGTGGTGGCATAGGTCTCGCGCCGCTGCATCGCGTCGAAGATCGCGGTGCGGGTGTTTTCGGTCGCCCAGACGGCGGTGGTGCCCGCCGAGGAATACTGCCAGCCATAGTACTCGATCCCCAGGGCTTCATTTCGCTTGGACAAGTGGGTCGCGCGGTGCGGGTTCGGCTCGTAGGCGACGAACTTGCCGAAGAAATTGTTGTCGTCGACCGTGGACAGACTGTTGTGCGTGTCGGTGCCCCCGGCAAGGCCGAACTTGAACGGGTTCACGCCGAGGGTCCTCTCCAGCATCAGGCCGCGCTGGAGACCCGAGCGGAGGTATTCGCCCGGCAGCATTTCGGGCGTGTTCGCTGTCGACATGTCAAGATTGCCCCAGTCCCAGGTCTCGTAGTCGGCAAACTCGTCATCCGGCGACAGGGCGGGGTGCGTTTCGCCATCTCCCTTCACCTGCGTCGCCTCATAGAGGCGCTCCCACTTGGCGCGGGCCTCGGCATAGGCGCGATCCAGCGGCGCGCCTTCGGCGAAATCGTCCTGCAGCGCGAACATCATGCCGCTGGAGAGGTTGCCGTTGTGCGGGATCGCCAGCACCAAGCCGCCGGTCTTGTCCTCATAATTCTGCATCCAGGCCCATAGATCGCGCGGGTTCGGGCTGCCAAGCGGCGGAGAGGTGGTGTAGGGCTCGATCTGGCCAGCCTTTTCCGGCCCGTCGCGGAAGATCACGTTGCGGTGCAGGTTGTTGCCTGCCACCAGTGAGGTCCATTCAAACGCAATAAAGGTCGTGAACTTGCCGGGATCGTTGTATTCCTCGGCCGCCGCGATGTTCTCTTCCCAGATCCGCTTGTAGGCCGGATTTCCGGGTTGGTAGTTGATGGCCTCGGACGTTTTTCCCTGGGAGAAGTCCGCTTGCATCTTGATGACCGCAGCCTGCGCGTCCGCCCCCCCTTTCAGGAAGGCCTCATGGTAGGCACGGCCCTGTTCATCGGCCATGATGTTGGGCGCGCCCGAGAGGATGTCGGCGAAGACCCCCATGCCGTCGGAGTGGTCGGTGATCATGAAGAAATCGTAGGGCGCCGCGATACGGATCGGCTGACCGGACGACGCGACCAACTGATCGCCACGGGCGAACTGGTAGGCCTCACGCGGGCCGAGGGTTGCACCATAGCCGCCGGCGTCAGCGGAAATCTTGGTGTGGACATGGGTGTCGCCGAACAGCGCAAGGGTCGGGAAGTTGCGATCAGCATAGGGCGAATAGGGCGGCGGTGCGAAGGGGGACGGAAGGCCCTCGGTGTTTATGCCGTTGCCATCCTGCTGTTGTGCTTGCGCCGGCATCGCGGTGGCGAAAACACACAGGCCAATGGCAAGAGAGGAGGCAGCTTGTATGTAAAGGCGTAAGGGGACAAAGGAGGTCATGGGCCGTCTCCCAAAAGGATAAATTGAGCGTGCCGGCGTCAGCCTTCGGTGGCACACAATGACCTTGACAATTATCCTATCTGCACCGCGTGATGGTCCAGCCTTGGACAATTTCCCAAAAAAGTGGGAGCGCCGAGTTGGATCCTGCAATCGCTGCTGCCTTAACTACACGATGGCTTGCCCAGACTGAGCCTTCGATCCGGCAGGGCTTGCTGGACGCCTGCAAATTGCGCCAGTTCCTCGACGGCGAGAGGATCTACGGGTTCGAGCAGGAGCAGAACTGCCTTTGGGGCGTCGTCTCCGGCGCCATCCGCCTTTTCGTCGCGATGAGCGAGCAGGACCCAAGGCTGGCCCATTGCGCCGGACCGGGCTTCTGGTTCGGCGAAATCCCGGTGATCACCGGAGGAACCCGTGCAATGCAAGCCTTGGCCGCAGGACATGTCCGGCTCTGCTCAATTGATCGCAGCGTCGTGGTCAACATGGCAAAGACGAACTCGGATGTCTGGCGGTCAGTCGCGACCCTGTCGATCATGAACGAGATGATCGCCATAGGCTCTGCCGAAGACCTGATGATGCGATCACCGCAGAAGCGCCTGGTCGCCACGCTGCTTCGCATGGCGGGATGGAGGCATGGCTTCCAGGGTGCCCTGCCGATGACGATGGTGCCGATAACCCAGCTTGAACTGGCAGAGGCATCCAGCCTGTCGCGGTCCTCGACTGCCGTGATCCTGAGGGACCTGGGTGGCAAGGGTTTGGTCAAGGCAGAGTACCGATCCATCACGATCCTGGACGCACCGGCGTTGACGCAATTGCTCGCCGCCTAGGATGTTTGCTAGGGATCTGAGAAGTGTTTGAGTAGGTATGCTTGAAATGCCTGGCGCGGCCCCCCATTCCTGAGGCTCGGCGCCCGCCAACCGGGCGCAACCCTCGAACGGAGAAGGCCGCGGGAGAGGCCACTGACCCAGTCAGTTCAGAGCCCGATCATGGGGTCTGGTTATCTGGCATCTTAAGACTTGTTTCGGCGGCGACATTTGATCTGGCTCCAAAACATTCCAGAAACACAATGCTTTGGAGCCGACATTTCGCGCCGAGGCATCCCCGGTGCCTTTTGGACGGCCGGGGATTCAGGGTTGGTCAAAAGCTCATTACGCTGGTGCCGGGGGCAACGATGGCTGCCCCCATGGCATCAGGTGCGGCGGCGGTGACGCCATCCAGCAGGATCGACGCATCCGCCCCTTTGCCCGGCAGGTAGATGGCGCAGACCTGCACCTTCAACCCATTCTTTTCCATCATCATCTTCATCAGCCCTTGGGGGCTGGCATCCTTGGGCGGCTGACCGGCAGTGGCCGAAGCGGGAGCCTCTTTGAGCGCGATATCGCCCGCGGGGCCGCACAGCAGCATCTCGGCTTCGGCCCCCGCCGCCATCGCGTTCATGGTCAGCACCATCGCCATGAGCTGGGTCTGCGCCTCGGGCGCTGTCAGGATGGTGACAAGTTTGTTCGGCCCTTCGGCATGGGCGGCGGTGCCGAAGGCAAGGCTAAGGGCAAGAACAGACGTTGCGAGCTTACGCATGGTGGTCTCCAGTTGGGTCAAGGGGAAGAGATTATTCGGGCACACAGATCGTGCCTGCCCGAATGGCAAGCGCCGTGCGCAGGATCAGCCCTGCGACAACGGCCAACAACAGGGCCAGAAGGCCAGCCCCGATGTAACGATGGGCAGCAGAGCCGGCAGCTTCGGCATAGCCAAAACTCGCGATGCTCAACGCCGCGAGCGGGAAGGACAGTGCCCACCACGACAGGGCAAAGGGCATGGTGCGGAACTTGGCCGCTTGCGTTGCCACAAGCAGGGCAAACACATAGGCGACTGACAAAAGGAAATGCCCGAACGATCCCACCTCGCCCGACAGCCGCAGCCAAGCGGTGAACGCCACAGCAGGGGGGGCGATGAGGATCATCAGCGTCGGCACCATGCGACCCGGCAAGGGGTCGTGGAACATCAGCCTGTTGATCACCAGCGTCAGCAGCACCAGCCAGAAGATCAGCCCGCCGGAAAAGAACAGCCAGGAAACCTCGCTATAGCCGAGCTTAGCCCCTGCCAGCGGCACGATCACGTTGCCCACCGCCGGAATGAACCACGCAGGCGTCAACTGCCCTTGCTGAAATGCACGGTGCCCGATCCATGCGCCGATCACTGACAGGGCCAGCACGCCTTGCAGCGCGGTGCCCACCAGCCAGACGGCATCGGCAACCTGCGGCATCGGGTCAAACAGAGCAGCTGCCAGCAGAAGCAGCGAGATGGAAATCGCCGGGAAGAACGCAATCCGCACCGGATGGTTCCACTCGGCCTGCACCTCGGCCGCGTGGGTAAGCGCCTTGGCCGCATACCCGATGGCAACCGCTGCCAGCATGGCGACAGACAGCACCATAACCCAGGTCGAGGCGGTATTCGTCAGCTTGAACGCATGTTCTGCGGACCTGACGGCCAGAGTCAGGCCCATCATTCCCATGCCGATGGCAAAGAAGGTAACAGGGTAATGGGCAAGCCGCATCGTTGGAGCGGGGTGGGCATCTGCGACGGTCATCATTTCGGTCCATTCATGGGGTGGGACGTGTTTCGGCAAGGCCGCGGGACGCTGCCGGCTTGCCGGAACGCTGCCGCGCAGGTCAGCGCCGCAGGGCGCGTGACGGTGTCGAGGCGCCGCGGTTCAACTGCTTTTCATCTTCCTTCAACTCCAGCCACATCGCGTTCATCACGGCGAAGATCGCGGCCAGCGGAAGGCCCAGAAGCCAGGCAAAATACCACATGATTTCAGTCCTTTCAGTAGACGGAGTGAGAGTTGTCGGTGACGTCGGCCTCGGTGACCTTGCCCCACAGCACCTTGTAGACCCATGCGGTGTAGAGCAGGATCAGCGGCATGAAGATCGCCGTGACCACCAGCATGATGAACAGGGTCAGGTGCGAGGAGGAGCTGTTCCACACGGTCAGTGACGACTGCGGGTCGGACGAGGACGGCATGATGAACGGGAACATCGTCAGACCCACAGAAGAAATCACGCCCAGGATCGCCATTTTGGAGAAAAGGAGCGTGGACACTTCGCGCCCGGCCCGCAGACCAAGGAACGTCAGCACACCGCCCAAGAGACCCATCACCGGAGCGACGACGATCCACGGACGGTCCGCATAGGCGGTCAGCCAAGTTGCAGTCTTCTCCACCTCGAAATGCAGCGGGTTGGACGGGCCGCCGGTGACATAGTCGCCGACGATCCGATAGCCTTCGATCCCGAACGCCATCCAGACACCCGCCAAAGCATAGGCTGCAACCGCAACCAGGGCTGCAACCGATCCGATAGCGCGGGCACGGGTTTGCACCACGCCCTCGGCCTTCAGCGTAAGCCAGGCCCCACCATGCATGACCAGCATTGACAGCGACACAACCCCGGCCAGGATCGAGAACGGGTCAAGAAGGCCGATAAACTTCATATACCATGCACCTTCGTAGATGGCGTGCAGATCGTCGGTGAAGTGGAACGGCACGCCCTGGATCACGTTGCCCACCGCCACCCCGAACAGCAGTGCCGGGATCGCCCCGCTGGCAAACAGCGCCCAGTCCCAAATCGTCCGCCACCGCGGGTCATCGCGTTTCGAGCGGTATTTGAACGCGACCGGCCGCACGATGAACGCCGCCAGAATGACAAACATCGCAAGGTAGAACCCCGAGAAGCTGACCGCATAAAGCGGCGGCCACGCGGCAAAGATCGCGCCGCCACCAAGGATGAACCAGACCTGGTTGCCTTCCCAGACGGGCCCGACGGTGTTGATCGCCACCCGGCGTTCCACATCGGTCTTGCCGACAAAGGGGATCAGCGCCCCAACCCCCATGTCGAAGCCGTCGGTCAGGGCAAAGCCGATCAGCAACACGCCCAGAAGGCCCCACCAGATCACCCGCAACACTTCATAGCTTAGCAATTCATGCAAGATCATGGTGATTACTCCGCCGGCATGGCGATGGCATCGGCATTGCGCCGCCCAGCCAGCCGATCATTGTGACGCACAACCCAGGCGTCAGTTTCATCAACATCCTGGAACGGGCCCTTGCGGATGTATTTCAGCATCAAGCCCATCCCGATGATGAACAAGACGGAGTAGAACAGTACGAACCCGGCCAGTGTCAGAGCGACCTCGGTGATCGACAGGGCGCTGACCGACATGGCCGTGGGCAACACACCGTCCACTGTCCAGGGCTGGCGGCCAAACTCTGCCACGAACCAGCCCATTTCAGCCGCGATCCAAGGGGCGGGGATCATCACCACGGCCAGCCACAACGCCGGACGGGGATAGTTCATGCCCTTGAACGAGGCCCGGTAGAAGAAATAGGCCATCGTCCCGATGAAGCCGAAGCCAAGCGCCACCATGATCCGGAAAGCCCAGAACAGCGGCCAGACGGTTGGCACGGTGTCGTTCGATGCGGCGACAATCTGTTCTTCAGTCGCCGTGCGCGGGTCTTCGACATATCTCTTCAGCAAGAAGGCAAAGCCAAGGTCAGCCGAATGCTCCTCGAACGTTGCCGTGATTGCCGGGTCGGCGGCATCGCGCATCTCGCGGATGTGCATCAGCGCGTCGTAGGCGATGATGCCGCTGCGGATCCGAGTTTCAGCCTGCGCCACCAGATCATTGATCCCCGGAATTCCCGTGGTCAGTGACCGAGTGCCGATCAGGCCCATTGCCCAGGGGATCTCAATCGCGAAATGCGTCTCGCGTGCCTCCTGGTCGGGAAAGCCGATCAGGTTGAACGGGGCGGGCGCCGGGTGGGTTTCCCACATCGCCTCGATCGCGGCGAGTTTCATTTTTTGGCTGTGGGTCGCGGAATAGCCGGACTCATCACCCAACAGTACGACAGAAAAGGCCGAAGCAAGGCCAAAGGCCGCGCCGACGGTGATCGACCGACGGGCAAGCTCGGTATGGCGGCCTTTCAGCAGATACCAAGCCGAAACGCCGATCACAAAGACCGAAGCGGTCACATAGCCCGCCGAAACGGTGTGAACGAACTTGGCCTGCGCGACCTCATTGAACAGGACTGCGAAGAAATCGGTCATCTCCATCCGCATGGTCTGGGGGTTGAACTCTGCCCCCACCGGGTTCTGCATCCAGCCGTTCGCGATCAGGATCCACAGCGCCGAGAAGTTCGACCCGATGGCCACCAGCCAGGTCACCGACAGGTGCCCGACTTTGCTCAGCTTGTCCCAGCCAAAGAAGAACAGGCCAACGAAGGTGGCCTCTAGGAAGAAGGCCATCAGCCCTTCGATCGCCAGCGGCGCGCCAAAGATGTCGCCGACGTAGTGACTGTAATAGCTCCAGTTCATGCCGAACTGGAACTCCATCGTGATGCCCGTGGCGACGCCAAGGACAAAGTTGATCCCGAAAAGCATGCCCCAGAACTTGGTCATCTGCCGCCAGATGGGTCTGTTGGTCATGACATAGACCGTCTCCATGATCGCGACGAGGATCGAAAGGCCCAGCGTCAGCGGCACGAAGAGGAAGTGATACATGGCCGTCATGGCAAACTGCAGCCGTGACAGCTCGACGATACCGAATTCCATATCCTTGGCTCCAGTTATCAGGGGGAGAATCCCCCACGAATAAATTCCTGTTTGTGCATGTATCTCGAAAACCCGCTCTGTAAACCTTGATCCAGATCAATAACTGGTATTTTCAGTATAACTTATGTCAGCGCGAGGACACGATCGGCAAAGGCAGTCTCCACCTTGCGATGCGCGGCGATCAGGATGGCCGCGTCGGGCAAGATCCGCCGCACCCCATGCAGGACCGCCGTCGCGGTTACCCCATCCAGCCCTTCGGCCGGCTCATCCAGCAGCAACACTTGCGGGGTGCGCAGCAGGGCACGCCCCAGTGCCAGCCGCCGTGCCTCGCCACCTGAAAGCCCCTCGCCGCGCGGGCCGATCCGGGCAGTCAGGCCACCCCGATCGCAGATGACCTGCTTCATCTGCACCGCCTCCAGCACCTGCCATAGACGCGCATCTTCTGCCGGGCCGGCGAGCCTTAGCGTCTCGGCCACGGTTCCGGCCATCAAGGCGCTACGTTGCGGCAGGAGGGTCAGGCAGGTGCGCAGATCAGCCTCGGACCAATCCGACACGGACCGCCCGCCCAAGGTGATCTCGCCGGCGGCGACCGGATGCAGCCCGGCGATCGCCAGCAGTAGCGTGGATTTTCCGGCGCCACTGGCCCCGGTGATCGCCACCGTCTCGCCCGGGCGCACGACAAGCGTCATCTTCGAAACGACCGGCAACACCGCACCAGAACGGTGCAATGTCAAATTGGTCACGTCTAGGTCGAGAACCTCTGCAAAGGTCGCACGGCCTTTCACATGAGGGATGGATGCCACGGGTTCAACCGAGGACTCGGCCAGATCTCGCCCAACCCTGCGAGCCGCATCAGCCATGCGCCCAAGGTCTGAAACTGCACGCCGCAAGGGTGCCAGCGTTTCGGCAAGGGCCAGTGCCGCAAAGAACCCAAGTGCTGCAAAGGCGGGCTGCACCTGCCCCGCCTGCACCTGCGCCATTCCGATCCCCAAGGCGCCTGCGGCGACCACTGTTGCCACGGCCCCAAGCGCCGCACCGGCCCGCCGTTCAGCGCGATCCAGTAGCCTTCGCAGGTCTCGGCGCCGGGACTCCGCGTCATGAACTGCATCTCGTTGCGCCACCAACCTGCCATAGACCGCCAGATCGCGCCGCGCACGGATCAGGTCGATCAACCTCGTGCGAAACGCCTGCGCCGCAACTTCGGCCCGGCGCGACAGGGGCAAGGATGTTCTTGCCATCCATCCGAATGCCAGCGCCGCCCCCAGCACATATCCCCCAACGACCCACAGGGCGACGGCCGGGGCCACCAGCACCCACAGCGCCACAAAGGCCAGCGCTTGCGTCGATACTCCCGCCAGTACCGGAAGCACCAGCCGCAGCGGCACACCGTCCAGCGCGTCGATATCGGCCGTCAGCCGGTTCAGCGCCTGCGCGCCACGAACCCGGATCATCTTTGCATAAGGTGCAGAGAGATGCGCCGCCAACACGCGTAGCCGAAATGTCTCTAGCGCGCGCAACGTGGCATCGTGGGTCAACATCCGCTCGCCGTAGCGGGCCGCCGCCCGACCCAGCGCCAGAAACCGCACCATCGCCGAAGGGCGAAACACGTCGAACACGGCCCCTGCCCCAGCCAAACCGGCCGCAGCCGCAGCCGTGATGAACCACCCCGACAGGCCCAAGAGCGCCACACCCATGACCAGAACGACAAGGCTGAGCGCTGCCCCCCTTAGCATCGCGTTCCTTTGATCGCGCAGGATCAGCCGAAAGATCTCCCAAAGCGCCGTCATGGGGCGGCCCCAAAGTCAATGACCCGGTCCATCCGCGCAGCCAGGGCCAGATCATGCGTAGCCACGACAAGTGTCACGCCCCGCGTGGCCTGGGCCAACAGACCCTCGGTGACGCTGCGCGCGGTTTCGGCATCGAGGTCGGCCGTCGGCTCATCGGCCAAAAGCAGATCCGGGCGTGCGAAAACCGCCCGCGCCAAGGTGATCCGCCGCGCCTCTCCCCCCGACAGCCCAGCACCGGTTTCGCCCAGCCGGGTGGAAAGACCCTGAGGCAGTGCCTGAACCACCGCCCCAATGGCCGCGAAATCAAGGGCCTCGGGCAGGTTTCCGCTTCGGCCAAGCGTCAGATTCTGCCGCAAGCTGCCGGTCATGAAATGTGGCGATTGCGGCATCCAGCCCAGCCGCGCCCGCCACGCGTCGGCAGTCTTGGCCGTCAGCACCTTTCCCGCAACCACAACCGCACCCTTGTCCGGCAATTCCAACCCGGCCATAAACCGCAGCGCGCTCGTCTTGCCGGCGCCGCTGGCCCCCACCAGCGCCACCCGCTCGCCTGCCGCGATGAAAATGTCGGGCAAGGCCCGGCCCGAAGACGTGAAACAGCCCTGCAAAGCCACGCTCGCGGGGCCAGACAGGCGCGGGGCCGGTCCGCCACGCCCCGGCAACTGCGGCCCGGTCTGGGACGAATAGGTGGCGATTTCGTCGATGACCGCCGTGGCGGCCGCCTTGTCATGCCAGGCGGCCGACAGATCGCGCAAAGGCTGGTAGAATTCTGGGGCCAGCAGCAACAGGAAGATCCCGGCCTCTGGTGTCAGCTGCCCACCCCATGCGCCGAACTCCAAGGCCCCCAAAAGGGAAAACCCGACATAAACGGCCACCATTGCCACGCCGATCGCCGCGAACAACTCCAGCACCGTCGAGGACAGGAAGGCCACCCCCAGAACGGCCATTGTGCGCCGCCGCAAATCGCCCGCCTGATGCGCAAAGCCCTGCAAAACCGCACTCCCGGCACCCAGAAGGCGAATGTCCACCAGCGCCGAGAGACGCTCGACCAGAAAATCGTTCAGCGTGCCGATCTCGGCCATCTGGCGGGCGCTGGCCTCTTTCGCGGCCATGCCCACCAGCGCCATGAAAACCGGAATCAACGGGCCAGAAATCAGCAAGACGATCCCGACCGCCCAGGATTGCCAGAACGCCAGCCCCAGAATGACCAGCGGCAGCACCATCACCCGCGCCCGGGCCGGGGCATAACGAGAGACATAGGGGGCCAGAAGATCCAGCTTCTCTCCCGCCAGCGCGGCCAGACTGCCGGCCCCGCCAAAGGCACTGTCACTCGCGCGACGCGCCTCGGTTGCGACAATCTCGGTCCGCGCCTGCTGAATGATTGCTTCGGCAGCAGCTTGTGCCTGCGCCTCAGCCAGATAGGTCAGGCAGACGCGAAGCACGCCAAGCGCGCAAAACCCAAGGGCCGCTGCCAACGGTGAAGGCGACGCACCGACCAGCACAGCCCCGATGGCCCATGCCACCAGAGCTGCCTGAAACGGCCAAACCAACCCGGCCAGCACGGAAAGCACCGCTGCGCGGCGCTGGTGTCGCAGACCTGGGGCCAGAATGGCCGCGGTCCGGGCGGAAACGTCAGACGGCAGCGCAGAAGATTTGTTCACGGGCTCATTCAAACTGTTGTTTTGAATGTCACTTAAGGCACTCTGTGCCCTGCCGACGTGATCCAGATCAAAGACCGCAGGGTATCACGCGATTATCAACAATTAATCTGCATCGAGAAAGCGACTTTCATGCGCCTGACCACAAAGACCAACCTTGCAGCCCGCGTCCTGATGGCGTGTGCGGTCAACGAAGGGATGACGCTGCGCAGTGCCGAAATCGCCTTGGCCTGCAACGCCTCGCTCAACCATCTGCTGCAGGTCGTGAACGAGTTGCAGGCCAATGGCTTTGTCGAGACCATTCGCGGGCGCAACGGCGGTCTTCGCTTGGGCCGTCCCCCCGCCCGGATATCGATGGGAGAGGTGTTCCGCGTGTTCGAGGCCGGGATGCCCTTTGCCGAGTGCTTTGCGCCTGACACCAACACCTGCCCGCTGTCTTCAAGCTGTCGTCTGCGTAGCTATGTGGCGCGAGCGGTCGAGGCGTTCTACCACGAAATGGACATGGTCACGCTGGCCGATCTGACCAAGGGCAACTGCGGTCTTGCCACGTTGCTTGCGGTGCCGGACAGCTTGCGCAGGGCCTGTAAGGAGGCTTCCGTTGCCTGATTACACCTCAACCGCCGCTCGGACTCCGCCCGCTGCGGCGGGCAGCGGGGCAAGGTTCTGGAACAGGTTCGCCGACCGCTATGCCGCACGCCCGATCAAGGATGTCGCAGCCTATGACGCGCTGATTTCCGATGTCGCAGCGCGATTGCGCAGCACAGACCGCGTTCTGGAAATCGGCTGCGGCACAGGGGGAACAGCCATCCGCCTTGCGCCCTATGTATCACAGTTCACCGCCACCGATTTTTCCATTGAGATGATACGCATCGCCAAGGCGAAACCCGCACCAGACAACCTTCAATTCAAGACCTCTAATGCCGAAACTGCGCTTGATGGCGGGCCGTTTGACGCGATCTGCGCCTTCAACGTGCTGCATCTGGTGGACGATCTGCCGGGCCTTCTGGGCCAGATGCACGCCCAACTGCACCCCGGCGGCCTGCTGATCGCCAAGACATGGTGCTTTGCCGATCTGCCGGTCAAACTGCGGCTTCTGTTTGGCATCCTGCGGCCCCTCGGTCTGTTCCCTCCTGCCAGATCGCTGAGCGTTGCGCAGTTTCGTCTGGCGATTGTGGATGCAGGTTTCGAAATCGTGGATCAGCGCATCTTCGGGACCAGATCGCAAAACCCCTATATTGTCGCGCGCAAGTGAGTGGCTTTGGCGGTTGCACCTGATACGCTTGGAAACATTCTAAAGTATTTTCATCAGTTGTAGTCACCTGAGAAATTTCATCGACCAGATGGCTCATTGTTTGACGTCTATCGCAAGCGTCATGGATCGTTTCTTCAATTCAAGATGCACAAAGGCTTACGAACTCAAATCTTTTGCGGAACGCTGAGATTGTGAATGAAGTGGCCACCGGTCAAAGGAGACGGGCGTACATCGAGAGAGAGTTTACCTCGGTCACGGGCATAGAAGCCTTCCGCACGTGACCTGCCACTGATCTTTCATCCAGCCACGACCGGAGCCCTGTGGTCATTTACGCCGATTGGCGCGGGTTGAGCAATCGTCCGGCGCGCGGAACCCTCATCGCGTGCAGCGGGTCGGGCGATTGCGGTGGTCAGGTGCAG
>JBGSQL010000279.1:0-11281 GCA_041738105.1 Rhodobacter sp. | reverse complement strand
CACCAGCATCAGCCCGGCCAGCCGCGCACCGCCGGCCCGATGGCCAACCAGCGCCATCAGCAGCGTCAGGCCCAGCCAGCCGACCGGCGGCAGGCTGATCGCGCCGATCGTCAGGCCGTGCGCAAGCAATCCCAGCGCCAGCCGATACGGCAACTCCACCACCGCCGCGAGGAACCGCGTCACGTCGGTAAAGGCCACCGGCCCCAGTGCCGCCTCGTTCAACAGCCACTTCATCGCCTCGCTGATCCAGCGGCGCAGCGGCACGATCAGCGCCTTGGGATAGTCGAACGCCCAGGGGGCCAGGCCACGCCCCCAGATCAACAGGCCGCACATCCCCCCCAGCACCGCCGCCCAGCCGGCCCAGGCCCTGCGGGCGGGCAACGTCAGGGCCGAGGTATCATGGCGCGACAGATCGACCATGCCTCACCCGCCCAGCATCAGATCTACGACGGCCTTGCGGCGCAACTGCCCCACCGTCTCGCCGGCCGCGCCCACCACCCGCACCGCCTCGACCCCGTCCTGAAACAGCACAGCCGCTTCGGCCACCGTCGCTTGAACGCCGATCGCCCCGTCCGGCAGCAGGTCCGTCGCCGGCTCCATGGCCCGCCCCACCCGCACGACCTTGGCCCGCGACACCGCGCGGGTGAACTCGCGGATATAGTCGGTGGCCGGGTTCAGCACGATGTCTTCCGGTGTTCCCGCCTGCACGATGGCCCCGTCCTTCATCACCGCGATTCGGTCCGCCAGCCGGATCGCCTCATCGAAGTCGTGCGTGATGAACACGATCGTCTTCTTCAGCACCCCTTGCAGCCGGATGAACTCGTCCTGCATCTCGCGCCGGATCAGCGGATCGAGCGCCGAGAACGGCTCGTCCAGAAACCACAACTCTGGATCGGTGGCCAACGAACGCGCGATCCCGACGCGCTGCTGTTGCCCGCCGGACAACTGGCGCGGATAGGCCCCCTCGCGCCCCTCCAGCCCGACCAGCGCAATCATCCGCCGGGCACGCTCGTCCCTCTCGCGGGCCGACGCGCCCTGGACAACCAGCGGAAAGGCCACGTTCTGCAACACGGTCATGTGCGGCAGCAGGGCAAAGCTTTGAAACACCATCCCGATCTTGTGGCGTCGAATGTCGATCATCTCGGCGTCCGAGGCCGCCAGCAGATTGCGCCCGTCAAACAGGATCTCGCCTGCGGTTGGCTCGATCAGCCGGGACAGACAGCGCACCAGCGTCGATTTGCCGGATCCCGACAGCCCCATGATGACAAAGATCTCGCCCTCGCGCACCGCCAGATCCACGCCCCGGACCGCCGTCACCAGACCGGCGACGGCAAGCTGCTCGGGCGATGGATCAGGCCCCAGCGCGCGCAGCGTTTCGGCGCCCCGCGGGCCAAACAACTTCCAGACATTGCGGCAGGCAAGTTTCGGCTCGGGCATTATGGACCTTCGGGTTCTTCTGGCCGGGGCATCCCCTGCGGGCAGCCCCGGCCGCAGGGCCTACTGGCCGATCCACGGCTTCCAGCGCGCCTCGTTCGCACCGATCCAGTCGGCCACGACCGCGTCCACCGATTTGCCGTTCAGATCCACCTCGGTGATCATCGCGCCCATTTCGGCGTTGTCGATCGTAAAGGCGGTGATCGCCGCATGGGCGCCGGGCCACTTGTCCTTCACGCCGGCCCAGCCAACCTTCCAGATCTCGCCAAAGGGCTTGCCACAGTCATGCGTTGCGTCCGGGTTCAGCCCCCAGGCCGGGTCGGTGTAGCACTCGGGTGCATATTCCGGGAACGCGATCCACTCGCCCTCGTACTTCGCGGGGGCCCAATGCGGCGCATAGACCCACAGCAGGACCGGCGCCTGGCGCTGGACGGCGCTTTCCAGTTCCGCGAACAGCGCCGCGTCGGTGCCGGCATGGATCACCTCGAACGGCAGATCCAGCGCCTCGATCCGCTCCTCGTCGAACCCGCCCCAGGTCACCGGCCCGCCCAGATAGCGGCCCTTGGGGGCCGTTTCGGCGGTCGAGAACGCCTCGGCGCAGGCCGGATCCTTCAACGCTTCCCAATTCGGCAGCCCCGGACATTTCTCGGCCATGTAGGCGGGATACCACCATTCTTCCTTCGCCTGCATCCCGGTCGGCCCGAACACCTCGACCTTGCCGGTCGCGGTGGCCGCGTCCATCGCCTCGCGCCCCGTCGTTTCCCACATCTCCATCGCAACGTGCAGATCGCCGGTCTCAAGCCCCGCGAACTGCGCCAGGTAATCCGCCTGCACATATTCGACGGTGTACCCCGCCTTCTTCAGGACTTCGCCCATCAGTTGCGTGGTAATCAGTTGCCCCGTCCAGTCGTGCAGGGTCAGCTTGATCGGGTCTGACGACTCTTGCGCCACAGCCCCGAAAGCGCCCAATGACAGGGCAAGCACCGATGCCCCAAGACGGTGGTGTAGTCCGGATGCGAAACGTAGCCTGGTCATCTTGCGTCCCCCTGTTGCGACCATTGCCGGGATCCCTCGACGCCAGGCCATGGCGCACGCGCATCCCTGTCTGAAAGTAACGGTGCGACAGCGCGCGCTGTCAATTGCAGAGTGTGGGATTTTGTGCTTTTCCTGCCCGAAGATGACCGAATGCCTGATCGTCAGGCTTTTTCACAGGACGCCGATCCGCATGGTTCTCAAACGTCACGCCCAGATCCTGAGGATCCTCGAAACCGAAGGCACCGTGACCATTGCGGCCCTGGCCAATCGGCTCGGCGTGTCGTCCGAAACGGTGCGGCGCGATCTGCGTCCGCTGGCGGCACGCGGCGCGGCGATCCGGATGCACGGTGCCGTGGCGATCCCAACAGCCTCATCCGAGGCCCCCTTCCAGCGCCGGATGCGCGAGAATTCCGAGGCCAAGCAGGTCATCGCCCGCCATCTTGCCTCCACCATCCGCAATGGCGAGTCGATCCTGATGGATACCGGCACCACCACCAGCTACCTGGCGCGCGCCCTGATCGGGCATCTGCGCCTGACCGTCATAACCAATTCGTCCGAGGCCGCCCGCATCCTGGCCGGGCGCGGCGAGAACCGCGTCTTTCTCGCCGGCGGCGAGGTGCGCGGCGATAGCGGCGCCCTGCTTGGCGCCTCGGCGACCGCCTTCGTCAAACAATTCCGCGCGACCCATGCGGTGATCTCGGCCGGCGCGATCGACCAGGGCGGCATCCTCGACTTCGACCCGGACGAAGCCGACTTTGCCCGCACCCTGCTGGCGCGCGGCGATCGTCGGATCGTGCTGAGCGACGCCACAAAGTTCACCCGCCACGGGCTTGTTCAGGTCTGCGGCTTTGCCGGGATCGACGAGATCGTGACGAATGCCGCCCCGCCACCGGCGATCCTGTCGGAACTGCGCGCGCAGGACACCAGACTCGTGGTCGCGGACGCCGGCTAGGCCCTACTGTTCGCGGAACGCCCGCGACATGCTGTCCACGATCGGCTTGGCCAGGTATTGCGCAAAGGTCCGCTCGGCCGTCTCGATCATGATCTCGGCCGGCATCCCCGGCGTGGGTGAAAACCCGCGGATCCGCTCCAGTTCCGACGGACTCAGCGTGATGCGCGCGACATAGACCTCGCGCGAGGTGGCGTTGGCCGCGTCCGCCACCGCATCGGCCGACACATAGTCGACCCTGATACAGCACCGGCGTCGTGCGCTGGTTCAGGGCCACCAGCCGCACCGTCGCCTCCTGTCCCACCTTGACGCTGTCGATATCACCGCGCGGCACCAGCGCCTCGATGATCAGCGGCGCCTCTGTCGGCAGGATCTCGGCAATCGGGCGACCGGTCTCGATCACCCCCCCGGCGGTGTGATAGAACAACCGCACCACACTGCCGGAAACTGGCGCATGGCGGTCTGCAACCTCGCGAGGCTGCCGAAACTCGTGGCGGCCTGACGCGCAGAACAACCCTGGCCCGGGGTCCGTAGCCCAGGGCGACCCGCCTTCAAACCGTGACGGCAGGAACAGCGTCCTTCCAGCCCGACGTCTTCTGCAGCCTGCTAGAGCGTGATCGGATCAGATTGAAGCGTATCCTGAGTTTGAGAGGTAGTTTGCGCATTCGCTGGGGGTATTGGCGTCGAGGATTGTGGCGATTCTGTCCATTACGGCATCGTGGGTGCGTTCTGCTGCCTCGCGGAGGAAGTGCTTCAGCTTGGCGAATACTTGTTCGATTGGGTTCAGGTCGGGGCTGTAGGGAGGCAGAAAGATCATGTGTGCCCCGGCCTTGCGGATCGCGTCACGGGCAGCCTTGCCCTTGTGGCTGCCCAGATTGTCGAGAATGACCACGTCGCCGGTTGCGAGCGTCGGGACCAGAAGCTGCTCGACATAGGCGGTGAAGCTTTCGCCATTGATCGGGCCGTTGAAGACGCAGGGCGCTTCAATCCGATCAGTGCGCAGGGCCGCGATGAAGGTCAGCGTCCGCCAGTGGCTATGGGGCGCACGACCGGGCAGACGTGTGCCGCGCGGCCCCCAGCCCCGCAAGGGTGCCATGTTGGTTTTCACCCATGTCTCGTCGATGAAGACAAGCCTGCGTGGGTCAATCCGCCGCTGATGTCGCCGCCAGCGCGCCCGCCTCGCCGCGATCTGCGGGCGCTCCGTCTCGCTGGCCAGAACGCTTTTTTTGAAGCTGAGCCCCTCGGAATGCACGAAGGACCACAAGGCACCGTAGCTGACCTTGACACCACGTTCCGCCAGCTCGCCCTGCAAGGCGCGCAGGCTCAGAGAGGGATGCCCAGCAAGACGCTCCAGCGCGCAAGCCCGGCCGACGGCCATCGCGTCGCGTCGCCTGCCTCCCATCGGCCAGGCCGAAGCCGACCCGGTCGCCCGATGACGTTGCGACCATTTCACCGCCGAAGAAACGCCGACCCCGAACACCGCCGCCGCCTGCCGTACCGTCTGACCAGACAACACGAACGCAACCACGCGCTACCGAAGGTCATCAGAATAAGGTCTCACCATCCATGCTGGACCTCCCCTCCAGTCATCATGGTGAATCAGAAATCGAACGCCCTGGGAATCCCCAAGATTCAATCAGAGCCTATCATGCTCTAAGTGACACTGGGGTCAGGGAGTGCTTCCGCGTGGCCTCGCCGCCGGCCTGAAGGCCAACACGGGCTTCCGATCTGGGGTTTCTCCCTTCGCCGGCGTTCTGTCGAGAACTCGATCAAGAGCGGCATTCTTCACGTCAATCCTGGTACCTATCTCGTCGATCGTGCGCCGGATGCGCGCTACTTCCTTGCGTGTCGCCTCCAGCTGTTTCCGTGACTTTCCGGTCATCTGGGGGGTGATCTGTCGCAGTTCAGCAAGGGGCAGGCTCGCATCCTCCCTCAGATCGAAGGCTTCCTGTTCGTTCGGCCTGAAGCCGCCGCCGTCTGCCGTTCGGAGTTCGTAGGCGGCCTTCATGGTGTCTTCCGTCAGTTTGACCGCCTTGTCGATCAACCAGCTCGCGTCGACCACCGCGCTGTCGAGTTCCAAGCGCACCTCTGTTCGCAAGGCTGACAAGCGAGCCAACCGCGCGCTGCGAGACGCGTGGAGGGAAAGCAGCAATGCCGCTATCGAGATGGCCAGCATCGACAGATCAAGATTCAATGACATGTTAGCCGACGGCACTGCGGGACCTCGCGGACGTCGGGAGAACGATCCGGGCCTCCATCGATGCCGCCGGGAACGTAATCCTTGTCCCGCGGCGCGCATCAGGTCGGAGGTTGAGCGCGAAACGTCTTGCTGGCTGCTCGCTGCGAGTATTCAACTGCACCCTCTCCGCGCGCCCTTTCATCTGCCCACAGATCAGCATGTATGCCCCTGGTCGGAAGACTTCCGTCTTCATCCTGCCATGAATTGGACCGTGAAACGAAGGACGAAATGATGACCCGGTCTGATTCAATTTGATGTTTGCTCCCCGTCTTTTCATGTGTGATCCTGTCGATGGAGAAAAAGGACGCAACATGTGGCCGCACCACCGAGGCTCTGCCGTGATCGGGCATTGTGCGACTCTGCCGAGGCAATCGCTTTCCGTGCTCGTCGTGTCGATCGGGAATGCGCGCGAACTGCAAGTCGCTCTCGTCCGGAGATCCGGAGACCGAAGCCTAGGCCATGAACGCCGCCGCTGCATTCTGACGGTGCCTACTCCAGGCAGAGATTCGTGACCGCGCAGCACCTCAAGGACGTTGTGATGATCAGTGTGGGCAGCGCTGCCGAGGTGCTTGCATACTATCTTGACCACATGAGCGGCCTCAATCTTGTCGGCTTCGTCGTGGATCGGGCGTTCCTGACCGAGCAGGAGTTCCTCGGGCGGCCGGTAACGGCCTGGGAGGATCTCACCGCGCGCTACCCGCCCGGAACGGTCAAGCTGATCGGCCCGCCGACCTATGCGCGATTGAACACCTATCGGCGGGATCGATACATCGAGGGAAAGGCATGGGGCTACGAATTCGCCAGCTACGTCCATCCTGGAAGCATGGTGATGACTGACGATATTGGTGACCACTGCGTGATACTGCATGGTGTCACCGTTCTTCCCCGCACGAGGATCTGTGACAACGTGGTGATCTGGTGCGATACGCATGTCGGCCATCATTGCGTGATCGGCGCGCACACATTTCTTTCTGCCCAAGTCGGGATCGCGGGGAACACCATCATCGGAGAGGAATGCTATCTGGCCGGCAAGGTCGGCGTGACGAACGGACGCCGGATCGGAGAACGCAGTGCGATCATGAACGCGGCCCTGGTCAAGGACGATGTGCCGGATGACTCCGTCATCGTCGGTCCTGACGCCATCTCGAAACCATACCCAAGTGGAAGGATAAAGCGTCTGCTCTGAAAGCAGGGCTCCTGACCTTTGTAGACAGGCGATGACGGTCGATCGCATTGTGGTGGCAGTTCCGAAGACGGAACTGCCGACAATATCTACATGACCCGTAACGCGCCGCCGAGGCTAAACGAAGACCACGTCCCCCACGCTCAGCGAGGACAGTTGCGTATCTTCGAACCGCACCTCCTGCACGCCGTCCGTGATGACCACGTCGTCGCCGACCTGAGACACAAAGGGAATGAGGGCCTGAATAGTGAAGCCCGCTCCGAGTCCGCCAAGAACAAGGTCATCCACACCGGGTTCGAAGTCCTTGATCACTAGCGTTCCGTCGCCTGCGAAGAAGACGAAATCGTCTGCGCCGGCGCCTCCCGTAGCCTGGTCGATCCCTGCGCCACCGCGCAAATAGTCGTCTCCCGTGCCGCCGTTCAGGATGTCGTTCCCGTTCCCGCCGTTCAGGGTATCGTTGCCGTTCATGCCGTTCAGGGTGTCGTTCCCGGCAAAACCCGTGAGCACGTCGTTCCCTGTGTTGCCGTTGATGGTGTCGTTGCCCTGAAGGAAAAAGTCCCAGAACTTGCTGGAAGGCCCACCTGACAGCAGGTCGCCAAGCTCACTGGCATCGAGCGAGGCGTTCGAAATCGAGAGCACGTTCGTTCCGCCGCTCTTGATGACGATATCAGTGACTTCTCCGCCCGTTATGACGAGCTTCTGATTCACAGTCGTGAAGGTGAACCCTGTGCCGGTGAACACCGTCTGGTTCAAGGCGTCGTTGCTGAGCTCGATGCGCGTGGCATTAAGCTCCGCTCTTTCGTAGTCGTTAAAAAGCACTGGGAGGACCGGACCTGTCGCGACCATGTCGAGGCCGGGCAAGGACGGGATCGGGGTGAAGTTGAGGATTGCCATAGTCGCTATGCCTACTCTCTTGGCACCGTGCAGAAGACCCAATCATTCCGCCGGCTCTTGTTGCTTTCCAGCAAGGAACGGGCTTCCCAACCTTCAGGAAGCAGCTCTCTCCCTGGCCGGTTGGCGGAGGGGCGGTGAACCTTCGCGAAGGTGAAAACCGTTATCTAACTGCTGCAGTTGGTTGCCGGGAGCGTACGCTCCCGGCAACCGATTGGCTTGATCAGAAGAACATCCCGCCGTCTGCGACCATGACCGAGGTCGTTGGCAGATCGACCAGCACACCGCCGCCGATCTTGACGAGCGCGCCGTCGTCGCCCGCGTACGCGGTATCCTTGTCGAACACGCTCTGCAGGTTTGCCTTATCGTTGCCGGCGACGACGAGGATCTGCTGAACCGCTTCGCCCCCCACGATGAGGTCGAACCGCACCATGTTTTCGAAGCCCGTCTGCTCAACACGGATGGAGTCGATCTCGAGGTTCGACAGATCGATCTGGTCGGGATCGAAACCCGCCGAGAAGTCCCCGATGACGTCTTTGCACCCGAACGACACATCACAGAACGCGAAGATATCGCAGCCGGCACCACCATAGACCGTGTCGTCACCGAGACCGCCGCGGACGATATCATCGCCGTAGCCACCGTAGACAACGTCGTCGCCGGCGCCGCCATCAACCAGATCGTTGCCGGCGCCGCCATCGACCACGTCGTCACCGTCCTGGCCGTCGAGCCTGTCGTCGCCGTCTTCACCATACATGTAGTCGTTGCCCGAACCGCCAAGCGCGCGGTCGTCGCCCGAACCCATGTACATGGTGTCGTTGCCGGCGCCGCCATCGGCGCAGTCGTCGCCGTTGCCGGAATAGAAGATGTCGTTACCGTCGCCGCCAGCGCTCCAGTCGTTGCCGTCGCCGCCCCAGAGCTGGTCGTCGTCAGCGCCGCCGTCGAGGTTGTCGTCGCCGGCGTCGCCGTAGAGGATGTCATTGCCATCGCCGCCGGTGATGCCGTCGTTGCCGTTGCCGCCGGAGGCGTAGTCGTTGCCATTGCCGCCGTCGATCAGGTCGTTGCCATCGTCGCCGTAAAGGGCGTCATTGCCATTGCCGCCGGTGATGTTGTCGTCGCCGCCAAAGCCGTAGACCTCGTCGTTGCCGTCGCCGCCCGCCAGAACGTCGGCGTTGTTCGCACCGGCCACGTAGTCATTGCCGGCGCCGCCATCCAGTTCAAAGTGGATGAGGTCGCCGAGGTAGACCGACGGGTTGATCTGGGCGATAGCAGTGCCGTTCGCCGATGCATCGCGAATCCAACGGAGAAGGCCTTCGCCGCTCAAGTAATCATTGTACTCGTAGCCGTTTGCCCGAGCCAGCCAGACTTCCTGCTGGATGCCGTTGCTGCCGGTCTTCACGACCTTGTCGAGTTCAAACCCGAGGTCCTGGTAGATCGGACCGTCCCAGCCGTTGTAGCTGGCCTCCGCCCACCAGTCGTTGTACCCGATCATGTCGGCGTTCTGGTAGTACTTCTTCTCCCACCACGGAATGCTAAGATCGATCGTGTAAAGACAGACTAGGTCTTCGCCACCCGGCAAGCAGTCCTGAACGATCGGATTCGGATCGCAGATCGTGACGTCTTCACAGGTGTCATCGGTTATATAGTTGCTCATTGCCGCCACTCCAATTAACGGTTCAAACGGTATGCTAGAAAGACGGAGCCTGCTCGAATTATTGTCATTAAATTATGCGCCCCACACTCAGCACACAAGTTTGTGATACCACAGACGCCGACTACGACAAAGATGTTTTTGCACTGACAGGATTGTGGCAGAACTGTGGCGAATTCAATCTATGACGGTATTTTTACTGTGTGCACAACCTTTAGCTGTTTCCAGGTGACGCCGGGCAGGTAAAAACGGCCTTCCAAGGGGCTCAGCGACGAACCAGTCCCGCAGCAGCCTCTGGCGAATGACCCATTCTCGCGGTGCATCCAGACTCAAGCGCGAATCACCAGCCGCGAAGATCAGGGCGTGCTTCACCGAAACAATGATCAGTTTCTCAGTTCGCGGAAATCATGCATTGATTTCGGCTCTGGTGTAGCTCTGGCAGCAAAGGCCCGACAGTGCCGGCAGGACGGACATCGGGCACACCGCACCGTCTGCTTGATCGACGTCGCGACGAGTTTCGCTGGTTCTTCCAAGCTAGCTTGTCCCAACCGCGCGCCTGCCGCACGTTTACTTAGCGCAGCCAGGAAACCAGGTCGCAGTGCGCTCGCCGTCATCTGATCTCCGGGCCTGAGTGCGATGCCGCTCCGGAGATGCGGACTGTCTCTGTCATTGCGTTGCGACTGGAATCGTTACGAAATGCAGCAAATGAAGGTACGCATCCGCCGTAGCTCGCACTTGGATTGGATTCTGGATTGTCGATACGGTCGGAAGTGATTGCTTGATCGGATTCATAGGAGACAGAGCCTTGAACCAAACTCCCTATTCCGACGGCACCCGGAATAGCGACACCATCTGCTGAAACGCGTGTAACTGTGCCAGTTAAGGACGGTGTCACTGTTGCAGCACTGGCGGTTGCCGCTCCAATTGGCGTAAAACTGGAAACAATGGTAAAGTTCGCATTCGGTCTCTCTGATTTCTTCAACATTCAAATCCTTTCCCATTCAAGCGCGGACTGTATACAGCGTTTGGCAGGCTGCTGAAAAACTCCGGGCTCGACGCGGTTTCGAGAACATGATTCACCCCTGGCACGGCAGCGGCGGAGGCGGCGATGCGGCCCACGGGCCGGGTCAGCCAGTGTGTGATGCTCTCGCGCAGGACGGCATTGTCGGGCAGTCGGATGGCATAGAAATAGCCCGCTTCTTTCAGCCGCGCATAGATCGCAGGGCTGGCATATGCGGCGTCGGCGCGGAAGAAGCCGCCACCAAGCTTGCGGCCAGCGTAGCGGGCAATCACCGGGTCGAGCACATGCTGCCAACCGTCGGCGCTACGCACGTTGCCGTGCCGCAGGGCGCAGCGTTCCAGCATCTCGAACTGGTTGAACAGAAACAGTCGATGGTAGCAGTTGCCGTCGAAATGCCCGTTCCAGGTGGTGACCTCCTGCTCGCCATGGGTGGGGCTGACCGAGCTGTCCATGTCCTGAACGATGTGTTTCAGTCCGCGGCGATCATAAAACCTGTCGATCCACTGGTCGTTCGGATCGGCCAGCGCTGCCCGGTTCTCGGGCATTGGCAGCGTCTCGGTCTCGAAGCGGCCCATCTGCGTGGCTGAAGCCGCCTCGGCATCAACAGTGCGGCCACCAACGATCTGGCACCGGGTCGTAGGCCAGCCGGCCGGCATCGTTGACATCCTCGTAACCCGCCAGCCTGCCGTAGACCGATTGCCGGCACTGGCCATCGAGCCGGTGCGTCGTGTTCTTTCTGACCTGCCACTGATCTTTCATCCAGCCACGACCGGAGCCCTGTGGTCATTTACGCCGATTGGCGCGGGTTGAGCAATCGTCCGGCGCGCGGAACCCTCATCGCGTGCAGCGGGTCGGGCGATTGCGGTGGTCAGGTGCAG
>JBGSQL010000272.1:0-14051 GCA_041738105.1 Rhodobacter sp. | reverse complement strand
GGCGAGGCGCCGGGGCGCGAGGAGGATCAGGCCGGGCGGCCTTTCGTGGGCCGGGCGGGCCAGTTGCTGGACCGGATGTTTGCGGCGATCGGGCTGGCGCGAACCAGCGACGATCCGGCGACGGCGCTTTACATCACCAATGTCATGCCCTGGCGGCCGCCGCAGAACCGCGATCCCACGCCCGAGGAAGTGGCGATGATGCTGCCCTTCGTGGAGCGTCACATCGCCCTTGCCGCGCCCGAGGTGGTGGTGGTGATGGGCAACACGCCGCTTGCCGCGTTGCTGGGCCAGAAGGGGATCACCCGGCTGCGGGGCCAGTGGATGCAGGCGCTGGGGCGCCCGGTTCTGCCGATGGTGCACCCGGCCTATCTGCTGCGCACCCCGGCGGCCAAGCGCGAGGCCTGGGCCGACCTGCTGGCCTTGCAAGCGAAATTGAGGGAGACACCATGAACCGGATTGATGAAAGCCGCGAGTTCGTGCCGGTGCGCATCGCCGTGCTGACCGTATCGGATACGCGCACGGCGGCAGACGACAGATCGGGCGATGCGCTGGTCGAGCGGTTGAGCGATGCGGGGCATGTGCTGGCCGCACGTGCGATCGAGCGGGACGAGTGCGGCGCGATCGTCGCGCATCTGCAGCGCTGGTGTGCCGATCCGGCGATCGATGTGATCCTGACGACGGGCGGCACCGGCCTGACCGGGCGCGATGTAACAGTTGAGGCGCATCGGCAGGTTTACGAGAAAGAGATCGAGGCCTTTGGAACGGTGTTTACGATGGTCTCGATGCAGAAGATCGGCACCTCGGCTGTGCAGTCGCGGGCCTGTGGCGGTGTTGCGCAGGGCACCTATCTGTTCGCCCTGCCGGGCAGTCCGTCGGCCTGTCGCGATGCCTGGGATGAGATTCTGCGCTGGCAGCTCGACTATCGTCATACGCCCTGCAATTTTGTCGAGATCATGCCCCGGCTCGAAGAGCATAGGAGGCGCAAGTGATCAGGGCGCGGGGCAGCCGTTGATTTCGACTGCCCGATCGCGACCGAGTACGGTCACGACAATATTGCTTCGATCAAGGGCGAAGGGCCCTCCGGAGTCGGCAACCAGATCGGCGCTGGCGGTCAGCAGGCCGCCGGCGCGCGTGACCGTTGCCTCGGACACCCAGATCGCCCCTGCCGTGGGCTCGAACACCACCGTTTCGGCGCCACCGGTGTCGGGAAGCGACAGGGTTGCGGTCAGCCGCAGCCCGTCGGCGATGGGATCGACCGCACAGCCGATACCCGCAAGGCCCGCTTCGGACGCGGTGGACGGGCGATTGGCGAGGGCGGTACGGATATCGGGGTGGGCCTGTCCTGCGCCTTCGATATGGGTGGCAAGCGCGACCGTCGCGGGCACGCAGATATCAAGGCAAACGCCAAGGTCGATTGTCGCGCGCAGCTCGATCGGGCGGGCGCGATCCGCGGGCGTCAGCTCGATCGGCAGCACGAGTTCGTGCTTGTAGCCGATGGATTGCATGCCGTTCACGGTGAACACATGCGGGCGCGGCCAGTGGACCTGCACCGCCGCGAGATTGGTAGAGCCTGACCAGTTGAACAGGGGCGGTATGCCGGCATCGCCCGGACTGCGCCAGTAGGTTTTCCAGTCGGGCGCAAGGGTGAACCTGATGGCGGCCATGTAGGTGCCACGCTCGGTGCGCCATCCCGGAAGGATGGTTGCCGACACAACGTCGGACTGTTGCGTCTGCGCGACCGTGGCCGGGACGGGAAGGGCGAGTGCCAGCGCGGCGGAAAGGAGCAGGATTCGGATCATGACCCGCATATTGGCGCTGGCGGCGGGATAGGAAAATCACATTCGGGAGACGGATCGGTGAGTGTGGCGTTGCGGCCTCTTGAGCCGGTGGCCGGGTTGCCCCATTTTCGGGGGGAGGTGGAGGGACGCAGATGGATCTTGCCGGCAAGCTGCTGATCGCAATGCCCGGGATGGGCGACCCGCGTTTCAACCGCAGCGTGATTCTGATCTGTGCCCATTCGGCCGACGGGGCGATGGGATTGATCATCAACAAGCCATCCCCCGACCTGACCTTTGCGCATCTGCTGGACCAGCTGGAGATACCCCGTGCGCCCGAGGGTCGCGACATTCGCGTGCATTTCGGCGGGCCGGTGGAACGGGCGCGCGGGTTCGTGCTGCATTCGGCCGACTACCATGCCGCCCGTGCCACGATGGATGTGCCGGGCGGGTTCGCGATGACGGCCACGGTGGATGTTCTGTCGGCGCTGGCGCGCGGCGCGGGCCCCCATGCGGCGCTGCTGGCGCTGGGCTATTCGGGCTGGGGGCCGGGGCAACTGGAGGCAGAGATCGGGCGCAACGACTGGCTGACGGTCGAGGCGCCGGCCGATCTGGTGTTTTCGGCCGATGACGGCGGCAAGTGGGCCGGCGCATTGCGGGTCATGGGAATTGATCCACTGAGCCTTTCGGGCACGGCGGGGCGTGCCTGAAGGCGGCTTTGGCGGTGGCCGCTGTCACTCGCCGTAGGGGATCCAGATCGTCTTGATTTCGGTGGCGTGGCGCAGGAAGTCGCGCCCTTCGCCCTGAGGGCCAAGCCAATCGCGGGTGCGGGCCCGGTTGACCCAGGTGCGTTTTACGTTGGCGGCCGACTCACGCTCGATCATCGCGGCAAGATCGGTTGACGAGAAGGACCAGACCGCATCCACATCCATGTGGCCGGCCAGCGTCCTGGCCAGTTCGGCATGGGCGCCGGTGACGATGTTG
This sequence comes from Rhodobacter sp., assembly GCA_041738105.1. Classification (GTDB taxonomy): domain Bacteria; phylum Pseudomonadota; class Alphaproteobacteria; order Rhodobacterales; family Rhodobacteraceae; genus Aliitabrizicola. The sequence goes on along the minus strand of JBGSQL010000272.1, from coordinate 11,292 downwards.
ACGACACCGCCGGGCAGGTCCGACGTGTCGAGTACCTGGTAGACGTCGGTCGCGGCCAGCGGGAACGGCTCGGACGGGACAAGAACGCAAGTATTGCCCATCGCGATCGCCGGGGCCATGACGCTGATCAGACCGAGCAGTGGCACGTCATCGGGGCAAAGCGCGCCGATCACGCCGCAGGGTTCGTTCATGGCAAGCGCGACGCCCCGGATCGGCACGGATTTGGCCTGGCCGTCGTATTTGTCGGCCCAGGCGGCATAGGTGAACAGCCGGGAGAGGGAGGCCTCGACCTCGGGCGCGCCGGGCCGTCCGGTCAGTGCGCGCAGGCGGTCGGCGAATTCGGTGGCGCGGGCCGACAGGTTTTCGGCGATGTAGTAAAGGATCTGCGCGCGGGCATGGCCGGTGGTGCGCGCCCAGCCCTTTGCCGCGTGGGCCGCCTCGACCGCGTTGCGGATGTCCTTGCGGTTGCCCAGACCCACATGGCCCAGAAGCTGGCCCGAGGCTGACCAGACGGCCTTTGAATAGCCCCCGTCGGGGCGCGCCTGCTTGCCGCCGATGTAGAGTTTCGCGGTGCGGTCCAGATCCGTCGCCACGGGCGTGCGCGGCGCCGACATCGCCGCGATCGGTTTCAGCGGTTTCGTGGTGATGGCGGGCTTGAGGTAGGCCATCAGCCCTTCCCAGCCGCCTTCGCGCCCAAAGCCCGACTCGCGCACACCGCCAAAGCCGGCCGCGGCGTCGAACAGGTTGGTGGCATTGACCCAGACGACGCCCGCCCGGAGTTTCGGCGCCACATCAAGCACAAGGTTGACGTTCTCGGTCCACAGGCTGGCGGCCAGGCCGTAGCGGGTGTTGTTGGCCAGGGCCACCGCCTCATCGGGCGTGCGGAAGGTCATCGAGACCAGGACCGGGCCGAAGATTTCCTCTTGCATCAGGGTCGAGGCCGCCGACAGCCCGGTGATCAGCGTGGGCGGATAGAAGCAGCCGGTGGGGACGGGCGTTGCGGCGTGGTAAACCTCGCCCTCGGGGCTTTCCTCGACCATCTTGCGGATCGTGGCCAACTGGATCGGATCGACGACCGCGCCCACGTCGATGCACTTGTCCAGCGGATCGCCGATGCGCAGCCCGTCCATCCGGTGCTTGAGGCGGGTATGGAAGCGATCCGCCACCCCCTCTTGCACCAACAGCCGCGATCCGGCGCAGCAGACCTGACCCTGATTGAACCAGATCGCATCGACCAGGCCCTCGATGGCGCTGTCCAGATCTGCATCGTCAAACACGATGTAGGGGGATTTCCCTCCCAATTCCAAGGTCAGCGCCTTGCCCGATCCTGCCGTTTCCTCGCGGATCCGGCGGCCCACGGCGGTGGATCCGGTGAAGGCGATCTTGTCGATGCCCGGATGGCTCACCAGCGCGGCACCGGTGGAGCCATCCCCTGTAACGATGTTGAGCACGCCCTTGGGCAGACCCGCCTCGCGGCTGAGTTCGGCGAAAAGGAGCGCGGTCAGGGGCGTGTATTCGGCCGGCTTGAGCACGATCGTGTTGCCGGCGGCAAGCGCCGGGGCCACCTTCCACGCCAGCATGAGCAGCGGAAAGTTCCACGGGATGACCGCGCCACAGACCCCGAGCGGCCCCATGCCGGGGTGTTCCGAGCCAAGCAGCTGCGCCAGGCCGGCGTGATAGTAGAAGTGCCGGGCGACAAGCGGCACGTCGATGTCGCGGCTTTCGCGGATCGGCTTGCCGTTGTCCATCGTTTCCAGCACCGCAAGCAGGCGGGCGTGTTTCTGCACCAGGCGGGCCAGCCCGTAGAGGTGTTTCGCGCGCTGGTGGCCGGAAAGCCGCGCCCATTTGGGTTGGGCACGGCGCGCGGCGGCGATGGCCGCGTCAAGGTCAGCCGGGGTACCTTGCGTCACGTCGGCAAGCGGCTGGCCGGTGCCGGGGTTTCGGGTGGCGAAGGTCTCACCTGGTTTGGTGAAGCCGCCGTCGACCCAGTGCCCGAAGTGCCCCGCGTGCGCCGCCAGCCAGGCCTGTGCCTCGGCCGGGGATTCCGGGGCGGGGCCATAGCTCATCTCATTGAAAATGTCGCGGATGGTCATGCGGTCTATCCCATCGGGTGGCGGTAGGCGGCAGAGTAGCGGCCGGTCAGGTGGTGTTCCAACTGGCGCTCGATATCGCCCAGCAGCGACGAGGCGCCGAAGCGGAACAGATCGGGTTGCAGCCAGGGATGGCCCAGTTCGTCTTTCATCAGCGACAGATAGACCAGCGCATCCTTGGCCTTGGCAATGCCGCCTGCAGGTTTGTAGCCGATCTTGATGCCGGTGCGATCGTGATAATCGCGGATCGCGCGGATCATCGTCAGCGAGACGGGCAGGGTGGCGTTCACGCCCTCTTTGCCGGTCGAGGTCTTGATGAAATCGGCCCCGGCCATCATGCAGACAAGGCTGGCACGGGCAACATTGCGCAGCGTGCCCAACTCGCCCGTGGCCAGGATCGTCTTCAAGTGGGCGGGGCCGCAGGTGGCGCGCATCTCGGCTGTTTCGTCGTAAAGTGCCTGCCAGTTTCCTGTCAGCACGTGGCGGCGCGAGATCACGATGTCGATCTCTTGCGCGCCCGCCTTCACGCTTTCACGGATTTCGGCCAGACGCAGGCCAAAGGGGGTCAGACCGGCCGGAAAGCCGGTCGAGACGGCGGCCACGGGGATCGTCGTGCCTTCAAGAGCGCGCACGGCGGTTTCCACCATCTCGTGATAGACACAGACCGCCGCCGTGGTCAGGCCGGGCATTCCCAGCGCGGCCAGCAGTTCGGCGCGCACGGGCTGGCGCGCCTTGGCGCAGAGACGGCGCACGCGGCCTGCGGTATCGTCACCCGCGAGTGTGGTCAGGTCGATCAGCGAGATCGCCTTGAGCAGCCAGGCCGCCTGCCAGTCTTTCTTGACCGAGCGGCGCCCCGGCAGGGTGGCGCAGCGACGCTCGATCGCCGAGGTGTTGGCCTGCACCTGCGCCACCCAATCGAGATCGAGCGGCATCCCCGGATTGCGCGAATGGGCAACCTGCGGCAGCTGGCCGCGCGCAGTCGCAACAGAAGTGGAAGCGGTTTGCACGGGCAGACTCTCCGGCATGGGACGGGCTGCGACGAAGGTGGCACGCGTGCGGGGGCGAAGCAAGCTGCGGCACCTGCCGGGGCGCCGGATTTTTACCGAACGGTCAGAAACGCCGGCGCAGCGCCAGGGCCGTCAGTCCTGGCGCGCCGGTGCCGCGTCGAGCGGATCTGGGTCACGCTCGAACGTGGCCCAGCCGCGATCGGTTCCGGTCGGGGGCAGCTCTGCCGCACTGCCCTTGCGGTGCAGGTGCGCCTTCGCCAGGAATTGTGCCGTGATCGGCGAGGTGATGAACAGGAAGATCACGATCAGCAGTTCCTGCAGGCTGAGCGCCCCTTCCTGCATCACGAAATGGATGACCGAGGCAACAAGCGCCGTGCCGACGCCGACCGTGGTTGCCTTGGTCGGGGCGTGCAGGCGTTTCATCGGATCCCGCAGCTTCAGCAGGCCGAAGCTGCCGACGATCCCGAAGGTGCCGGCGATCAGCAGAAGCAGCGTTGTTGCAATCTCGCCCAGCATCACCACCTCATTCGATCACATCGCCGCGCAGCATGAACCGGCTGAACGCGACCGTTCCCACAAAGCCGGTCATCGCGAACAGCACCGCAATCTCGAAGTTGATGCCGTTGCCGGACCGGATCCCCAGCAGCACGACCAACGCGATCATGTTGATGACCATCGTATCGACAGCCAGCACGCGGTCGGTCATGCCGGGGCCGCGCAGCAGCAGGAACAGGTTCATCAGCAGCGCCAGTCCGTAGCATCCGATCGCGAAGGTGACGGCAATCCCGATCATTCGAATATCCTTTTCAGACGGGCCTCGTAGCGCGACTTGATCTCGTCACGCACGGCATCGGGATCCGGGGCGTGCAGGGCATGGACAAGCAACGCCCGCCCGCATCCCGACATGTCCGCCGTGATCGTGCCGGGCGTCAGGGTGATGGTGGCGGAAAGGATCGTGATGGCCTCGGGCGTGCGCAGATCCAGCGGCACGGTGATCCAGCGCGACTGGATCCGGCTGTTCGGCATGAAGAGCACGATCCGGGCAACCGCGATATTCGCAAGGACGATGTCCCACAGCACCAGAAGCGTATAGCCGGCCAGTGCCGGTATGTTGTGCAGCCGCGGTCGGTTGGGCCAATAGGCCTCGGTGACAAAGGGGATTGCCGTGGCAAGGATGCCGGCCAACACCAGGCTGCCAAGCGCGACCTTGTTCACCAGCAGCAGCCAGATCGCGACCAGCGCAATGCTAAGATAGGGGTGCGGGAAAATGCGCCGGATCATGCCTCTAATCCTTTGCCGGAAGAGCGGCGGCTGCGATGTAGGGGCCCGGGTCGAACAGGTCTTCCGCTGTAACTTCAAGATACCCGGTTACCGGCCCGGCGAAAACCGTCAACCCGGCAAGCAGCACTAGAAGCGCCCCGACAGCGACAAACGGCAGGGCAGCAGCGGGCAGCGGGGCGGCGGGTGCCGGGGCCGCGTCGAGGCCATGCGGTTTCCAGAACAGGTGACTGCCAGCCGCGCCGAAGCCCACGATCATCAAGAGCGACGTGACCAGGATCACCGGCCAGATCAGGCCGATCTGGTCGCGCGTGGCATCCAGGATCAGCAGTTTGCCGACAAAGCCCGACAGCGGCGGCATTCCGGCCAGTGCGATGGCCACCGCGAAGTAGAGCGCCGCGATCAGGCCCGTCTGGCGGATCGGGGCAAGGACGGTACGCAGATTGGTCGTGCCGCGCCGCTCGATCACCAGATCGGCGATCAGAAACAGCGCGGCGGTGGCGATCGTGGAGTGCAGCAGGTAATAGAGCGCGGCACCCATGGCCTGAGGGGTGAACATCGAGATCGCGATGAACAGCGTGCCCATCGAGGCGATCGCCGCAAAGGCCACCAGTCGCGCAAGGCTTAGCGCGCCCAGCACGCCAAGGGCGCCGATCACAAGCGTGGCCAGCGCCGCGGGCAGCAGCAGATCGCCGATCAGCGTGCCGGTTGCCGGTGTTCCGGGGGGGAAGATCAGTGCATAGACCCGGATCACGGCATAGGCGCCGACCTTGGTCATCACGGCGAACAGCGCCGCGACCGGACCGGGGGCATTGGCATAGGTGACAGGCAGCCAGAACTGCAGCGGCACGAGCGCGCCCTTGATCGCGAAAACCCGCAGCAGCAGCACGGCAGCCACCCGCAACAGCGCCGCGTCGCCCTCGGGCAGAGTCGCGACCTTGCCCACCAGATCGGCCATGTTGAGCGTTCCGGTGACAGAGTAGAGCGTGGCCAGCGCGAACAGGAACAAGGTCGATCCGACCAGGTTGAAGGCCACATATTGCACGCCGGCCCGCAGCCTGTCCTTACCCCCGGAATGGATCATCAGCCCGTATGAGGCGATCAGCAGCACCTCGAAGAACACGAAAAGGTTGAACACGTCGCCGGTCAGGAACGCCCCGCACAGGCCCATCAGCTGAAACTGCATCAGGGCATGAAAGTGCCGCCCGCGCGCATCCCACCCGGTGCCGATCGCGTAAAGCTGCACGATCACCGCCAGCACGGCGGTCAGGGCCACCATCATGGCCGCCAGCCGGTCGAGCACCAGAACGATGCCGAACGGCGCGGGCCAGTTGCCAAGGAAATAGACCTCGGGCGGGTTCACCGAGGCCGACCACAGCAGCGCGCCGGCGACGGCGGCAAGCGCCACGGTGCCGGCCAGGCCGAACACGCGTTGCAGCAGCAGATCGGCCCGCATGACAAGCACGATCAATGCGCCCAGGATGGCGGGCAGGACGACGGGAACGATGATCCAGTGGTTCAACCGGCGTCTCCCCGGTCATCGTTCATGTCGATCCGGTCATTGCCGCTTTCGAGGAAGGCGCCCAGGGCCAGCATCACGATCACCGCGCTCATCCCGAAGGAAATGACGATGGCCGTCAGCACCAGCGCCTGGGTCAGCGGATCGGTGTAGCCCACCGCCTCTTTCGTCAGGATCGGTGGCAGGCCGGTCACGATGCGGCCTGAGGCGAAGATGAAGAGGTTGACCGCATAGGACAGCATCGCCAGCCCCAGCACGACCGGAAAGGTGTGCCGGCGCAGGATCAGATAGACGCCCGACGCGGTCATCAGGCCGACCGCACTGGCTACAAGCAGCTCCATTTCAGACCTTTCCCTGCGGCGGGGCCGATGGATCAATGTCGAACGGCTTGATGTTGACCGTGCCGCCGGCCCGGATCGCAAGCCGCGAGATCGAGGCGAGCGCCAGCATCACCGCACCAAGGACGCACAGGAATACACCGAGGTCGAACAACGCGGCTGTCGCCAGTTCGAACGGCTCAAGCGGCGGCAGGGTGACATAGCCGAAATCCGAGGTCAGGAAGGGGCGTCCGTTGAACCAGGCGCCGATGCCGGTTGCCGCCGCGACCAGGACGCCCGACGCGATCAGCGCGTGATAGTCGATCTTCTGGCGCACGGCCGCCCAGCCAAAGCCCGAGGCCATGTACTGCATCAAGAGCGCAATCGCCACGATCAGCCCCGCAATGAAGCCGCCACCGGGCAGGTTGTGGCCGCGCAGGAAGATGAAGACGCCGACCATCAAGGCCACCGGCAGGACCACGCGGGTGGCGACGACGAACATCATCGGATGGCGATCCCCCGCGCGGGCTTGCGGCTGCACCCACCCCAACAGCCGGTCATTGGCCGGGCCGCCCTTTAGGATCGCCTCGGTCAGCGCAAAGATCACCAGGGCCGCGATCCCCAGCACGGTGATCTCGCCAAAGGTGTCATAGCCGCGGAAATCGACCAGGATCACGTTGACGATGTTGGTGCCGCCGCCCTCGGTCTTGGCATTGGCCACATGATAATCCGCGATCGTTGGAAACGCGAAGTCGCGCACCATCAGCATGTAGATCAGGCTTGCCACGCCAAGGCCGGACGCCCCGGCAAGCAGCGCGTCACGCAGGCGGCGCCCGGGCCGTTCGGCCGGGGTTTGCTTGGGCAGGAAGTTGAGCGCAAGCAGCATCAGGATCACGGTCGCCACTTCGACCGAGATTTGTGTCAGCGCAAGGTCAGGGGCCGACAGATAGACGAATGTAACGGATACCATCAGCCCGACGACGCCGATCAGCACCAGCGACAACAGCCGGTTGCGATGGAACAGCGCCACGGTGACGGTGGCCGATGCCAGCAGCACCCAGGCTGCGATGGCCAGCGGTTCGACCGCCATCAGATTGCGCGTGCCGGGCGTGTGTGTGCCGCTGGCGAAGGCGTAGACGCCGGCGGCGAGCATGGTCACGATCCCGATGCCGAAGGCCCGTGTCACCGAGCCGTCGTGCAGGCGGCCGGTCAGGCCGCGCGCAAGGCCCGTGACCCTGCCTACAAGCGCGTCGAAAATGACCTTGGCCTCGGGGCGTGGCGCGGCGCGCCAGGCGCGGTCGAGCCTGCCGTGCAGCACCACCAAGGCAAAACCGCCTGCCGTCGCTGCAAACGACATCCAGAGCGCCGGCACGAAGCCGTGCCAATGCGTGATCTTCACCGCAACCTCGGATCCGGTGACGGCCTCGGCCCCGGCGGTGACGATCCAGCCGAACACGGTCATAGGCATCAGGCCGCCGATGACAGCGAGAACCGCCAGGGACACCGGTGCGGCCCAGAGCCCAAAGCCCGGATCATGCGGCGTGTGCGGATAGTCGTCGCGCACCGGTCCGAGGAACACATGCCCAAGGAAGCGGAACGAATAGGCCACCGAAAACAGCGCGCCCAGCGTCACGACCAGCGGCAGGAGCCAGGGATTGCCCAACCAGACGGCATGGGTTGCCTCGTCCAGCATCATTTCCTTTGACAGAAACCCGTTCAGCGGCGGGATGCCCGCCATCGACAGCGCCGCCACCGCCGAGAAGGCGAAGGTGATCGGCATCAGCCGGCGCAAGCCGCCAAGGCGGCGGATATCACGGGTATGCGCCTCGTGGTCGATAATGCCTGCGGCCATGAAGAGCGCGGCCTTGAAGCTGGCGTGGTTCAGGATGTGAAACACCGCAACCATCGCTGCTTCGGCCGTGCCGAAGCCCAGCAGCATCGTGATGAGGCCCAGGTGACTGACCGTCGAGAAGGCGAGCAAGGCCTTGAGATCATCCTTGTAAAGCGCAATGATCGCGCCCATCACCATCGTGACAAGGCCTGTCGTGGCGACGATGTAGAACCACTCGGGCGTCCCGGCTAGCACCGGCCAGAGCCGCGCCATCAGGAAGATCCCGGCCTTCACCATGGTGGCCGAGTGCAGATAGGCCGAAACCGGCGTGGGCGCGGCCATCGCGTGCGGCAACCAGAAGTGGAAGGGGAACTGGGCCGATTTGGTGAAGCAGCCCAGCAGGATCAGCAGAAGCGCTGGAAGATACCAGTCCGACGCCTGGATCACGTCTTTCTGCGACAGGATCACCGACAGATCGTAGCTGCCGGCGATGTCGCCCAGGATCAGCATCCCCGCAATCATCGCCAGCCCGCCCGTCCCGGTGACGGCCAGTGCCATGCGCGCACCCTGGCGCCCTTCGGGCAGGTGTTTCCAATAGCCGATCAGCAGAAAGGACGACAGTGAGGTAAGTTCCCAGAACACCAGCAAAAGCAGGATGTTGTCGGACAGCACGATGCCTGTCATGGCACCCTGGAACAGCATCAGATAGGTGTAGAACTGCCCCATGGGATCGCGCGTGGCGAGGTAGAACCGCGCGTAGAGGATGATCAGCAGGCCGATCCCCAGGATCAGGCCCGCGAACAGCAGACCCAGACCGTCGAGCATGAAATTGGCGTTCAGCCCAAGGCCCGGCAGCCAGTCGATCCGGGTCTGGATGATCTCGCCGCGCAGAACGGCGGGGGCCTGAAGGCCCAGCAGCAGCAGGGCGATCGCCGTAAACGCCCCGGCCACCAGGGCGCAGACATCGCGCCCCGCTCGGATCATCAGGCCGGGAAGGAGCGCGCCAAGAAAGGGCAGCGCTGCGATCAGGGCGAGTGTCATCTGAAGGGGCGTTCCGTTCTGGGGTTTGGTCGGCGCGGCGGTTTCTCGTGCGAGCCTCGCCTAGGTGGGTATTCGTCTTTTTCTGTCAATAATCAAGCCAAGGTCAACCAGAATGCGGGGATTATCTGCCACACTGGCTAGCCCTGCGGCGTCATCGCCTTGCGCTGCCGCGCCCGTTCGAGCCCCAGACGCCGTTCACGCCAGATGATCACGATGCCGGCTGTGACCACCAGCGCGGCCCCGCCCAGCATCGTCAGCGTCGGTCGTTCGTCGAACAGCAAATATCCGAAGGCGAGTGCGAACAGCATCGAGACATACTCGAAGGGAGCCACGACGGACGCATCGGCCCAGCGATAGCCCGAGGTCAGCAGGATCTGGCCTATGCCGCCGAGCAGTCCGGCCGCCACAAGCATCGCCGCCTCGCGCGGCGCGGGGATCACCCAGCCAAAGGGCAGCGTGACCAGCGACAGGACCGTGGCGGTCAACGAGAACCAGAACACGATGGCCGAGGTGCTTTCGGTGAGGACGAGCTTGCGCACGAACACCTGGGCGAGCGCCGCAAAGACCGCGCCACCCAGCACCAGCAGCGCGCCCAGCGACTCGGTCGTGGCCAGATCGCCGTTGCGCAAGGTGGTCAGGCGTGGCGATAGCACGATGAGCACCCCCACCAGGCCCAGCACCACCGCGCTGATCCGAAAGACGCGCACCTGCTCGCCCAGGAACATCGCAGCGAAGATCACGGTCAGCAGTGGCGCCGCATAGCCGATCGCGGTGACTTCCGGCAGCGGCATCAGCCCAAGGCCCGCAAAGCCCAGGCCCATCGCGCAGGTGCCGACCACGCCGCGCCAGACATGGCCCATCGGTGCCTGGGTCCGCAGGCCCGAGGCCAGCTCGCCCTGCCAGACCAGCCAGGCCAGGATGACCGGCATGGCAAGGAGCGAGCGGAAGAACACCGCCTCGCCTGCGGGCACATGCGGCGCGGTCGCCTTGATCAGCGTCGCCATCACGATGAAGACCAGCACTGAGGCGATCTTGAAGGATATGCCGCGCAGCGGGCGCATCGGGATCTCCGGCAGGGATGATGCGGTGATACGCTGGCGGATGGCGAGCGCAAGGGCGAAGTCGTGCTGGACGGCGGCGGCGGTGTGCGGTTCACTTGGGCCAAATGGAGGCAGACCATGACACGTTCCGCGCTGGCAGACCTGATCGACCAAGGGCGCGGCGTCGTGCCTGCCGACGTGATTCTGAAGGGGGGGCGGGTGTTCGATCTGATCACCGGCGATCTGGTGGAAACCGATGTCGCGATCTGTGGCGATACGATCGTTGGTGTGTTCGGCGCCTATGAGGGGCGGCAGGTGATTGACTGCGCGGGAAAGATCCTGGTGCCGGGGTTCATCGACACCCATCTGCACATCGAATCCTCGCTGGTGACGCCCGATGAATTCGATCGCTGCGTCGGTCCGCGCGGCGTGACAACGGCGATCTGCGACCCGCACGAGATCGCGAATGTCTGCGGGCTGGAGGGGATCAACTACTTTCTGGAGGCCAGTGCGCAGACCGTCATGGACATCCGCGTGCAACTGTCGTCCTGCGTGCCGTCAACCCACATGGAAACGGCGGGCGCCACGCTGAGCGCGGCCGATCTGGCGCCCCTGATGGACCATCCGCGCGTCCTCGGGCTGGCCGAATTCATGAACTTTCCCGGGGTGCTGTTCAAGGACGCGGGCTGTCTGGCCAAGCTCGAGGCGTTCCGGGGGCGGCACATCGACGGTCATGCGCCGCTGTTGCGGGGCAACGATCTGAATGGCTACATCAGCGCCGGCATCCGCACCGAACATGAGGCGACGACCGCAGAGGAAGCGCTGGAAAAGCTGCGCAAGGGGATGCGCGTGCTGATCCGCGAAGGATCCGTCTCGAAGGATCTGCAGGCGCTGGCCCCGATCCTGACCGAGCGGCACGCGCCCTATCTGTGCCTGTGCACCGATGACCGCAATCCACTGGACATCGCCGAGCATGGCCATATCGACCACATGATCCGGACGGCGATTGCGCTGGGATGCCCGCCGCTGGCCGTTTATCGCGCGGCCAGCCTGTCGGCGGCTGAGGCGTTCGGCCTGAAGGATCGCGGCTTGATCGCCCCCGGCAAGCGGGCCGACATCGCCGTGATCGACACCCTGGAGGGCTGCCACGCCGCGCTGGTGCTATGCGG
>JBGSQL010000254.1:0-4561 GCA_041738105.1 Rhodobacter sp. | reverse complement strand
CGTGCAGGTCGCGGCGCTTGCCGAGATCGTGGGCTGTCTGGCGAAGTCCGGGCACGATCCGGCCCGTGCGGTCGAGATCCTCGCATCCACACCGGTTTTCAGTTCGGCAGCGGGCGGAGCGGCAGTGTCGATGCTGGCCGGCGCGTTCCCCCCGATGTTCCCGGTCGATCTGGCGGAAAAGGACCTGGGCTACATGCTGGACGTTGCAATGGCAGCGGACGCACGCTTGCCGGTGGTGAGCACCGTCCGATCCGTTCTTGCCGAAGCCATCGCCAACGGCCTCGGTCTGGACCACCTGAGCGGCATCGTCCGTCTGTATCGCTGACAGGGACAGGAGACGACCCCACGCACGAAATCTTCCCGACGAACCACTTGAACCCCGATCCAGCACAAGGAGACTGTCATGACGATTTCCCGCCGCACCCTCTTCGCCTCTGCGACTGCGGTTGCTGCAACCTCGGTCCTGCCGCAGCATGCCACTGCCCAGACCGCATCCCGTCCGCGGACGATCGCCTACGTCCGAATGGTGGGCGACATCCAGGTGACCGTTCTGCTCGACGGATACTTCCTGCTGGAACAGGCATGGGTCACCGCGATGGATCCCCTCCGGATTTCGCAGGGACTGGCCGACGGTGGGCTGGACCCGGCCGCCGCCGTGCCCTTGCCGATCACCGCGACGCTGTTCCGGCATGGTGACAGCTTGACGCTGATGGACGCCGGCGCGGGTGGATCATTGGGCCCGACCGCTGGCAACCTGCCCGCCATGCTGGCCGGGGTTGGCATTGCACCGGAACAGGTCACTCGCGTACTGCTGGGCCACCTGCATCCCGACCACATCGGCGGGATGCTGACCGGCGACGCACCGACGTTCGCCAACGCCACGGTGCATGTGAACGACGTCGAACGGGTGTTCTGGACGGATTCCGCCAACGCGGCCGCCGTTCCCGAAGCGATCCGCCCCTGGTTCGACCTCGCTGAGAAGGTTGTATCCACCTACGGAGATCGCGTGATGCCCTTCGTCGCCGATGCGGACCTTGGCGGCGGGCTTTCCGCAGTGGCGATGCCGGGGCATACACCCGGACACAGCGGGTTCCGTGTCAGTTCGGGCGATGCGCAGGCCCTGTTCTGGGGCGACAGCACGGCCATAGCCAGCCTGCAGTTCCGGCATCCGGACGCCGGGATCGTCTTTGACACGGACAGTGCGCAAGGGGCCGCGACCCGACGCAGGGTGCTCGACATGGCCGCGTCCGACAGGCTCCTCGTGTCGGGTACGCACATGCCGTTCCCCGGGTTCGGCCATGTGGCGGCGCGCGACGGGGCCTTTGCCTGGGTGCCGGAGGAATGGAAGCTGCTCTGACGTCGGCTCGCATCCCCGGTCGGTCGCCGCTTCGGCGTGTGCTTCGGGCGGAGACCGTCTCGGCAATCTGACCGCAGGTGGCGGTCATTTCGTCCGCGGCAAGCAATGATACAATCGGTGGCGGCGGCAAGTCAGCGGCCTCAGGGTGCGATTGACGCCGCCACCGTTTGCAGTATGGATTCCGATATACTGGTTCTGGTTCGGCGGCGACGCAACATGTCTTGCGTCTTCAGGAAGAGGGGCGACCGGTGCGGCAGACCTGGAGATGGTTCGGCCCGAAGGACTTGGCCTCGGTCGACGACATGATGCAGGCGGGCGTCGAAGGCGTCGTCTCGGCGCTTCATCACATCCCGACCGGAACTGTGTGGACCCCGGAAGAGATTGCCGCGCGCCAGACCGCAATCGGCATGATGAAGGACGGCACGGCATCAAACCTGCAATGGGAGGTGGTCGAAAGCCTTCCGGTTTCAGAGGACATCAAGAAGCAGAATGGCAGCTGGCGGGAGCACATCGCAAGCTGGCAGGCCAGCATGACCAACCTGCATCGGGCGGGGATCGAGGTCATCTGCTACAACTTCATGCCGGTGCTGGACTGGACGCGCACCGATCTGGCCTGGCGTCTGCCAAACGGGGCGACCTGCATGCGGTTTGACCTTGTCGATTTCGCGGCGTTCGACATCCATATTCTGTGCCGCAAAGGCGCGGCGCAAGAGTTTCCCGAAGCCGTGGTTGCGGCCGCCGCCGCGCGCTTTGCCGCGATGGATCAGGACGCACGCCATGCCCTTGCGGCAAATGTCGCCTTTGGACTGCCGGGCGCGGCCGAGACGATGACACTGGCCGATGTCCGCGCCCATCTGGCAGAGTATGACGCCATTCCAGCCGACCAATTACGCCGGCACCTGATCGACTTTCTGGCCGAGGTCACGCCCCTTGCACAGGATCTGGGCGTGCGGTTGTGTTGCCATCCCGACGATCCGCCGTTCCCGCTGCTGGGCCTGCCGCGCATCATGTCCACCGAGGGTGACTATCGTGCCGTTCTCGATGCCGTCGATCTGCCGGCCAATGGCGTCACCTATTGCACGGGGTCGTTCGGGGCGCGGGCCGACAACGACCTGCCCGCAATGATGGCACGGCTGGGTCCGCGCGTGCATTTCGTGCATCTGCGCAATGTGCAACGCGAAGGTACCGCACTGCGCGACAGCTTTCACGAGGCCGAGCATCTGGCCGGATCGACCGATATGGTCGCCGTCATCGCCGCGATCCTGACAGAGGAACGTCGCCGGCAGACCGAGGGGCGGGCAGACTGGAACATTCCTTTCCGCCCGGATCACGGGCAGGACATTCTGGATGATCTGGGCCGCAAGGGGCAGCCGGGTTATCCCACCATCGGGCGCCTCAAGGGGCTGGCCGAGTTGCGGGGCGTCATGACCGCGCTTGGGCATCCACTGGTGACAGCGGCGCGCGGATAGACGGGCACGGTATCAGCGCCTGTTCACGTAACCGTCCAGCACGTCGCCCGCATCGGCGGCAAAGTAATCGCGCCGCTCGACGATGTGCCGGCGGATCATGGTGAAAACACGCGCGATATGCACCTGCATCGCTGCCACGGCCGCGTCCGGATCGCGCAGTTTCAATCCGTCCACCACCGCCATGTGTTCTTCCAGCACCACCTCCAGGTGGCTGGGCACCGGGAAGGACAGCCGTCTGACCCGGTCAAGCTGGGCCTTTGCGCCGTTGATGATCTTCCAGATATGGGCCGAGGCGCCAAATTCACAGATCATGCTGTGAAACGCCTCATCCAGTTCATAAAACCCGTCATAATCGAGGTCCGCCGCCATGCGCCTTTGCTGGTGCATGTTGAAATCCAGCGCCCGTTCAAACTGCGGTGTCATTCGGTCGGCGGCCAGTCGGACAACCTTCAACTCCAGCGCATCGCGCACCAGTTGCCCGTCAAACACCGATTGCAAATCAATCCGCGAGACATAGGTGCCGGAATTGGGCACGACAGAGACCAGATTTTCTGTCTGCAACTGCAAGATCGCCTCGCGCAACGGCGTGCGGGAAATGCCAAGCTGCTCACAGATCAGCTTTTCGTTCACGATGCTGCCCGGCGCCAGATGCAGATTGACGATGGCGCGGCGCATGATCCCATAGACCTGCGCTGTCTTGGGCAGGGCGGGATCCAGGCTTGCGATCATGGACGGCGGCAGGGCCGACGTATTGGCGCCTGCCTCGACATCGGTCAGCGGGTTCTTCTTTCTGGGGCGCGCCATTCTGTCTGCTTTCCCCCCGTTGGCCTGACTCGTCTGCGCCAAGCGCCGCTGCAAGCTGCCACGTCGCGGCGAACAGGCGCGGCCCTGATCAGGGGCCGCCTCGATTGACACGTTTAAAATACCAATATACTGGATAACGCACAAGTGCCAGTCCAGTGGCCCCCTGTCGGGCGACACGGCAGGGTTGGTTCGGGGCCGGAGGGCCACCTCTTGACCACACGTTATGGAATGGTGATCGGGCTCAAGGCGGATCGGGTTGCCGACTACAAGCGCCTGCACGCCGACGTCTGGCCCGGCGTGCTTGAGGCAATGCGCCGCAATGGCTGGCGCAACTTCGACATCTTCCTGAAAGAGCCCGAGAACCTGCTGTTCGGCACCTTCGAGTTTCGCGGTACGGATTTCGCAGCCTCGGTGCGCGCGATCGGCGCGGATCCCGAAACGCAGCGTTGGCTGGCAGAAACAGACCCATGTCAGGATCCCCTTCCCACGCGCAAGCCGGGCGAATGGTGGGCCTACATGGACAACATCTTTCACATGGACTGACCATGATCCCCGCGATCGACGCGCACCATCACGTCTGGGATCCCGCGCGCGGCGACTATCCGTGGATGACCGGCCCGGTCTTGCCGATCCGCCGCGTCTTTTCGCCCGATGACCTGCGCCCGTTGTTTCCGCTGGCGGGGGTGACAAAGACGATCCTTGTGCAAACCTGGTCAAGCCTCGACGAATCCTTCGCGTTTCTGGACCTGGCCGAGCAGACCGATTTCATCGCGGGGGTCGTGGCCTGGGTCGATCTGACCTCGACACAGGTCGGTGCGCAGCTGGACGCCTTGCTGGCGGCGCGGGGCGGCAAATGGCTGGTCGGCATCCGCCATCAGGTGCATGACGAGGCCGATCCACGCTGGCTGGCGCGCGCCGATGTGCGGCGCGG
>JBGSQL010000195.1:0-2459 GCA_041738105.1 Rhodobacter sp. | reverse complement strand
CGAGTAGTCCAGCACGCCCGACAGCGTGCGATAGCGCCGCCCCGTCGCGTCCCAGGCCAGCCCCTCAAGCAGCGCCTCGGGCAAGGCACGGGGCATCTCGAACGTCTCGATCAGCGCGGCAAAAGCGCGATCCTCGGGCGCGTTGCGCGGGTGTCCGCGATAGGCCATGTCCAGCCGGTCGCGCAGCATCAGAACCGCCCGGCCCTTTTCGTTGCGCTCGTCCACCTCGTCATCGGCCAAGCGGCAAAAGGCATAAAGCGCCAGCGCCGGATCGCGCACCCGCGCCGGCAACAGACGCGAGGCCGCATGGAATGACAGCGATCCGGTGCGGATCGCGGCACGGCAATGCGCCAGGTCGCTGCCCGCGATCATTCTGCGGCCAGCCTTTGCAGCACCGGGGCGATCGCGGCATCCGGCACCAGCGTGCCCAAGACCTCGGACGACGCGATAACCCCCGGCAACCCGGCCCCCGGATGCGTGCCCGCACCCACAAGGAACAACCCCGGCACCTCTTCGCTGACGTTGTGCGGCCGGAACCAGGCCGATTGCAGGATGCGCGGCTCGATCGAGAAACCGGATCCGTTCGGGCTGAGGTAGCGATCGCGGAACGTCTCGGGCGTGAACACCCTGGAAGCCGACAGATGCTGCCCCAGACCGGGAAGCAGTTGTTCCTCCAGCACCCTCTGCACTTTCAGCCGATAGGCTTCGCCCTCGGCCTGCCAATCCACAGGGTTGTCGAACCCCAGATGCGGCACCGGCGACAACGCATAGAACGTGTCGCCGCCCGCAGGTGCCACCGTCGGGTCGGTCACGCTCGGGCGATGGACATACAGGCTCATGTCCTCGGCCAGCTTGCCCTTCAGGAAGATATCGCGCACCAGGCCCTTGTAGCGCGGCCCGTTCAGGATCGTGTGATGCCCCACCCCGGGCCACAGATCGCGCGTCCCCTCGGTGCCGAAGTACCAGACGAACAGGCTCATCGACCAGCGCGTCCGCTTGAGCCGCGCCGTGGTCCAGCGCCGGCGCGGCCGGTTGCGCAACAGCCGGTCATAGGTGTGCCCCGCATCCGCGTTCGACACGACAATCGGCGCGCTCAGCACCCGCCCGTCGAGCAGCTTGACCCCCTGCGCCCGGCCGTCACGGATCAGGATCTCGTCCGCCTCGGCCCCCAGCAGGATCCGCCCGCCCTGATCCTCGATCACCCGGCCCATCGCAGCCGCGATCGCCGCGACGCCGCCCATCGCATAATGAACACCGAATTCCTTTTCGAGATGGCTGACGAGGATATACATCGAGGTGACATGAAACGGATCGCCGCCGATGAACAACGGATGAAACGACAGCGCCATGCGCAGCCGCTCGTCCTTCACCCGTGCCGCCGCATGGGCGTAGACCGACCGATCCGCCCGCAGCATCGCAAAGGTCGGCAGCACCTTCAGCAGATCGACAAAGCGGTGCATGGATCGGCGGCCCAGATCCTCGAAGCCGAACCAGTAGCGCCGCTCGCTGTCCACAAGAAACTTCTCGTAGCCTGCGGCATCTCCAGGCGACAGGCGCTTCACTTCGGCCCGCATCGCGTCCGTATCCTGCCGCGCGGTAAAGGTGCTGCCGTCAGGCCAGCGGATTTCGTAGAACGGATCGAGCGGGCGCAGATCGACCTCGGCATCGAAATCGCGGCCGCAAATGGCAAACAACTCGCGCAATCCCTGCGGCACGGTGACGATCGTCGGGCCCAGGTCAAAGCGGTGCCCGTTCTCGGTTATCGACGATCCGCGTCCCCCCAGACTGTCCAGCCGATCGACGACCGTCACCCGATAGCCCTTGGCTCCAAGGCGCATTGCGGCGGAAAGCCCCCCCAACCCCGCGCCGATCACAAGGGCGGCAGGGGCAGCGGGGGCAAGGGGGCGGGGGTCGAGTCTTGTCACCATAATCTGACGATACACTGTCCAGTTAGATTTACAATCAGCGGATTTGTCGCGCGTTTCCCGGTTGCCTTGGCCTGCAGTTCCCGGCACTCTGCTGTCAATCAGAGTTTACACTTGCGGCATATCGGATCCGGACTCATGACCTGCGCCAGCCTCAGCCTGTTCCGCTTCGGCACGGTGCGCACGCGCGCCTGGGTGCTGGGCCAGATGGCGCTGGCCCGAATCGACCTGCCCCGCACCCCCGGCATCCGGTTCTGGAAACTGTGCGGGTCTGGCACCGGCGAGGGCTTTACCCCCCTGCCCAACACCGCCGTCTGGGCCATCCTTGCCACCTGGGACAGCGAGGCGATCGCGCGCCAGCGTGTCTCGCACGCCCCCGTCTACCGCCGCTGGGCGGCACATGCCCTGGAAAGCTGGACGGTGTTCCTGGATCCCCTTGCGGCACGCGGCAACTGGGGCGGTCAGGCGCCGTTCGAGGATATCGGCACGGGCGGTTGCCCCTGGGCGCAGGTCGGCGCGCAGATCGGCGCCATT
>JBGSQL010000193.1:0-37278 GCA_041738105.1 Rhodobacter sp. | reverse complement strand
TGCCGGCGGCCATGGCATCAGGATCCGCTGCGGCGGGCCTGGCCGGATGGAAGACCCGACCGCCCGATCAGACGGGCCAAGGCGCGCAGCGGCCCCTGCGAGGGCTGCTCGAGTGTCTGCTTGGGCATGGCAAGCGGTGCTTCGGGCGGCATCCCCAGGTGCTGCACCAATGCCTCGGCCTGCGCCATGAATTCGCGTTCCGGACCGTATTTCATGCCACCACCCATTGATACAGCCAGAGCTCTGTCAGCTTGCGCCCGTAGCCCGCCACATAGGCCGCAAGTTCAACCGTCGCACCCGGTTCGGCCGCAACATCAAGCACCAGCCGCCAGACATCGCTGCCCGCGATGGGCGACAGTGTCTGCGTCACGATCGTGCCCCGTGTCACCGCCGTGACCGCCTCGACCTCGGCCCCCTCGCCCAATTCCCCAAGCAGCCCGCCCTTGAAATCGACGACGAACTTGCGCGTTCCATCGGTATTCTCGACACCCGACACGCCACCTTGACCTGTCCGCGTTTCGTAAACATAGGCGCGCGGATCGCCGGGGTCATGCGCCAGCGCCCCCCACCGCAGCCGATAGGCGAATTCCCGCGTTTCACCGGCGCGAACCTGCCCATTTGGCACCCAGAAAGCCACGATGTTGTCATTCACCTCAAGATCGGTCGGGATCTCGACCAGGCGCACGACCCCCCTGCCCCAGTCGCCCAGCGGTTCGACATCGACCGATGGCCGGCGTTCGTAATGCGCGGCAGGATCCTGATAGTTCTCGAAGTTGCGATCGCGCTGATGCAGCCCGAAGCTGCGCACGCCCTGCTCTACAAAATAGCTGCTGGACAGGCGTGAGGGGTTGTTGAGCGGCCGCCAGATCACGTCGCCATCGTTGCGCACGACCCGCAGGCCATCACTGTCATGCACATTCGGGCGGAAATCATCGAAGTCTGCGCGGTTCTTTTCCGAGAACAGGAACATCGAGGTCAGCGGGGCGATGCCCAACTGCTCCACATCGGCACGGAAGAAAAGCCGCGCCGTCACCTCCATCACCGTCTCGTCGCCTGGCGTGATGACAAAGCGGTAGGCGCCGGTCACGCTTTCGCTTTCAAGCGCCGCATGGACCGTGATCGTTTCGCGAAAACCGCTTGGCCGTTCGATGTAGAAACGGCTGAAGCGCGGAAACTCTTCGGCGCGCGACAAGCCCGAATTCACGGCAAGGCCGCGGGCCGAAAGACCATAGGCATTGCCGCGGCCCAGCGCGCGGAAGTAGCTGGCGCCAAGGAACGCGGCCAGTTCATCCCACACATCGGGCCTGTTCAGCGGGTGATGCAGGCGAAAGCCCGCAACACCAGGCATCTCGGCATGGGCCGGGATGCGGGTTGCGAGATCGTTCAGATACTCGAAATCATCGGTCGAAACGGCCATCGGCGTTGCCTGCTCGCCGGTCACCTCGAACAAGAGCACCGGATCCTTGAACAGCCAGCCCATCGAGAAGGCATGCAGGCGAAAGAAGCTGTCATCTTCCTGCCAGCGGGCACGATCGGGGCGGAACGCAATCAGGCGATAATCATCATACTTCAGATCGTCGAGAAAGCTTGGCGTCCGTTCAGGCACGGCAAAGGGTGCCGCCGCGAGCGCCTGCATCTCGGCGCTGAGAAGGTCGAACGAGAATTGCTGCGGCGCGGCAGGTGCAGACGCCCCCTGCGCCCTTGCCACCCGAGGCAGGGCGGTGGTCGAGAGCAGCGCCAAAGCCGCGGGAAGCGTGGCAATCAGGCTCCGGCGGGTCAGGTGATCGGCACGGAGGGCGGTGGAGGGCATGGGAGCTCTTGTTTTCAGGCGATTCCAACCGAGTAGATGACACTTCGGGGACATGTCTTCCATGGCGGACATACTGCGTTTACATCATAGCTGTCATGCAAATCCGGAAAGGCTCGCGAAGCCGTGACGGGCCGTCAGGCAGACGTGAGGTGCTCCGCGCGAGATCACCTTGTTTTGCAGGTGCAGCATCCGTTGGTGATAGCACCTGACCCGACACGCGAAAAGGGGTGGCATCCGGCCGGGCGCGGACCCTCAGCAAGTAAGTGCCCATCCGCTGGCAGAAGGTCGCCTAAAAGACAGGCATCCGACGGGGAGACGCGACACCGACAGAAGACAAAGGCGATCCTTGCGAGACTCAGTGAGGTTGGCGGGGGGACGTTTCCCGCGTGTAGTGCGCTGCACAGGCTCGCAATAGCGCCCGATGTTCTGGCCCGCGAGGTTCGCAGCATCCGCACGCGGTTGGGGCCGTTGTCGATCTGCGCGCCATCGCGTGCCCCGGGGATGGGATCGACAGTCGTGCCCGCAAGACGGGTGGGCGGAAAGAGGCCGGCCCGCCGGGCCGGCAGAACTGCGCAAGGCCACACCCACCCGAGGCACATCGAGAAAAATCGGCTTGTTCTGGAGAGTCGATCCCTGCTAGACCCGCCAGCGGAGATGTGGCCGAGTGGTCGAAGGCACACCCCTGCTAAGGGTGCAGACGGGGAACCGTCTCGAGGGTTCGAATCCCTTCGTCTCCGCCATTCATTCCATATAAGTCATTGAATTTACGTAGTAAGTCTTGATAACCCCTAATAACATCCCCCTGCGCGTCCCCCACCTTGTTTCCAAGAGGCTGGGCGACCGCAGACGCCAAGCTGTAACAATTCGCTTCCGGCAGACCGAAATGTTCGCTATTCGTTCCGTCATGCGAGCGCCCCGCCAAGCAAAGAAGGATGCCCAGGCCTGGCCTGTGACGGTACGCGTCATCGTGCCGGTTGGCGGGTTTCACAGCCTTGGCTGCGAATGCGACGTGCATCGTTGGCTGGATCGGGAAGTTGGGCGCGGCGAGTTTGCCACCAGCCCGCGCCGCTCGGTCATCGGGGACGTGTTCGAGGCGCATTTTCGGACGGTAGAAATGGCCCAGCGCTTTCGCGATGCGTTTCCGATGCTGCACCTGGCCGACGAAACGGAAAGCCCGCTTTGGCGGTCACCGGACCATCCGGCAGGAAGGAATGGTTAGCCGAGCCATTGGTCCGGCCCGGTCGGATAGTCATTCCTGCCGTTGATCCCGTTCGCGAAGCGCAAGATCCGCGAAGCGGCTTTGGTCGAGACGGGCAAGGCGGTTCTGTGAGCGGTCAACTCGGAACATTGTCAGGCAAAACCTCAGTCAAATGAAAGGAAGTTGATGGATGTGGACAGCCTTGCCCCAGTCACTTTCGCATGGTTAGCAAGATTGATCCAAGTCATGACCTTGCCCACTTCGAACCCTCCGCGGTCAGTCATGGTCGCAACAACCTCACAATGATGATCTCGAGAGGAACCCTGCCCCGTTTCGACGTATTTTGTTCTTCCGAGCACGATGCCCTCGTCGGAAACAGAGAAGTCGAAATCTGTCCCTTCGATTTCGATGTCATCTGTGCACCCTGAAAGGACCTCAAGCGACATCTGCACCGCGGGGCTCGGCTTCTCGCCACTGAGGATGTTGTCGATCGCATAAACCGCTGCCCCAACAGCGATGCAGTCTATTGGAGTTTTGCAGGCAAATCGCCATGACCAGAGCCCTTCACGCAAGGTTTCGAGCACCTCGAGGTCATTTGCACAGAGCAGCCAACGCTCGTCGTCATAGGCGCTACTCATACCAGCGGCTCCCCCAATCATTCACTCCACGCGTTCCCCGATAACAGTGCCTCTGCCTGTGCCAACATTCCGCGAACGGCAGAATCCGCCAATTCTTGCAACTAGCGCCATTCGATGCAGCCGCTCCCACTAGCGCCCCTTAACGAAGTCGTCGACGAACTCGGAAACTGGAGCGACACCTGTCACCAGAAGGTGATCTCTGGCCCTTGTGCAGGCCACATAGAGAAGATGCCTTTCGGTGTTGTAGACCTCTTCAAGGTCGGCATCGTCAGCGACTGCCTCTATACGCTCGGATTGCGGGATCACATCGTCATCGCAGGCCATGACCACCACTGACCGGAACTCGAGCCCCTTGGCAAAGTGCATCGTGCTGATGGCGACTGCGCCGTCCTCCACTTCGACCTTGTCGCTTAGTTCAACAGCGCGAGCGCCCGCGGACTTTACTGCAGCGCGGGCGCGTTTGAGTTCACTGTCCGATCGCACGAAGACGCCCAACTCGCCCGCTGCACAACCTTCCTTCAATCGATCCGAGATCCAAGCTGATACAGCGCGACACTCGTGATCAGCGTCGCTGCAGGCCATGACCATGGGCGGCGGTCCGTCGAACATGGACACTGTCCCACGCCGCCCTTCTGTATTTCCGTCCACGTCCGAGACGGTCGACGGCAGAAGCCGGTCAGCGTGGAGGCGGATCTGGTGCGACGTGCGGTAGTTGATGCGCAGGGTGAAGGATCGGCCGCGCACATCGAGGCCCAGCGCCTTCCACGAGAACGGCTGCTGAAAGATCCGCTGGCCCAGGTCACCAGTGAAGAAAAGCCCGTCATTTCGTGCGGCGGCCAAGGCTGCAAAGAAACGCGCCTCGGCAACACCCAGATCCTGCGCCTCGTCGATCACAGCGAAGTCATAGGGCCGCGTGGCACTCTGGGTGAGACTGGCAGCCAGGCGACCAAAGACATCCGACCACGTTACAAGGCCACGTTCCGCAATCCCCGCACGGACCCGCTCATAGATCGCCCAAAGGGTCTCGCGCTGTTTGCCGCCGATCCTCGTCTTCCGACCCAGACGAGAGACGTCACGATAGTCTTCCCAGGACCGAAGTTGCCATGCGTCGACGACATCGTTCCATTCACCGATCAGGAATTGGCTCGAGAAGCGATGGCCTTCGACCTCGGACGCGGCCTTTGCGACAAGCGACTTGATCTGTGAGGGCGACGCGATCTGCGGCTGCCCGAAACGCTCCGAATACAGGTCATAGCCGACCTCCGAGATTGCCTTCACGACGATCCTGGCGGAAACCTTGGGTTCATTTCCCGCCAGGCTGGCCAGCTTGCTGCGCAGGGCATTTGCCAGCGCCTTCGAGAAGGTGGTCAGCAGGACAGTCGCGCCAGGGTTCACGCGGGCCAGATGCACCGCACGGTGCAGGGCTACGATGGTCTTTCCCGTTCCGGCCGAGCCCGAAACCCGGGTTGGGCCCGAGAAGGTCCGCTCGACCAGGTCGGCCTGAGCGGGATGCAGGAACACCGCCCATTTGTCCCAAGGGTAATCCAGCGCCTGTTTCAGTTCTTCGGCATTGGTCAGCACACGGAAGCGGCGCTGAGCATCAGGGTGTGCAAAGGGATCGGCCTCGACCGGCACGGGTTCGGGCGGTTGTGGTTTCTCGCCCACAGCAAGCTTGAGTAGTGCCTCCTGCGCCTCTTGCGGCAGGTGTTCGATGATGTCGAACAGGGTGTCTTCTGTGGCTTCTCGGACATCGTTCACCCATTCCTCGGGCACGCCAAAAGCCATCAGTTCGAACTTGCGCAGGTTGTCGAAAAGGCGGGCGACCGGTTTTGCTGCTGGCGACGGCGCTATGGGCGCTTCCTTCGGTCTGAAGATCTCGACCTCTTCAAGCCGTTCCCGGACTTCGACCAACTGCATCGCGCCGGTTGTCGGGTGACGTTCGATCTTGCGGCGCTCAGCCCATTTGTAGGCGGCGTCATGGTGATCGACATAGGCCAGGAGGATGCTGTTGGCTGTCCGGTGGACGATGATCCGGATGTCGGCGTTCACCCGCACCGACCAGAAGTTCGTGTCCTTGGCGCGGTCCAGTTTGTGGAAAGACAGCCCGTTCGAGGTCGGGTCGAGTTGTAGATCAAAGGCGGTCGTCTTGGCCGCTTTCTGCTCCTGCCCAGTCAGGCGGGCTAGGCTGTCGGTGAAAGTGTCGGCGATCCGGAAGTCCATTTGGCTTTCTGACCCTCAACCGCGCTTTCTGGGGTTTCGTACCTCAACGACGACCCGTCCCAAGCGATCCTCTTCTTTCTTTTTCCGTGCTGCCCTAAGTTCAAGGTAAGCTGGGTTCGTTTTTCTGCGCTCGGACTCTTCTTCGAGTTTCTGGGCCTTGGCCTTTCGCTGCTTCTCCTGCTCCAATTTCTTGGCTAGTTTACGCTCATCCTTTACTTGATCCGCTTGTCCCTTGCGGGGTTTCTCCGCCGTGGCCCACTTGTCGCGCGAGGCCCATTCAATCTGATTCTGCCTTTTCTCCTCAGCGGTTAACTGTGGCCCCGTCTCGGATTTGGAGAACCAGCCTGAATATGGTCCAATAATAGTTGATCCACCAAGATAACCGCCTCTTGCCATGCTCTCACTCCACCACAAACACCTTCATCACCTCGTCCCCGAGATGGTTGATTACCTTGACTGCGATACGGCCCGATTGCGGCTTCACGAAGGGCCGGGACGTGTCGGAATACAGGCTCTCCCAAGCTTCCTCGTCGATCTCGGCCTTCAGCGTGGTCTTCAGCGCCTTGTAGGGGTCGTTGGCACCCAAGAAATAGGCGTGGCGAACGAAGAAGCTTTCCTCGTTGTAGTCGGTATCCAGCATCCACAGGGCGATGCCGTCCGTGCCTTCGGATTGGACCTCGCCGGTCTGTGGCTTGAACACGTCGACGCCAAAGACCTGGACCTGCACCATGGGTGTTCCGTCAGAATTGGCGCCCGCCTCGGTGATGCGAATGTCGGGTTCGCCGAAGATCACGAACAGGTTGCCTGCGCCGGTGGTCTTCAGATCGCCGCCCATGTGCAAATCGGGGTTCATTCTAGCTTTCAGCACGCGGATCTTGCCCAGCTTGTCGAACTCGGAACTGTGGGCGTCGTAGTTGAAGGCGCAGGCGATCAGCACGTCGAAACCGGCGTCGCCCGCCTCGCGCGCGGCGGCGACCAGATCGGGGCGGCTGACAGTGCCGAACTCGGGGCCGATGAACACGCCCGCGCGGCGCTGGGTGTCGCCTTCCATGAAGGTGCCCTCGGCCGCGATCCAGTTGCCGGGCCAGCCCTTCAGGCTGGTGAAAGTGATCCGGTCCTCCTTGTGCGCCTGCTGCACGCCAGCGGCTTTCAGGTTTTCCAGGATCATGTGGGCGAAGTCGGTGAAGTCGCGCGGGGCTTCGGCCTTTTTGCGCCTGCCCTCGGCGGCCTCGTAGGTGTCGATCAACTCATCGTCCCAATCGACGGCGAGGGTGCGGTGGGGCGACAGGCTTTCCACGGTGAAGGGGCCGGCGACGCGGGTTTTGGTGTTGTCGGAGAAGGGCTTGTCGTAGAGGTATTCGAACTCGGCCTTGGCGGCGATGCTGGCGTCGATTTCGCGCTGGCGGGTGATGCGGGCCTCCCAGAACTGTTTCAGGGCGGCTTGCGCGGTGGCGGGCCAGCCTGCGGGCGCCTCGCGCGGGATTTCCCATTCCATGAACCCGTTCGCCGGGGCCGCCTCGCCGGAGGGGAGCTTGACCTCACCCCTCGCTGTGAAGTCGATCTTGGCACCTGCGCAGCCGCCGGTTTCCACCTTGAAGGGGGTGGGGTGGCCGGACAGGGCGGTGTTGAGGGCATCGCGGGCGGCATCGACGGCGGGTTGCAGGCGGTCCCAGATCACGTCGATTTCGGCGTTGTTGGCGATGGATTTCAGCGTGATGTGCGGCACGCGATCATACACAAAGCCTTGGCGGACGCTGCCGTGGGTGGGGGCGGATCTGGGCGGGGTGCGGGTGATCTCGCCTTCCTTCTGCTGCCCCTCCTTGCTGTCGGCCAGCTGGTAATAGGGATAGCGCGCGCCCATCAGGCGGGAGCGGGCAAGGGCCACGGCAACGCGAGAGGTGTCGATGGTGATCCAGCGCCGCCCCCATTGTTCGGCGACATAGGCCGTGGTGCCAGAGCCGCAGGTGGGATCGAGCACCAGATCGCCGGGATCGGTGGTCATCAGGATGCAGCGTTCAATCACCCGTGGCAGGGTTTGAACAACGTAAATCTTGTCACCGGGTCTTCCCGCAATCTGTGTGTCCGTCCAGACATTGGAATAGCCAACCGCCGCGTAGTCGTCGAAAAAACGCAAATATCCGAGAGAATTTGCCCGAGGAACCATTCTCCCAGCCCGCAGCATTCGAGCCATCCGATCCTGATCGGTTTTCCAGTATCCTGAAGGGTAGAACTTACGACCATCTAACGGCACATCATACTTGGTGCCGGGAGATTGGCTTGTAACGGTATCCAATCTGAAAACGCGCCCATGCTCTGGAAGCGCGACAGTGCCGTCTACCTCTTCCTGCGTAAGCCTTCTGTTTTCCCCACCCGGAAACAAAACACTTCGATACTCGCCCCCCCCTGCGCCCGAAAGCTCCTTTGCCGCAACAAGGTTGCGATACTTGAGCGTTTCTTTTCTTTTGGAAAACCAGACGATAAAGTCGGACGTTGTCGGCAGAGACGTTGTTGTCGCACTCGACGTCTTTGCGAAGATGATTTCGGCTACGAAATTCTCGTCCCCAAACACCTCATCCATCAGCGCCCGCACGCGGTGCACGTTCTCGTCGCCGATCTGCACGAAGATGCTTCCCGACTCGGCTAACAGATCGCGCGCCACGGTCAGCCGGTCGCGCAGGTAGGTCAGGTAGGAATGGATGCCGTCCTTCCAGGTGTCGCGAAAGGCGCGGACCTGTTCGGGTTCGCGCGTCACATGGGTCTTGTCGCCATCCTTCACATCGCGCGAGGTGGTGGACCATTGGAAGTTGGAGTTGAACTTGATGCCATAGGGCGGGTCGAAATAGATGCACTGGACCTGACCGCGCAGCCCCTCACGCTCGGCCAGCGAGGCCATCACCGACAGGCTGTCGCCCGAGATCATCCGGTTCGACCAATGCTGATCGTGCTGGTAGAACTCGGTCGCGGCCTCGGCATCGGGCAGGCCGTTGAAATCGGCGAACATGTCGAACTGCGGGGCGTCTTTGGTCGCCTTGGCGCGGTTGGCGGACAAGCGTTTCAGGTCGTCGATGATGACCTTGGGGTGGACCTTTTCCTGAATATAAAGCGGCGGGGCCTGAACGATCAGGTCGGACCAGTCCTGCTCATCCTTGCCACGCCAGACCAGTTGCGGGTCCAGATCGCGGTTGCGGCGCGCGTAGGCGAGCTGGATCGGCGTCTTGTCCTGATCGCGCATCAGGCTTTCGAACTCGGCCGTGGGAAGGTCTTGTCAGAGCAACTTGGCTTGAGGCGGGATAGCGACCGCCCTACCCTTCCCCGATGACAAAACCTTCCCGGTTCAAATACTTCAAGACGTCACCCGAGATCATCCGCCTGGCGGTGATGATGTACGTGAGGTTCCCCCTGTCGCTCCGCAACGTCGAGGATCTGCTGCACGAGCGCGGCATCGACATCTGCCACGAGACGGTCCGGTTCTGGTGGCACAGGTTCGGGCCAATGTTCGCCGCCGAGATCCGAAAGCGTCGTGTCGAGGGGATGCGATCGAGCCACTGGCGGTGGCATCTCGACGAGATGTTCGTGAAGATCAACGGCGAGAAGCACTATCTCTGGCGGGCGGTCGATCACGAAGGCGAGGTTCTCGAGAGCTTCGTGACAAAGACGAGGGACAAGAAAGCAGCATTGAAATTCCTCAAGAAAACACTGAAGCGGCACGGTCCCGCTGGTGAGCTCGTCACGGATTGTTTGCGATCCTATGGCGCGGCGCTGCGTGAGCTTGGCATCTGCGACAAGCAGGAAACCGGTCGCTGGCTGAACAATCGCGCTGAGAACTCGCACCTAGTTTTTCGAAGGCGGGAGAGGGCGATGCTCCACTTCCGCCGCATGCGAAGCTTACAGACATTCGCATCCGTTCATGCCTCGGTCTTCAACCACTTCAACCAGGAACGCAGCCACTCCAGCCGACAGATCTTCAAGCTGAACCGCATCGCCGCTCTCGCCGAGTGGCGTCAACTCGGCGCGGCATAAGGAACAGGACCCCTGTCCTAACTGAGACGAGTTCGCATTTGTCTGACACCACCGCCTGGGGTGTTCGAGGCGCACGTCCCGCCACACCACGCCAACATGCGCGCCGCTGTCGAGGCGGTGGTCGCCCGCAAGTTCGGCAAGGCTGGGCCGTTTGATCCGGGCCAGGCCGGACCGTATCGGGAAAACGCGGCCGTTCGTGGCTCTGCCGCCCCGATAGATGACGAGGCGGTAGAGATCGCGACGATCATGGCCGACTACGTCTTTTCGACCTTCGGGCGCTTCCCGGCCAAGGCACCTGCGGTGTTCATCAACACCTACCTGCAGGCACATCGGCTGGATACCGGGTTCTATGACACCCACTTCGCGACGGGGGCATACCTGCGCACCCACGCGGAGCACGACCGCAACTGGAGCTGAGCAGAAAGCTTCGCCAGACCGCCACGTCCGCCCTTCAGTGAAGGGCGGACAACTCAGTCTACATTCAGCGAGTTCCAGAAATGACATTCGTCAATCACCCCACCCTGCGCAGGGATCCGATGTGGTACGTCCGGCTTCCGACGAGGTCCGAAGAGCCCCTTGCCATGCTACGCCTGGCCGTGCCGATCATGCTGATCGCCCTGGTCAACATGGGCATGAGCGTCACCGACACCGTCATGGTTGGCGCCAGTTTCGGGGCCGAAGCCCTTGCCGCCGTCGCGGTCGGGAGCGATTTCTACTCGATCCTGTTCTACCTCGGCGCAGGAACGATCGGGGGGCTGGTGCCGTTCTATGCGGCGGCGGTATCTCGTGCCGACGACTGCGAGCGTGCGCGCCTCATGCGGGTCGGTCAAATCGTCGTCCTGCTGCTTTCGGCCCTGTTTGTCCCGATCGTCTGGACGGCGCCGGACTGGCTGGCAGGTCTTGGTTTGGACCCGGGTCTCCTGGACACCGGGCGCGGTTATACCCGCATGATGGCCCTGACGCTTGTTCCGATGCTCGGGGTCATGCTTTATCGCGCGATCCTGACGGCAGCCGAGCGGCCGAAGGTCTTCCTCTATGTCACCTTTGCGATGCTTCCCTTGAATGCGGTCGGCAACCTCGTTCTGATGCATGGCCTGGGTCCGGTCCCCGCGTTGGGACCAACGGGGGCTGGTCTATCGACGCTTGTCGTCGCGATCACCAGTCTCGTTTCGTTGGTCGTGATCGCTTCCAGACTGGCCCCTCGCAAGCACGAAAAAGCATGGTCGATCGGCTGGAGGGATGTGTTCACGATTCTCCGGGTCGGATTGCCCATCGGCATCGCCACGGTGGCTGAACTTGGCATTTTCCTTGGTGCCACTCTTTACGCGGCAACTCTGGGTCCGGCAGATGTGGCGGCGCATACTCTGACCTTGCGCGTCGCGGGTGTTGCTTACGCGGTACCGGCTGCTATTCTTCAGGCAGCGATGGTGCGTATGGCCCTTGCCGAGGCCGATGCTGACCGCAGCCGCCAGGTCATGCGCAGCGCCTTGTGGCTGGGAACCGCGACGGGCGCGATACTTTGCCTGGGCCTATTCGCCGGTGCCGCGCCACTATCAGAGGCCTTCTTTGATCAAGGTGCTCCGGGGGTTGCTGCCGCAAGCCTGTCGGTCGGCCTCCTGTGTCTTCTTGGTCTGATGGAACTTGTCGCCAATCCGGGAACAGGTGATGCCGGTCTTTTGCGCGGTCGGAAGGATACCCATGCCCCGATGCTGTATACACTGGCCGGCTACTGGCTGATCGGGGCACCCCTCGGGCTTTGGCTGTGCGAAGCCTGGAACCTCGGTATCATGGGAATCTGGTCCGGACTAACTGTCGGCACGGTCGTGACCAGTGTCCTTATGCTGACACGGCTGGCGCGTCACCATTGGCAAAGCCACGCTTCCGGGTTTGCGACGATGCGCGCTCACCAAGGCCATGACGCAAAACCATGACCAGGAACATGCCCATGGACAGGAAGGTCAGCAAAGCCCCTAGGGCAGCAAGCATGGGTGCGCCAGTCGTGATCGCAACTGCAATGCAGGGAACCATCACGACGACTCCCAGGATGGCGGTCACGGCATGCACCTTTGCCAGCCGGGTCACAGCAGCCTGCGGGGTCAGGCGATAGTAAAGCCCGAACAGTGCCGTCGTGGTCCAGCCAACCAGGTTGAGATGCGCGTATGCCCCCGCCAGGAGATGGTCTTGGCTGATCGCCATCTGGATGCCCCATGCCATTCCGGCCAACACGCACAACACCGCCTTTGCTGACCCAGGAACAGATCAGTGCGTACAGTCGTCTAAGGGGCTACCATTCCAACCCATGCGAGAACGTGCCCGAGGGCCACGATGCAGAGATTTGGAGGCGCCACAACAACCGCGGCTGAATTTAAAGCATTGATATAAATTGTTAAATTCAGATAAGGTTGGATATCAGGCCCATCCCCTCCGCCAGCCACCCAACTCGATTTCCCTGCTCTGCGTTTCGCCGAGAATATGGGGACGATCCGCCAGGTCGTGGCCCCCTCCCCTTCCCCGGCGCGTCGGTCAGGATCTTGGTCAAGGTCGTCTGCAGGTCAGGTGGACCGCGCGGGTCCGGATGGGTGTCTGGAGCGGGTCCGAGAGCGCAAAGCTGCACCCTCCGGAAACCGATCCGGTTCGGGTGCCTTCTTTGAGTCCCAATCTGCCGGGGGTAGCCCCCGATGTGAGTGCCAAACAAAGGCGACGTCGGGCTTGAGACCCTCAGGGGTCACGCCCTGATCGTGCGAAAGAGCTATGAACGCGAGCCCGCCTCGTCAAGCAGGTTAACTGAAAAAATGGAATCGATTGCAGCTACTAAGTTGACAAAGAAAGTGGGGTAGGCGACCCGCCGAAATTAGCAGAAAGCACTGGACTGTGGCGCCCGAACGAGCGTTGCTGTCCCTGCGCCCGGAGCTGTCCCGGGCCTCTCTCAGTACGGCCCCGCACGG
The DNA here is from genome assembly GCA_041738105.1 of Rhodobacter sp. Lineage (GTDB taxonomy): Bacteria > Pseudomonadota > Alphaproteobacteria > Rhodobacterales > Rhodobacteraceae > Aliitabrizicola. The sequence goes on along the minus strand of JBGSQL010000193.1, from coordinate 24,447 downwards.
TGCGGGGCGCGTGAGACAGAGAGAGACCGATGACTCAGACCAAGACCGATCTGCTAAAGACCCTGCTGCTGCGGGAGACCGGCGCGACCCTTCAGGACATCTGCGACGTCACGGGCTGGCAGGCACATTGGGCGCGGGCGGCGCTGATCCGGCGCCTCGCGCTCTCGCTCAACCGGATCCAGGAGGGGGGCGTCTGGGACACGGACGAACTCCGTCTGGAACTCGGCGAACTGGTCGCGCTCGAGGAGGAGGACGAGATCCCGGGCTTCGAGGTCGCGGAGATCGAAGCGATCCTGCTGGGGGGTGAGGACACGACCTCCGATCCGGCAGATGACCTCCCAGGGCCAGATGGACCAGTTGTCTCCCGCCCCGGCGATGTCTGGCGGCTTGGGGAACACCTGATCATCTGCGGCTCCGCGCGTGAAGCCGCGATGTACGACCGGCTTCTCGACAGTGCCGCGGTAGACGTCGTCTGGACCGATCCGCCCTACAACGTGAAGATCAGCGGCCATGTGCGGGCCCGGGATCAAGGGTTCGCCGAGGCGTCCGGAGAGATGTCACGCGCCGAGTTTACCACGTTCCTCGGCGACACCCTCGGCGCTGCGGTCGATCGCTTGAAGCCCGGCGGCGTGCTCTTCGCCTGCATGGACTGGCGCCACATCGCCGAGATGAGCGCGGCACTCTATGCAATCGGTCTCGAGATGCTGAGATATTTGGCCAGATCCTCTGCGATGTAGGACGATCCATTGTCGCTGAGAAGCCGGGGTTTGTGCAGAACCCTGGCGCTGTCGCAGCCTGAAGCGGCCAAGGCGATGTCGAGCGTGTCGGTGACGTCTTTGGCCCGCATGGTGCCGCACAGCTTCCAGCCGATAACGTATCGGGAGTAGTCATCGAGGATGGTCGACAGATAGAACCAGCCCCAGCCGATGACCTTCAGGTAGGTAAAATCGGTCTGCCACATCTGGTTCGGCGCCGTGGTCTTGTCCTTGAACTCATCCGCAGCCTTGATCACGATATAGGCTGGGCTGGTGATGAGATCGTGGGACTTGAGCAGGCGGTAGACCGAAGCCTCTGAGACGAAATACTTTTCGGTGTCGGTGAACTTGACGGCCAGTTCGCGCGGTGACAGCTCGGGCTCCTCCAAGGCCAGGTTCAGGATCTGATCCCGCACCGCTTCAGGGATCCGGTTCCAGACCCGGGAAGGACAGGAAGGCCGGTCCTCCAGCCCCTCTGGCCCGTGTTTGACGAAGTGGTCATACCAGCGGTAGAACGTGGTGGGCGGGATGCCGATCTTGGCCAGCGTGCGCCTGACGGACAGATGCGATTGCTCGACCAGCCGGATGATTTCCAGCTTTTCAGCGGCAGGATACCTCATACGCCGTCTCCCCCAACCCCGCTCATGTTTTTTTTGAGCAGGCGGTTTTCCAGCGTCAGATCGGCGACGAGCTCCTTCAGAGCAACCGCCTCGGCGCGCAGATCCTTCACCTCGCCGCTACTGGCCTGGCGGGCGGTATCGCCAGCCAACCTCTTCTTGCCGGCCTCAAGAAATTCCTTGGACCAACTGTAATACAGGCTTTGGGCGATGCCTTCCTTCCGGCACAGTTCCGCGATGCTGTCCTCGCCTCGAAGGCCGGAAAGCACGATCCTGATCTTTTCCTCAGAACTATGCAGCTTGCGCGTCGCGCGCCGGATGTCCTTCACAACCTGCTCGGCAGGCGCTTTCGTCGTCACGGGGTGGTTTTCTTCCCGGTTCGGCACATCGCAGGGGCTTGGAAGGACGGTATCAGCCAGATGCGCCGTTCCGCGGCTGGGTCGCATGAGACGAACATCACCGTAGCCGAGGCCCATGGGTTATGGCAGGTTCAGTAACAGCCTTGATCTGCATCGACCAGCTCACCACCAGATCAACCTTGCGACACAGCCTGACACCACCTCCTTGCGTTCAGACGTTGATCCAGATCAATGAGAACGGCGTCACGCAGCGGTTACAAGCACGGTTGCAAGGTGCCTGCGCGAGCGCGCGGTGATTTGGCACGCGCATCCACAGCATGGCCATCCGGCCTGAACCCAGCAAAGAGGCTGTCATGGAAACCCTACCCAATGTCACTGGCGCCCTCGAATATGCAATTGACGCGGGCCAGCGCGCCACGCTCTTTCTCGATGTGATGCGCGAACGGGCGCTTCAAGTCGAAGCGCAGGCCGCCAAGACAGCCCCCCATGTTCTGCAGTATCAGGCCGAATTGATCAGCGACGGACGCACCCTGCCGCGCCCGGTGAATTACCTTCTGGTCCGTATCCTTCCGACCAGCGACGTGACCATCGACCCCACCAAGCGACCATTTGTCGTCATCGATCCGCGCGCGGGCCACGGCCCCGGCATTGGTGGCTTCAAGGCCGACAGCGAAATCGGGGTCGCGATGAAAGCCGGGCACCCGTGCTACTTCATCGGCTTCCTGCCCGCCCCCATGCCCGGCCAGACGATCGAGGATATCGCCCGCGCGGAAGCGGTATTTCTGGAGACCATCATCGCCCGCCACCCCGAGGCCGATGGCAAGCCCTGCGTGATCGGCAACTGTCAGGCGGGATGGGCGGTGATGATGCTGGCCGCGATGCGCCCGGAGCTGTTCGGGCCGATCATCGTGGCCGGATCGCCGTTGTCCTATTGGGCGGGCGTTCGCGGCCAGTTTCCGATGCGGTATTCCGGCGGCCTTCTTGGCGGCAGCTGGTTGACCGCGCTGACCGGCGATGTCGGCAAGGGGACTTTTGACGGCGCATGGCTGGTCCAGAACTTTGAAAACCAGAACCCGGCCAATACGTTGTGGAGCAAGCAGTACAATCTTTTCTCCAAGATCGATACCGAGGCCGAACGCTATCTCGGGTTCGAGAAATGGTGGGGGGGGCACATCGATCTGAACGCCGAGGAAATCCAGTTCATCGTTGATGAGCTGTTCGTCGGCAACAAGCTGGCGTCGGGCGATCTTCGGACCACGGACGGGATGACGATCGACCTGCGCAACATCCGGACGCCGATTGTCGTATTTTGCTCAAAGGGCGACAACATTACCCCGCCGCAACAAGCGCTGGACTGGATCCTCGATCTCTATGACTCGGTCGATGAGATCCGCGCCTTGGGCCAGACAATCGTCTACACCATCCATGAGCAGATCGGCCATCTGGGGATCTTCGTTTCGGCAGGTGTCGCGAAGAAGGAACACCAGGAGTTCACCTCGAACATCGACCTGATCGATCTTCTGCCCCCAGGTCTTTATGAAGCCATCCTGACACCCAAGAGCGACGCCGCCGTCAACGCCGATCTGGTCAGTGGTGACTGGGTGATGCGCTGTGAGGCCCGGACGCTGGACGACATTCGTGCCCTGGGTGGCAATGATATCGCGGACGAGCGGGAATTTGCGGCCGCCGCGCGGGTGTCTGAAATCAACCTTTCGCTGTATCGCGCGCTGGTTCAACCGGCGGTTCAGGCGATGGTAACCGTGCCGATGGCCGAGGCGATGCGTCGCCTTCACCCGATCCGCCTGCAGCATGAACTTTTCGGCCCAAGAAACCCATTCATGGCCTGGGTCGAAAGCGCCGCCCAGAAGGTTCGGGAAAACCGGCGTCCCGCAGCGGCAACGAACCCGTTCTTGGCCATGCAGGAAAAGATGTCGGAACAGATCGTCGATGCGCTGGAGGCCTATCGCACCACGACCGAGAAGATGGCCGAAGATACATTCCATCGCATCTACGGCTCGCCCGTCCTGCAGGCGGCGCTTGGCATCGATACGGACTCGGACGAACGTCCGCGCAAGGCGGCAAAGAACCCGCTTCACCGTGAACTGATGGACAAGCGGATTGCAGAATTGCGGGCCGGTTTTTCAAAGGGTGGCCTGCGCGAAGCCTGTGTTCGTGCCCTGGTCTATGTTGGCGCAGCCCGCGGCAGCGTCGACGAGCGCGCTTTTGCCGCGATCCGTCAGCTTCGCCGCACCGATCCGCTTGGCGGAAAACTCTCGTTGACCGAGTTCAAGAAGCTGATCCGCGAGCAATTCTACATGCTCTGGATCGACGAGACCGAGGCGCTTGACACCCTGTCGCAGTTGTTGCCCGAAGCGCTGGACCAGCGGCGCAGGGGGTATGACCTGTTACGGGGCGTGCTGGAAACGACGGGCCAACTGACCGGAGAGGCCGCAGATCGGTTGGCGCGGATCGAGACGTTGTTTGATCTGAAAGGCCCGGCTGACGCTATTGCCCCCCCTCGTGGCGAGGACGCGGCGATGCCGACTGCTGGACCGGCCCTGCGGGCGGTGAAATCCGCGCCGGTGAACGCCGGACCTGTCGAGATCGCACCCGTGACAGCGAAAACAGCGGTCGATCCCTCACCCACCGTGACGGCAGCCCCTGCACGGTCCCCCCGGACCCGTGGAAAAAGCTGAGCCCGAGAGGGAAGGCTGAACTGCACTGACCGAAAGGGGCGACACCATGAAGCATGCCATCAAGCCTGACGCAGCCGCAGCAATGATCCCTGCCGGATCGACGCTGCTGGTTGCCGGATTCATGGGGGTCGGGTCTGCGCACCGGTTGATCGACGCGCTGCTGAATGCGGGCACCGGGGACCTGACGGTGGTTTGCAACGATCTGTCCACGCCGGAAAAAGGCATCGGTCGGCTGGTCGTTTCCGGGCAGGTGACCCGGGCGATCGTGTCGCACATCGGGCTGAATCCGGTGGCGCAGAAACGGATGATTGCGGGCGATCTGGAGATCGAACTGGTGCCGCAAGGCACCCTGGTCGAACGGATCCGCGCGGGCGGTTTCGGGCTGGGCGGTATTCTGACGGCGACCGGGCTTGGCACGGCGGTCGAAGAGCACAAGCAGATCGTCGAGGTTGACGGCAAGCGCTTTATCCTTGAACGGCCGATCCGGGGCGATTTCGCCCTGCTGGCCTGCCATCATGCCGATTACTACGGCAATCTCGCCTACACTCTGACAGCCCACAACTTCAATCCGGTGATGGCGATGGCGGCTGACACCGTGATCGCCGAGGCCGAGCATATCCTGCCGATCGGCATGATCACCCCGGATGCTGTGAAAACACCCGGTATCGTTGTCGATTACCTGCTGGAGAGGGCTGCGTGATGGCCGAAGTGCGCCCGGACGGCCAGTCGCACAAGGACATCATCGCCCGCCGTGTTGCGCGCGAGATCAAGACCGGGATGCTGGTCAATCTTGGCATCGGCCTGCCCAGCCTGGTGGCCAATTTCCTGCCGCCCGGTATCGAGGTGTTCTTTCAGGCCGAGAACGGCGTGATCGGACTTGGCGCCCGTCCGCCAGAAGGCATGGAAGAGGCAAACCTGACTGACGCGGGTGGCGGCTTTGTCACGGCGGTTCCGGGGGCAGCGTCGATCGACAGTGCAATGAGCTTTGGGTTGATCCGCGGCGGGCATCTGGACATGACGGTTCTGGGCGGTCTGCAAGTCGATGAGCGTGGCTATCTTGCCAACTGGATGGTGCCGGGCAAGATGGTGCCGGGCATGGGCGGGGCGATGGATCTGGTCGCCGGGGCCAAAAGCGTGATCGTTGCCATGGTTCACGCCGCCAAGGGCGATCCCAAGATCGTGCCGGAATGCACCCTGCCGCTGACCGCGCAACGCCGGGTTAGCCTGATCGTTACCGAGTTGGCGGTAATCGAGCCGACCGACGAAGGGTTGGTCTTGCGTGAACGTGGACCGGGCGTGACGCTGGATGCGATCCGGGCCGCCACCTCGGCCAGGCTGATCATTCGAGGCGACATCCCCGAGATGGACCTGCACCCGCTTTGAAGGGACCGCACCTTGCCACCCTTTGTGCAGATCCAAGCTGCCGCCCGCACCCAGGAGAGACCCCCATGCCGGATACCGCGAACAAGCCAGCCGCGACGTCGAAATACGACAGCCTGATTGCCAAAGCCCAGGCGGGCGCGCCCGCACTCACCATCATCGTGCATCCCTGCGACGAGACATCGCTGCGCGGTGCGCTTGAGGCGGCCGAGGCCGGGCTGATCGTGCCGGTCCTTGTCGGGCCCGAGGCCAGGATCCGTGCCGTGGCGGCGGAGCACGGGCTTGATCTGGCCAACCATCAAGTCATCGACGCGGCCCATAGCGTTGATGCCGCAACCAGGGGGGTGGCGCTGATCCGTGAAGGCAAGGGCGAGTTGCTGATGAAGGGCAGCCTGCATACCGACGAGTTGATGCGCGCCGTCACCGCCAAGGACACCGGCCTGCGCACCGCGCGCCGGATCAGCCATGTCTTCATCATGGCGGTGCCCGGCCATGAGGAAACGCTGTTCATCACCGATGCCGCGATCAACATCTTTCCCGATCTGGAGGCCAAGCGCGACATCATCCAGAACGCCATAGATCTGTGGAATGCCCTTCGCGAGGATCAACCACGCGTCGCGATCCTGTCGGCGGTGGAAACCGTGACGGCCAAGATCCCCTCGACGATCGAGGCGGCGGCACTGTGCAAGATGGCCGACCGCGGCCAGATCACCGGTGGCGTGCTGGATGGACCGTTGGCGTTTGACAACGCCATCGACCCCGAAGCGGCCAGGATCAAGGGCATCAAATCGCCGGTTGCCGGACGTGGCCAGATCCTTGTCGTGCCGGACCTCGAGGCTGGCAACATGCTGGCCAAGAACCTGACCTTTCTGGCCCATGCTGACGCGGCGGGTCTGGTGCTGGGGGCACGGGTGCCGATCATCCTGACCAGCAGGGCGGATTCGGTGCGCGCCCGCATGGCGTCTTGTGCGGCGGCATCGCTCTATGCCGCGGCGCTGCGCAAGACGCCCGGGGTTCAGGCGTGATGGCCGCCGCCGATGTCGTCCTGGTCGTCAACGCCGGCTCATCCAGCCTGAAGTTTCAGGTGTTCGATCTGACGCCGGACGGGCTGGTGCGCCGGATCAAGGGCCAGATGGATGGCATCGGCGTGCGACCACATCTCAAGTGCTCGGATGCCGCGGGGCAGGTTCTTGTCGATCGCCTCTTTGGCGCCGCAGAGGTGCCCGACCTGCCCGCCGCGCTTGGAGAAACCCGAACCTGGTTGCTGGCACTGCCCGACATACGTCTGCGCGCCATCGGTCACCGGGTCGTGCATGGGGGTCCGGCGTTTGCGCGCCCGGTGCGCATCGACGCCACCGTCCTGGACCAGTTGGCAAGGTATGAAAGCCTGGCCCCGCTGCATCAGCCCAACAATCTTGCCCCGATCCGGCAGATTTTTCGCAACGATCCCGACCTGCCGCAGGTCGCCTGTTTCGACACGGCCTTTCACCGCGGACACCCGGATCAGGCAGATCACTACGCGCTGCCGCGTGGGCTCTATGACGAAGGGGTGCGTCGCTACGGCTTTCACGGGCTGTCCTACGAATACATCGCCCAAAGCCTGCCCGATGTGGCCCCGGCCATTGCCAAAGGGCGCGTCATCGTGGCCCATCTGGGAAGCGGCGCGTCGATGTGCGCCCTGTCGGATGGGCACAGCATCGACAGCACGATGGGCTTCACCGCACTGGATGGCCTGCCGATGGGCACCAGGCCGGGACAGCTTGACCCCGGTGTCGTCCTCTACCTGATTGCGCAGAAGGGCATGACCGCCGATCAGATCTCGGACATGCTTTACAAGGAGTCGGGCCTGAAAGGTCTGTCGGGCCTGTCGAACGACATGCGCATCCTTCTGGAAAGCGATGATCCGAAGGCCGCGTTCGCCATCGAGCATTTCATCTATCGCTCTGCCCTGAACATCGGGATGCTGACAGCCGCCCTGGGCGGGCTTGACGGGATCGTCTTTACGGCGGGGGTCGGGGAAAACTCGCCCAATATCCGCGCTGGCATTGTCGCCCGGCTTGGCTGGCTGGGCGCGATCTTGGACCCAAGCGCAAACGAGGCGGGCCGAGCCTGCATTTCCGCGCCCGACAGCCGGATTGCCATCCATGTAATCCCCACCAACGAAGAACTGATGATCGCACGCCACACCGTGGCCTTGCTGAACCTGCATCCCTGACCAGACGGAGCGCGTCATGACCATTCCAACAGCCAAAGCCAAACTTCTTGAGGGCAAGCGCGGGCTTGTTGTCGGCATCGCCAACGATCAGTCCATCGCCTGGGGCTGTGCCCGCGCGTTCCGGGCCCTGGGCGCGGAAGTGGCTGTCACCTACCTGAATGAAAAGGCAAAGCCCTTTGTCGAGCCTTTGGCCAAGGAACTGGAAGCGCCGATCTTCCTGCCGATGGACGTGATGGTGGATGGCCAGCTTGAGGCCGTGTTCGACAAGATCGCCGAAGAATGGGGTGACCTGGACTTCGTCCTGCACTCGATCGCGTTCTCGCCCAGGGAAACGCTGCAGGGCCGGGTGACCGACGCACCGCGCGACGGATTCCTGAAGACGATGGACGTGTCCTGCTGGTCATTCCTGCGGATGGGGCATCTGGCCGAACCCCTGATGAAGAACGGCGGCACCCTTTTCACGATGACCTATTTCGGGTCGCAGATGGTGGTCCAGAACTACAACATCATGGGCGTGGCCAAAGCCGCGCTGGAAAGCGCCGTGCGCTATATGGCGGCCGAGCTTGGTCCCAAGGGCATCCGCGTCCATGCCATCTCGCCCGGCCCGTTGGCCACCCGCGCCGCCTCGGGCATCCCCGAGTTTGATGAATTGCTGGACAAGGCGAAGGCCAGCGCTCCCACCCGGTCGCTCGTCAGCATCGATGACGTCGGCGCGGCGACGGCCTTCCTGGCCCATGACGCCGCACGCCTGATGACCGGGCAAGTGATCTATATCGATGGCGGCTACCATATCATTGACTGACGCAAGGGCGACCCTATCGGACCGTAAAGGCGAGCGCGGCCGGTGGGCGCGGGTTTGCCGGATCGCGCGTGTGCGGCCGGCCTTGCAAACCGCCAAGTGAAACCGTGCGCCAATGGCGTGCCATGCCCGGCGGGTCGTGTCAGCGCTTGCGAAACACCATGACCAGACCACGATCGTCCTTGTGCTCGTGCGTCGCGTTCTCGTAGATCGCGATCTCGCTGAAGCGGACCGGCTCAATCGTCCCGCGTGCCACCAGGCTGGCCAAGGCCGATCCGAACCCCGCGCCATCCAGCACCGCCGGGATCGTGCCGCAACAGAACAGCGCACCGGGCCGCGTGATGCGCAGCAACTCGGGCAGGCACTCGGGGCCGACATGGCCGTGGGTAAAGGTGCCGCAGGACACAACGGCGCCATAGGTTGACTCGGCCAGCGGCAGCACCCCGGTCAGATCGCCCTGGATCAGCGCCCGATACAACCCCTTTGTTTCAGCCACCGCCAACATTTCGGGCGTGATATCGAGCGCGTCCACCGTCAGCCCGAGCAGATGCTCGGCGACCTGCCCGGTGCCTGCCCCGGCATCCAGAATTGGCTCGTCCCCCGCCATCTCGGCCCGCAGCAGGCGCGCAATTTCGCGTGGCGCGACATAGCCCCAGCCGGTGCCGAAGCTTTCATCATAGCTTGGCGCCCATTCGCCATAGAGCCGCCGTGCATCCTCTGGTCCGTCGATCCGGTAGGCCCTGCCAAGGTCGTAATCCGTGCGTTCCACGCTGTGCCCTCCTGCGGCGGCATCGCACCGGGGCCACCCCGGCGATGCCCGGATCTAGCCCCACATCTGTGACACCGCGATGAAGTGTCCTGGCAGGCGCGGCCTGATGCTTGCGCCGCTCGCACAGTTGCCTAGACTGCGCGGAGCAGCCTGACCGGAGTTGCCTAGATGCGCATGATTTCCCGCCTTGCCGCCATCGCCGCGACGGCAGTCCTTGGCCAGACGGCCACCGCCGCGCCGTGCAGCAACACCGGGGCGAACTACGAGGCGTGGAAACCCGCCATGGCCCGCGAGGCGGCTGCGGCGGGGGTAGGCAAGCGCGGGATCGAGGCATTGATGGCCACGAGTTACTCGACCCGCACCATCGGCGCGGATCGCAACCAGAAAAGCTTCAAGTACACCCTCGACAAGTTCCTGCAGGTGCGCGGGGCCAACGCCATCATCAGCCAGGGCCGTGCGCGCAAGGCCAAGGATGCAGACTTTTACGCAGCGCTGGAGCGGGCCTACGGCGTGCCGGCCGGCGTCCTGATCGCGATCCACGGGATGGAAACGGGCTTTGGCAACTTCATGGGGGATACCAACGTTGTCTCGGCCATCGCCACGCTATCCTATGACTGCCGCCGGTCCGAGTTCTTTACCGGCCATCTGATCGCGGCCCTGGTGCTGGTCGATCGCGGCACGATCACGCCCGCCAGCATTGGCGCCCGACATGGCGAGGTCGGCCACACCCAGTTCCTGCCAGGCAATGTGCTGGCCTATGGGGTGGACGGCAACGGTGACGGCCGGATCGACCTGAACAACCTGACCGACGCGCTTGCCTCGACCGCCAACTTCCTTGCGCAGAAGGGCTGGCGGCCCGGCGCGGGCTATCAGTCCGGTGAGCCGAACTTTGCCGTCATAGAGCAATGGAACGCAGCCACCGTCTATCAGCTGGCGATCGCACTGATGGGCGCGCGGATCGACGGATGACCCGGCGCGATCCGGGGCGCGTGCAGTGCAGCGCCGACACGGCCCGCCACCGACGCGGGACGTTCCCTTGGCCGGGGTTTTCGCCTTGTGGTGGCAAGGGTTGTGTCGTCCATCTGCCCGAAAAAGGGGATTGCCGAGCCAGGTTCCTCTGACAGGATCTGGCCTGGACCGGCCTTACGGCTACGGTCTTGGTGCAGTCCTGGAGAGGGGAACGGTGTAGGTGGTGGCGGTCCCGGTCAGACAAACTTCGCCATCGGCATTCCGTATTGTCGTTGCCAGGTTGCAGATGGGCTTGTCTTCCCTGACTGAAACGACTTCGACTCGCGCCGTGATGGTGTCGCCCGGACCGACGGCCTTCACGAACTTCCATTCCACGGACAAGAAGACCGAGCCCGGACCAGGCAGGTCTTCAGCGACGACGGCGTTCAGCAACCCCGACGTGACACCGCCCTGGACGATGATCCGGCCGAAAACCGACGCAGCGGCGAGTTCGGCGTCGAAATGAAGGGGGTTGCGGTCCCCCGTCATCTCGGCAAACCGCTCGATGTCGTCGGATGTAACGCGGCGGGTCCGTTCAGCTGCATCGCCGACCTTCGGTTGGCCATGCCTGACCTCGGACCAACCTCTGACCGGGGGCTTCACGTATGTCATGATATCATTCCCTCTGTTGCGCGCGATGTGGATCAGGCAGCGGCCTCGGCGGCGAGGCCGCGGGCGCACCGCTCTTGCGTGGGTTTCATCGACCTGTTCAGATCCAGGTGGAGATCCTTCAGTTCGGGCAGGGACCAATCGAAGGATGCGATCCGGTCCGTCAACCGGAAGAAGTCGCCGGTCAGCTGGTCTCGTTCTTCTGCATAGTCCTGCATACGATTTCTGAGCACGGCATCGGTCAGGAGTTCTGCGTCTCGGAACGCATCCGTGATCCCGTGCGCCGTAATCGGATCCTTGAAGTAGCCGGCATCGCCAACCAGGGCCCAACCGGGGCCAACCGGTTTGCGGCGAAACCCCATGCTGCCTGAAAATCGGATGGCCGGTCCCCGCAAGACGGCACCTCGCAGCCCATCGGCAAGGGCGGGCATGTGCTGCCGTATCGCCTCAGAAAGTCGGCCAGTGTCCCAGATGCCATTGGTTTCTTGGCCGTAGGGAAACGCAAGGAAGACGACGCTCTGCCGACCGTTCGTCGGGATTACCCCGGCACCGGCATGGTCTGCATAGAACCATTCGTAGCCCCGGTTCGGCAGACCATCGGCGTAGCAATAGATCGTGCAGACCGTATGGGACGCTTCGGCGGTAACTGGTGCCTGAACCTGTCGCGCCGTCCACGAGCGGCGGCCGTCCGCGCCGATCACCAGGGGTGCGCGCGTCGTCCAGACGTCTCCTGTTGGTCCAGCAAGGGTAACGCCCTGAACCACGCCAGCGGCAGACCGTACCAGGTCAACGGCGGCCGTCGAATACAGAACCTTGACCCCTGCACCGATTGCGTCCTCGACCAGGATCCGATCAAGCACCGTTCGCCTTGGTGCGTACAGGGCCTCGGTCCCGAGCGCAGGCCGTATGTCGACGTCGATCGCCTCGCCCCCGTAATGGAACGTCGTGCGGCGCACGGGCTGCGCGCCGGAGGCGACGACCTTTGGCAGGACACCCCACTTGGCGAGTTGAAAGACCGCCCCGCGCATCAGGGCATGCGTCGACATGGTGTCCATGCCAGGACGGTCGCGATCGACGACCAGCACCCGGGCACCCGCGCGCGCAAGCAGCATCGCCGTCGGGGCCCCGGCGCAACGGGCGCCTATGACAATTGCGTCGTAGTCGAACTTTTGTGAGATATGCATTTCAGCAATTCCTTCAAGCCGCGAGGGATCTCGAGGGGTGGCAGGTCAAGTGCCGGGCCAGTGCCCGCGCGTCGCGCTGGGCGCCAAGAATGTGGGCAGACCGGCCGGACCGAAGGTAACGCAGGCCCATCACATAGATGCCGGGACCGACAATACCGCCATCGTGCCGAATTCTGCCCTTGCGGTCGAAGACCGGCAGGTTCAGCCAGCTGTGGTCCGCTTCGAACCCTGTCGCCCACACGACACTCGAAATGCCTCCGTGCTGAAGTGACAGCGAGAGCCTCGGCTCGGTCGGGACACGTGTTGCAGCAGGCCGGTCGTGCGACACGAAGATTTCATCGGCGCCTTTGCTTAGCAGCCAGTCGTCAATGCGATCGAGCAGCCGGTGCATCTTGAGGTCTGCGTTCGCACAGAGATACGAGAGCGAACCTGAAAACCACGCGGTTCCGTCTGAAATTGCCGCAAGGCGGCCAACGATCTCGATCCCGGTGTCCTGTAGGATGTTCAGGTCGATATCGCAGTTCGACGGATGGCCGATCAGAGGAAGCGAAGGTGCAGTCCGCGCCCGCGCAAGGTCCTCGATCTTGGTATAGGGCACGTCGAACGTTCCCATCATATGCATCCAGACGCAAATGTCGGCCCCACGATAGCGGCGGGGAAGGCGGTTGTGGCTGCCGACGGCAAGCGTCACCGGCCGCCCGGACGCTGCTATTTCCCGGGCAATCTGCAACCCGGATGCTGATGCGCCGACCACCAGAACCGCGCCGGGAGGCAGGTCGGATGGCCGTTTGTAGTTCAATGGCGTGAACTGACGGATCTGCGGCGGGAGTGCTTGCGCACACGCGGGGATCTTCGGCGTCGAGCAGGCGCCGGTGGCGATGACGACGTTCTCGCAGAGGATGGCGCCCTGGTCGGTCTGCACGCGGTAGCCCGCCGCATAGGGATCGACAGCGATGACGCTCCGACCTGTCAGCACCGGAGAAGCAGCCTTTGCGGCCGCACTGTCCAGCGAATCTGCGAAATCGGCGGCGCGCATGTACCCGTGCGTCTCGGGACTGTCCTTCAGGTCAAAGCCCGGCAGCGTGTTCATCCAGTTTGGGGTCAGCAGGCGCAGGCTCTCCCAGCGCTCGCGCCGCCAGCTGTTTCCGACCACTCCACGCTCAAGCAGGACGTGGTCGACCGAGCGCCGCTGCAATTCGCGGCTCATCGCGAGGCCGCATTGGCCGGCGCCGATAATGACTGTTGTGACGTGGTTCATCTGGGAATTCCTACGGTGAAAGGAGGTGCAGGGCGGCCGCGCGATACCGTCGTTCGCCCTGCGTTCGCTTGGGTCAGCGCACGGAGACCGTCACGTTTGTCGGGTTCGTGATCAGGTCGAAGACTGCCGAGCGCTTCTGCGATTGGCTGACAATCGAGGCAATCTCTTCCCTCGTGGCATCGGCATCGATGTCGAAGGTGACGCGCACGTTGCTGAAGCCATTCCTCACCTCGGGGTCGATCCCGAGGATGCCGAACAGGTCCATATCGCCCTCGACGGTCGACTTGACCGACCGCAATTGCACGCCGCGGTTCTGCGCCACGGCCGCCACGCCCGCGCTGAGGCAACTGGCAAGTGCCGACAGAACAATCTCGACCGGGGTCGGCCCGTTGTCGGGCGCGGCGAATTCGGCCGGGTGATCGGCTTCGATCACATGCGGCTTCTTGTGGGCCTGCTCCTGGCCCAGGCCGAAGAAGTGCGTGATCGTAGACCGGCTGTGAACGCCGCCCAGCCATTCGCAGGTTGCGCGCCAGGTGAACTGGGCCGCCTCCGGCATGTCGGTCAGGGCCTTGCGGGCGTCGAGCAAAGCCTCGACGTTGACGCCATTATCGGCAGCCTTGACGTGTGTTTGCATAGTCATTTCAGTCTCCTTCAGGTTGGTCATGTTGGTTTCAGGGTCAGTGGTCGCGGTTGAAAACGGAGTGCTCGCGAAGGCGCGATTCAATCGACCCGCGGATCAGGCCGATATCGCGAAGCGTGTGGTCGCTGAGCGTGCTCAGCATCCTGGCTGTGCTACGGATCTCGCGCGCTTCGCGCCGCGCCTTGATCTTGAGGGCCATGCGATCCAGCATGGCGACGGCACGGCTGTTGAAACCGAGCCGGGTCGGGGCCTCACGCCAGGAAATGTCGTGGGAAATCATGTCAAGTCTCCTTCATGACGGAGCCATGGCGAACCAGAACTCCGAACGGGTTTTCTCGTTGATCGACGGCAAGTGTCGTTGTTTGAACTCGGGGCAGGCACCAACGCCATGCATGGGCTGCATGGGGTTCGGCACTGCTTGTCTGGTCATAGACAAATCGGGCGGCGCAGCCATGAACCGCAGATCAACTGCGGGCCGCAGCGCCCATGCCGGGCTAGAGCGATTGCCCCGCTCCAGGCGGAGATCGCAGCTTACGGGGCGACGCGTCGCACCCCAATCGTATGCATATATTTCATTGGCTTACCTCATCTCCAGATAGGTCAATGACAGCTTTGCGGCTAATTGTGTCTGCGCATGAGCGTCTTCGAAACTACGTCCGGCCACTCTTCACGAAGTTCGTAGGAGATATTTGCTTGATCGCGACGCAGAAATCCAACAAAAAGTCATCATGCGCGAAATAAGGATTGCTTATGGACATCGAGCTCTATCGAACATTCCTCGCGGTAGCGGATTCGCGCAGCTTCACGCTTGCTGCGCAAATAGTCGGCCGGACGCAGCCCGCTGTAAGCCAGCAGATCAAGCGGCTTGAGGACACGATCGGAAGCCCTCTGTTCGAGAGATCCAGCACGCTCATCTCTTTGACCGAACAGGGCAAATCCCTGCTGCGGCCCGCGCGCTCGATTGTGGCGCTGCATACGGAAACCATGGAGTCCTTCAGACGGACCAGTTTCGCGGGAAACATCGTCGTCGGCGTCGCCGACGCCTACGTCAATCGGATCCTGAAGGACGTCACGCGCGAGTTCATGGCGCTTTTCCCCGAGGCCGCGCTCAGCGTCGTCATTGACGACTCGCTCGCCCTGTCACGCCGCATCGCCGACGGAACGGTCGATCTTGCATTCGTGACCGAAGGGAACTGCCCGACGCGCGGCCCAGTGGCATTTCAAGACAGGCTGGTGGTTGTCGGACCGGCCCATATCAACCTGAGCAAGGTGGATCCTCTACCCGTCGCGATCTGGGATGAGCGGAACGAGGACGAGACGCCGCTCAGCCGGCTCCTCTCTCAGATGGATCGGCGATACAAGGCAGTCTTTGCATGCCGAAGCGTGCATGCCCAGCACCAGGCGATTGCATCCGGGCTTTGCGTCGGCGTCCTCGTGGAGGGCAGCATGGTCGCAGGCGAACGCGCGTATATCGCACCAGACGAGTTTCCGGTCCTCAAGGACTTGAACATACGCCTGGAGCGGTCACACGCCAAGCGCTCGCCCGCCGTTGCCCGGCTGGTAGATCATTATCTGGCGTACTTTTCGGTGCAATGAGCAGGCCTAAGGCTGCAAGACAGAATTGCCAGACGGATCACATCGGCACGGTCGCACAAATGCTGCAAGGGCAGCCATCAAATGACCCCAGCGTGATTGCAAGTGATGTCAGTGGCGGCGCCGCAGGTTTCCGTTTGCAAGCAACTGGTCACGGCTGATGCCGATATCGGCGAGCATCCGGTCGTCAAGCAGATGAAGATGGTGAACGGTCTTCCGACGGAGACGCCATTCCCAGGCGGCCCTTATCAGGCTGGCAAGCCTGGGAACCAGAAAGGTAGTCCGCATCTGTGCGGCGCGAGATTGGCTGAGTTGCATTTTTTTGGTCCTTCTGAAACGTCGGCCAAGTGAGTCCCGGCCGAATTGTTGTCTGGTTACGGTGCCGAGCGTGCGCTGAAAGCGTTCATTGGGCAGGGCGCCACATCGCAAAGATCTCCGGAAAGCCGGGGCTCTCAACAACACCGATGGTCTGGAAACCGAAACGCTTGTAGAGGGGCACGCTGCGGCGGCTGGTGGCCTCGAGATAGGCAGGCAGCCCATCGACGTCTGCACGAGCCAGCCCGTGGGCGAGAAGTGCAGCGCCGACGCCCTGTCCCTGTGCTGCCGCACGAACCCCGATGAAGGGCAGGTACCAGTGCGGTTCCTTTGGGTGCAGCCCAGCCTGAACCTCCAGTCCGGTGAGGATCGCGGCCTTGCGGTCCCGTGGAAGCGTGGCGTCCAAGTGTGCCATCAGGGGCTCGGGGTCGGCTTCGATACCTGGGGCTAGCCAGAGCGCTGCGCCGGTGCCGTCGCTGGTCCGATCCGCTTGTGTCGGGCCGGCGAACAGCTCGATGAAGCGTGGGAAATGTCGGCGATAGGCGGCGATCTCCGGCCACAGTGTCCGGCACGCTGGATCGCTTTCGAAGGCCTCGACGATGATTGCCTGCACGTCTGAGCGTTCGGTCGGGTGCGCCTGCAGGATCTGCGGTGTCAAATATGTCGTCAGCATTGTCTCTCTCCCTTTCTCAAGCGGCCAGCAGCTGGCCAGCGCGGCGCTGAAACAGCTGGCTGAGCGGGCTGTCGTGGCGGCAGTCGGCGCGCTCGGCGGCCAGAGCAGCGGCAAGGTTCGCATCGCCGGCACGCAGGGCCGCCTCGATCAGTGTCAGGTCGATCACGTCGCGCTGCGCATGACTTCCGCCAAAACGCGCAGCGATCGACCGGATCGGCCTAAGCAGGTCCACCGCCTGCCGATAGTCATCCTCCCCGAAGGCGATGATCGCTTTGCACGCCGGGTGGCCCACGTCAGCGGTGAAGCCGGCATTGTCGCCCTTCCGCGCCATCGCCTCTTTCTGCGCGGCGAGAACTGCTTGTGCGGCATCGCGCCGCCCGGCGGCGGTGAAGGCCATCACTGCGTGCAGGTCGTTGAAGGCGTAAAGCCCTGCATCGGCGATCGGAGTCCAGTTGTCGGCGACGGCCTGCCAGCGGTCACCCGCATCCACACCGCGCAGGTGCAGCCGCCAGAGGAGCGCCGAGGCATCAACCATGTCCATAACCACGCCCGACTTTGCGCCATAGATCTGGTCGTCGAAAAGCCCAAGCACGGCCTCGATGTCCCCTCGCTCGAGATAGTAGAGCGCAAGATGCCACCAGTTGTGGACCTGGAAGAAGCTATCGCCTGCCCAGCCGTCATGGCTACGCATCCAGGCGATACCGTCCTCGGTCCGGTTCTGCATCTCGAGCACATGGGCCACAGCGTGCTGCGACCAGCCGTCGGTTGGCTCAAGCTCGATCCCGCGGCGGCCTGCGGCCTCTGCACGCGCATAGTCCCCCGTCTCTTCGAGTCCGAAGGCGTGCATCCCGAGAACCGAGTGATAACTCGGCATCGACGGGCTCCAATGCGGCAAGGCCCGGGCAATGCGGTCGCGCAACATCCGTGAATGACCGGTGAAAAAGTCGATCTGGTGGCCCGCAAGAAGTCCCAGCGCATCGCGCGGTGAGTCGATTGTTACATCCTCCATCACCCGGCTGGCGGCATGCCAACGGCCTTCGGTCAGGTGGCGGATTGCGGCAAGGTGGCCCTTCTCTCGCGTCGTCGCTGGCAGGCCCTCGGCGGCGGCCAGCGCTTCGCGAGCGACCGGAAGACCACCAGGCTCGGTGCCCAGAAGATGCAGCCAGGCCTTCAGGGCGTGGGCCATCACGAAGTCCGGCGCCTCGGCCAGAGCCGCATCCACCTCTGCCACCGGGTCGCCCCGGTAGCACTGCAGCAACTTGACCGCAGCATCGTAACGCGCGGCTGCGACGGGGTTGGCGCCACTTATTGTAAGCCCAAGTGTATCGGTTTGGCGTGTCATGTCTCTCTCCTTGCTTTGCATGGCGCCACCGACCTCTGGTTTGCGCCTCTCAACAGGAAGGCGTGAGGCCACGCCTCACGACGTGAGGCACGCCCCCTCACAGACCGGGCGAAACTCGTTACTTCCGTCTTGTGGATCGAGGCGCTATTATGTGTCGGTACTTCGGGACGCATAGAATGGATGGCGACATCGATCTTGCCCTCGGATTGCCCACCATTGTTGTCCTGCCGTTTTCTGCAAACGGGGTTGAAGACGACGGTGCACTGATCGCCCAGGGGCTTGCCGAGGATGTGTGCGGAGAGCTGACCCGCTTTCGAAGCCTGCGCGTGATTGCGCCGGCCTCATCAGCACACATGGCCGCAGCGACTGACGCCCAGATCGGACGCGCGCTGTGTGCAACCCATGTTCTGCGCGGGCGGGTGCGTGCCACGTCGGACAGTGGCTTTTCATTGGCTGTCGGGCTGTCAGCCGTCGCATCGCAAGAGCATCTCTGGAGCGAACGCTATCTGCTGCCAAAGGGTGATCCAGCCGAGGTTGGCGAGGCCATCGTCGCCCGGATCGCCGCCACGCTGAACGCGCGGATCGAAGAGGCAGCGCTCTCGGACGCGAGACGTCGGCCGGCAGCCAGTCTTGAACCCTGGGCCCTGACTTTGCGCGGACTGGTCCTGATCCGTGACGGCACGCGCGAAGCCGACGATATGGCGCGCACGCTTTTCGAGAAGGCGCTGGAGCTTGATCCCCACTACCCCCGCGCGCACGCAGGGCTCGCGCTCAGCTGGTTCAACGAGTGGAGTTGCCAGTTCTGGGACCGGTTCGACGAGGCCAGCCGGCACGCCTACACCAATGCGCGCCGCGCGCTTGAACTCGATGACCGAGACGCGATGAACCATCTTGTGATCGCCAAGGTCGCCTTGTTCCACTCGGAATGGGAACAGGCTGCTTGGTATGTCGATCGTGCACTGATGCTTTGCCCGAATGACGCTGACCTTCTGGTGCAAGCCGCTGTCCTGGAGGTCTACCTGGGTCGACCCGACTCGGCGGTCGAGCATATCGAACGTGCGATGCGGCTCAACCCGGCGCACCCGAACAGCTACTGTCCCATCGCGGGCTTCGCACGGGTGTTCGCGAGAGACTATGAAGGGGCCCTCGCACATCGCTCCTTGTCCGATGCCATGCCCTTCGTTGACGTAGCTGCCTATTTCGCAGCGGCTGCTGCCATGTTGGGCCGGATCGACACGGCCCGTGAGGAGTTCGCGCGTTACGTCGAACAGTACCGTATCAAGATCGCACAAGGGCAGCCTTTTGCGGCCCGCGAACCATTCGAGTGGATCTTCCAGATCAACCCTTTCAGGCGAACAGAGGACGTGGAGATGCTGCGAGAGGCACTGCGTCTGATAGACGGAACTCTTTCAGACCCACCTTTGCCACAAGATCAAGCCGCCGTGCCGCTGAAAACGGCTCTGCGATTGCAACGGTCCGGGGAAGGCTGGATCGCCGAGTTCGAAGGCTCACGTCTGGTTCTGCCCGACCTCAAGGGCCTGCACGACCTTCGGCGCCTGATCGATCAGCCGGGAGACGACATTCACTGCCTCGACCTCGACGAACGGATCGTCGAAACACCCGGTGAGGCAATGCTGGACGAAAAGGCGCGCAACGCACTGAAAATACGACTTCGGGACTTGCAGGAAGACTTGGCCGACGCCGAGGATTGCAACGATATCGGCCGTGCCGAAAAGCTCCGCAGTGAGATGGAAAGCATCTTGGAGACACTTTCGGCCGCGCTTGGTCTTGGCGGCCGCAGTCGTCGGCTGGGCGACAGCGCCGAGAAGGCGCGCACGGCGGTCACCTGGCGCATCCGCCACGCGATCAGGCGCATCCAGACCGCGCACCCTGCGTTGGGGCAGTATCTGTCCCTCCGGGTGGAGACCGAGACCTTCTGTCGCTTCCGTGAGGGTTAGAAGACCTCGAACCGCTCCGCGCGTCGCGTTGAGGGGCGCCAGTCTGCGTCGGACGGCAGTCTGCCGAAGGACGGATCGCCCCCGCCAACGTCGTTTGAGTCAGAACGAGAAATGGCCCTGATGGAGCCCCTGGTCGGATTCAGCAGTTGATTGTGGCAGGGATGAAGGCGCCCGACGCTTCGATGTTTTTGGCGGCCAGACGGGTTCTGGCAGTCATGCTGGCATCCTGTCAGCTTGTTCGCGATGCGGGATGCATCAAGACGCGGTCTGACGCTCGAGACCCATCTGACCGAGCAGGAAGCCCGCCTGCGACCCGCTGGCGGGCAGCACGCAAAAAGGCGCACTGATAGCGTGGCTCGAGGCAGTCGTGGCCAACCCGCCCAAGGGCTGCGCGATTTGACCTTACGGCAAAGACCGCGACGGGTACGGGCACGTCAAGCTTCGACGGCCGGGCGCGCAAAGACCACGGTGTGGCCTATCAGAGGTGCCCGACGACCATCTGCCTCGCCCCGCATGTGGTGCAGGTCAACCCGGCTGCAACGATCTTCGGCGCCGTCATCATGCTGCGGGCCTCGCTGATATCTTACCGTGCCGCCTCCACCTGTTCCAGCGCCGCCACCAGCCGACGCAGCAGGTCCGACCGGTAACGCACCGTCTGTGCAAACCCCTCGACGGTGAACGCCGGATCCACGTCAAGGAGCCGGTCCATCGCTGCGGCTGCGGCCTCAGGCTCGCCGAGGTTGACATGAGCCACGGCCAAGTAGGCGTAGGGCACACTGAAGGCCGGATTGGCCTGAATGGTCAGCCGCGCATACGTTGCCGCCTCGTCAAAGCGCCCGGCCAGCAACCCCGCCACCACAAGTGCGGAGAACGGATGGTATCTGAGCGGATCGTCGATGGGGCTGAGCCGCAGCGCCTTGCGCGCATGCGCGACCGCCCGCTCGTCCCGCCCGCCGTGGGCCGCCGCCATGGCGCTGAACCCGTAGATGAGCGCCGAGTTGGCGTTGATCCCCAGCGCCCGGTCGAACACCGGCAACGCCGCGTCGTAGTCCCCGGTCAGCATGCTGCGAACGAAGGCACCTATGCTCATCGCCTGTGGATCATCTGCATTGACCCCGAGCACCACATCGGCGTGCGCCAGGGCTGCGGCGCGGTCCGCCGGGTCGAGCCCGCCTCGGAAGTATCTCTGCTCGTAAAGCCAGGCAGCGTGTCCGTGCGCTGACAGCAACCCGGGATCAAGATCGAGCGCGGCCCGCAACAGCCGCAGCGCTTCGTCGCCGCCGCCGGCCTTGTTGGCCAACACCAGTGGCACCGCCCGCAGATAGAGATCGTAAGCATCAAGCCGATCGGGTGCCTTGCGCGCGGCCCGGGCAATCTCCGCCCGCCGCAACGACGGTTCGAGAACGCCGACGATCTGCTCCGTCAACTCGTCCTGCAAGTCGAAAACATCCTCGGCCGTCCCCTCGAACCGGCCTGCCCAGATCTCGGCCGCGGTCGCGCCGTCGATCAGGTGGGCGTTGATGCGCAGGCGCGGGCCTGCCCGTCGGACACTGCCGTCCAGCAGGTAGCGCACGCCAAGCTCTGCCGCGATCCGCCGCAAGTCCATGGCCTGACCGCGATAAGCGAAGGACGAGTTGCGGGCGATGACAAACAGCCCCGGCAGCCGAGAGAGACCGGTGATCACCTCCTCGGCCATCCCGTCGGCGAAGTAGCTCTCGACATCGCCTCCGGATGCGAAGGGCAACACTGCGATCGAAGAGCCGCCCGGCGCTGTCGCGCGATCCTCCGGCAGGTTAAGCCGGTAGCCGCGCCGCGAAACCGTCTGCAGCAGGCTTCGGTCTTCGTCGCCAAGCGCGCGGCGGATGGCGTGAATGCACTGCACAAGGCTGTCGTCGGTCACCGCCGCCCCCAGCCAGACCGCCTCGTGCAACTCAGCCTTGCTCACCAAGCGGTTGGCGTTGGCGACCAGATAGCGCAGCGTTGCGAAAGACCGTGGCCGCAGCAGCGTTGTGCCACCGTCGGGCCCGCGAAGCATATGGCTTTCGAGATCCACCTCGAAGCCGTTTATGACGACCTTGCAAGGTAGCGACGAGTCCATTCCGAAGCGTCACGACTGAACTGATGCCCAATGCGAAGTCTAGCACGAAGCGAAGCGCATCGTCGAAAATTTCGTCGAACGATCGGAAAACGATCGCCACTTGCGGCCATGCGCGCCGCTATCCTCGGCAAGGCATGACTGCATGAGGTGCGCATATGAAACGCACGTATCTCTCTGGTGTCCCTGTCGCAACAGCGCTCCTCGCCGGAGGCTACGCGTTTGCCGAAGGCCCCGAAACTCAAAGAATGAAGATGATGATCGGGATTATCGAATTCATCACCCAGAACTCTTCGCTTGAGTATGCCGGTCAGGATCTGCCCGAAGTGGCGGTCGTGTCCGAAAATGACCTGCAACTGCGGTTTCAGTCATCACTCACCGAGATCTCTGCAAATGAAGTCGACAACTCCCTCGCCCGTGTCTCTGCCCTTTACGACCGTTCCGCGAACAGGATTTTCCTGGCCGATGTGACCTCGATCCCGGGGCCTGGCTTGTTTCATGAGTTGGTCCATTTCCTGCAAGCCATCAACGACAAGGATGATATGTTCGCGTCCCACCGTGCCTGTCTGGAAGCAGAGGCCTACGAACTGCAGGCACTCTGGCAAACCGAGCAAGGGATCGACCTGGCGTCGAAGCCTGAATATGGGTTTGTCATGACGTTATACGGTGTCTGCAACGATGCCGATTTTTCGTGGCTCGACAGCGACTATACCAAGGCAGACATACGGGCGGGCGCTGACCCAAATGGTGGGTAAACCACCGAGTAGCGGTGTCTGTCAGCGGTCGATCGTGCGCTGCGCAGCGAAGAAATGCCAACCGGGCGCAACTTCGGCAATGGCAGCACAGGCAAGGGCTGCGGTGTCGGCTAAGGCGGGGCGGCATATCACTGCCATCGGAAAGGGTGCGGTCCGCATGGTTAAGGTGCCGCGTGACCTGCCACCTCTCCTGTCTCAACGCGGCATGCCCGAAGAGATGGCTGAAGCCATAGGCCCGCATTTCGTTCGACATATCGGGAAGCGACAGACTGAAGGTGCTCTTCAAGTCAAGCATTGTTACAATCTGGCTGACGGAGAAACTCTGTCTTGGCTTGGCTAACATCAAACGAAGTGGGGGATGGTATGGGGGACGAAAACACAAGGCAGTTCTGCAAATCTTTTATATTCAACAAGTTGAAAATGCATGTGGCGGAGAAGGTGGGATTTGAACCCACGGTAGGCTTTCACCTACGTCGGTTTTCAAGACCGGTGCAATAAACCACTCTGCCACTTCTCCACGCCCCTCCCCTAGCGAGGCGCACGCGATTCGGAAAGGGCGCGCGTCGCAGTGGAATTCCGCCGAAGGTGCAGGCCGGCCTTTTCTCTGGCAACCGCTGACGGTATGCTAAGGTGCGCGCGAGGCGCATCGGGCAGAAACCGCCTTCCGGGCAAGGCGGGAAAAAGCGCGGCAAAGAACGCGCAGGTACATGGGGGCTTCGGATGGCAAAAGCAGGAAACCGGCATCTGGCGTTGGCGGTGGTGGCAGCGATTACCCTTGTAGGATGCGAAGAAGGCCAAACGCCCTTTGCCAAACCCCAGGGGGACACGGCGTCGAGCGACAGCGCTGCCGCGCCGGCCAGATCCGCACGGCTTGTCGATCGCGATGTCGAGGCGCCCGAGGTGTTTCAGACCACGGGCCAGGGCCTGTGGGATGGCCGGCCCTCGCTGGGCGGCGTCTGGGTTGCAACCCCCGATGTGACCGACCCGGAGCGGGTGCTGATCCGCAACACGGCCAACGGCAAGTTCGTGATCGGCGCGTTGTTCAAGCGCGAGCGCGAAAATCCCGGCCCACCGATCCAGGTGTCGTCCGATGCCGCCGCCGCCCTCGGCCTGCTGGCGGGTCAGCCCGGCGAAGTAAGCGTCACCGCACTGCGCCGCGAAGAGGCCCCGACAGCCCCACCTGCGGCGGATCAGCCGATCCTTGATGCGCCCGAAACTGTCGCCGCCGAAACGCCGGCACCGGAAACACGCCCTGCGGCCAAGCCGCTTGATACGGCGGCCGTGGCAGCGGCGATCGACACGGCGGACGGCAGCGCCGACGCAACAGGTTCAGCGGTCGCAGCCGAACCGGACGCGGCACCGGCAAAACGCAAATGGTGGCAGCGCAAGGACAAGACCCCGGCCGTTGCCGCACCGCCAGATGCGCC
>JBGSQL010000186.1:0-4333 GCA_041738105.1 Rhodobacter sp. | reverse complement strand
GCTCGATGCTGGCGCATTACCGCCGCGCGGTCGGCCTGCGCCGGGCGCATCCGGTGCTGCGCACCGGCACGATGAGCGCGCCGGTGGCGCAAGGCGACGTGCTGTCCTTCCTGCGCCAGGACGGATCGGGCACGCTCTTTTGCGCCGTCAATCTTGGCGATCATCCGGCAACAATCGACACGCCAGACGGGGATTGGCGCGCAATCGGCGCCGATCTGGGCGCGATCGCGCCGAAAAAGGATAAAACCACGCTGGACCCCTGGCAGATTTGCCTCGGCGTCCGGACGTGACAGGGGACCAGGGGGAGGAACGGCCATGGCCGACATGCTGCTGAGAAACGTGGCCAAAGCCTATGGCGAGGTGAAGGTTCTCAAGGACATCAACCTTGACATCAAGAAGGGCGAGCTGATCGTCTTCGTCGGCCCGTCGGGCTGCGGAAAATCGACGCTTCTGCGGATGATCGCGGGGCTGGAGCGGATCTCGGACGGCGAGTTCAGCATCGACGGGGTGCGGATGAACGATGTGCCCCCCGCCCAGCGCGGCATCGCCATGGTGTTCCAGAGCTATGCGCTTTACCCGCATATGAGCGTGCGCGACAACATGGCCTTCGCCCTGAAGATTGCCCGCAAGACCCCGGCCGAGATTGCCGCCGCGGTGGACAAGGCCGCGAAGATCCTGCAGCTGACCCCCTATCTCGATCGGCTGCCGAAGGCGCTGTCGGGCGGCCAGCGTCAGCGCGTCGCGATCGGGCGCGCCATCGTGCGCGACCCAAAGGTTTATCTGTTCGACGAACCGCTGTCGAACCTGGACGCCGCGCTGCGCGTGGCGACCCGGCTGGAAATCGCGCAACTGAAGGAGAACATGCCCGACTCGACGATGGTCTATGTGACCCACGATCAGGTCGAGGCGATGACGCTGGCCAGCCGCATCGTGGTGCTGGCGGGGGGCGGGATCAGTCAGGTCGGCACGCCGCTGGAGTTGTACGAGCGCCCCGAGAACGAGTTCGTGGCGCAGTTCATCGGCAGCCCGGCGATGAACCTGATGCCGGGCGAGGTGGTGGGCACCGGGGCTGAAACGGTGATCAAGCTGGCGGCGGGGGGCATGGCGCGGGCCGCGATCCCGACCCAGACCGCCGAGATGGGGATGAAGGTGAACCTGGGCGTGCGCCCTGAGGATCTGTTGGAAACGGCGGGCGAGCCACTGTTCACCGGCGAGGTCGAGATCACCGAGGCGCTGGGTGAGGTGACGCTGCTTTATTTCAAGCGCCAGGGCGAGGGGGCGCAGGTGGTGGCCAAGCTGCCGGGCATCCATGCCGATCTGCGCCGCAAGGTCGTCAGCCTGGGCGCAGATCCGAAGAAGATCCACCTGTTCCACAAAGGCCGCTCGCTGCTCTATCGCTGACGCGAGTGAATGGTTGACAGCGCCCGATCCGGGCCTCAGACCAATCCTCAGGGCAAGGCGCGCGGCGATGATCCCCATTGCCGCCTCTCCGGTGCGCCCCCGTTCGGCCCGGCCCTGTGGCCCGCGCCGGATCAACCGGACAGGGTGGGCGACATGGCCAAGGGTCAGATGCGGTCGAACAAGGAAGCCAAGAAGCCGAAGAAGGAAAAGCCGAAGCCCGCGGTAACCGTGGCCTCGACCAGCGCTTCGCGCATCCAGGGCTCGCAGGACAAGAACCGCTCCAAGTAGTCCAGCCTCGGGCTGGCATCGACCAGCGCGCGCCGCTCTATCGGTCGCGTGCGCGGGCGTGAAAGATGAAGCCCAACAGGTTCATCAGCACCTGCGCGGCCAGGATCGCGGTGGACCCCGTGGGGTCATAGTCGGGCGCCACCTCGACCAGGTCGATGCCCACCACGTCATGCGCGCCGGCCACGGCCTGCAGGATCTCGATCACGTCGTAATACAGGAACCCGCCGTGTGAAGGCGTGCCGGTGCCGGGCGCGATCGAGGGGCAGAAGGCGTCGATGTCGATGGTGATATACAGCCGCGCGCCCTTTGGGATCCGCGCCAGCACCCCCGCAACCCCCAGCCGTCGCACCTGCCGCACCGACAAGATGTCGTCGCCCATGGCGCGCGCCGCCTCGTAACCCTCTTGCGAGGTCGAGGAGACGTTGCGGATCCCCAGCGCGGTGATGCCGGTCACATGCGCCTGCTCGGCCGCACGGCGCATCGGGTTGCCATGGCCGTGACGCACGCCGTGGCGCACATCGACGAAATCGAGATGCGCGTCGATCTGCAGGATATGGATCGGGCCGCGCCCGGCAAAGGCGCGGATGCAGGGGATGTTGACCGAATGATCGCCGCCGATCACCACCGGCAGTGCGCCCGCGTCCAGGATCGCCCGCACGCCGGTTTCGATGTTGGCGTGGCTCGTCTCGGTATCGGTATGCACGATGTCGGCGTCGCCGATGTCCACGATCCGCACATCGGACCCCAGGTAGACCGCGTCATCCTCGTGATCATACGCGCCCGCATGACCGAACGAGAACAGCGTCGAGGCCTCGCGCACCGCGCGCGGACCAAAGCGCGCACCGGCGCGGTATTGCGTGCCGAAATCGAACGGCGCGCCCAGGATCGCGACATCGGCCTCGATGCGCGACCAGTCCTCGACATACGGCCGTTTCCCGAAGGTCGCGATGCCGACAAAGGGCAGGTTCAGCCGTCCGGTGTCATAGGCATGGGCCACGCGAGACTCCTCGTTTCTTTTCGGCACAAGTACCGTGCGGGGGTGCGGGGGTGCAAAACCCCCGCGCGCGCCCGTCATTTGCGTTCCCGGCAGACTGTTGCGGCCGGCGCAGGGCTTGGCAAGGGCCTTGGCAAGACGCGATGCTTCGCGGCATGAAGACAGCACAGCAGACGGGGGCAGGGTGGATGGTCACGATCACGCAAGACATGGTGGCGGCGTATCAGCGCGATGGCGCCGTTCTGGTCAAGGGGCTTTGGGCTGACTGGGTCGAGACGATCGCGGCGGGCATCGCGCGCAACATGGACATGCCGGGGCCCTATGCGGCCGAGAACCTGAAGCCTGGTGAGGCGGGACGGTTCTTCGACGACTACTGCAACTGGCAGCGCATCCCGGAATTCGAGGAGGTGATCCGCGACAGCGAGGTGGCCGGCGTCGCCGCGCAACTGATGGGGTCGGATCGGGTGCAGCTGTTTCATGATCACGTGCTGGTCAAGGAACCGGGCACATCGAAACCGACGCCCTGGCACCAGGATGGCCCCTACTATTTCGTCGAAGGCGCCCAGACGGTCAGCTTCTGGTCGCCCGTCGATCCGGTGACCGAAGCCTCGCTGCGCTGCGTCGCGGGATCGCATCTCTGGCCGCGCGAGGTTCTGCCGACCCGCTGGCTGGCCGAGACCGCGTTCTACCCTGATCCCGACCGCTACATGCCGGTGCCCGATCCGGACGCCGAGGGGATGCGTGTTCTGGAATGGCCGATGGAGCCGGGCGATGCGGTGGCGTTCCACTACCGCACACTGCACGGCGCGCGCGGCAACAGCGCAGCGACGCGCCGACGGGCCTTTTCGCTGCGGCTGGTGGGCGATGATGCGCGGTATGTCGAGCGTCCGGGCCCGACCTCGCCACCCTTTCCGGGGCACGGGATGGTCGCCGGGCAACGGCTGCGCGAGGACTGGTTTCCCTATCTGCGCTGACGCACACGCGGCGCCCTGTCACGCTTCCCGGCTGGGGCGCGATCGGCTAGGGGTGGGGCGATCAGAAGGTGCACCATGGCCCAACCCCCTATTTTCCCGCTGAAACCACCCGTCAAGCCGGGGCTGTTCCGCCAGACGCCGCCAGCGGTGTTTCCGCCGCTGCTGGGTCTGCTGGGCTTGGGGCTGGGGTGGCGCATGGGGGCCGCGCTGTTCGGCGTGCCGCCGGGACTGATCGAGATGGGGCTGGGCGCGGCCAGTCTGCTCTGGGTCTATGCGGCCCTGGCCTATCTGACCAAGCTGGCGCACCGGCCAGGGGTGGTGCTGGACGACCTGCAGATCCTGCCGGGGCGCGCGGGGCTGAGTGCGGCCGTGCTGGGGATTTACCTGCAAGCGATGGTCCTGGCGCCCTATGCCCCCGATACGGCGCGCGGCCTGCTGTTTGCGGGACTGGCGGTGCAGGTGGTTTTCGTCGGTCTGTTGCTGCGCGTGATGGCGGCCGCGCCGCCCGAGGCGCGGGGTGTGACGCCGGTGTGGCATCTGTCGTTCGTGGGGTTCATCGTGGGCGGTCTGGCGGCGAGCGCGCTTGGCGAGGCGCGGCTGGCGGTGATCGTGCTCTATGCCATGATCCCGGTTGCGGCGGCGATCTGGGGGGCGAGCGTCGTGCAGCTTTTGCGCC
>JBGSQL010000163.1:0-7744 GCA_041738105.1 Rhodobacter sp. | reverse complement strand
GAGATGATCCATGTCGTCGGGCGCCGGCACGCCCGCAAGCTGCGGCTGATCGCGCTGGGGGCGCTGGTGCTGCCGGCGCCCATCCTGATGCTGTCGGACAGCCTTCCGGCGATCTGTCTTGCCGCGGTGTGTCACGTGCTCGGCGCGGCCACCGCGCGCTGGCTGTTCTTTGCCGAGGCCGAGCATGTGGTCGGGCTGTATTACGGGCGATATTGAGGCGAAACACAGAATGATTGACGTACCTCAGACTTTGTGCCGATAGTCGGCGCAAGGGAGAGGACCGATGCGGCCGACCGTGAATGACATCGCGCGCGAAGCGGGCGTCAGCCTGGCCACGGTGGACCGGGTGCTGAACGACCGCCCCGGCGTGCGCGCCAAGACGATCCAGGCGGTGCAAGAGGCGATTGCCCGGATCGGCTATGTGCGCGACGTGGCCGCCGCCAACCTTGCCCGGCAGCGCGACTATCGCCTTGCCTTCGTGGTGCCCGACACCGACAGCCAGTTTACCGGCACCCTGCTGGACGCCTTGGCCGAAGCCGGGCGTCTGTCGGTCGGGG
Source organism: Rhodobacter sp. (assembly GCA_041738105.1). Taxonomy (GTDB): domain Bacteria; phylum Pseudomonadota; class Alphaproteobacteria; order Rhodobacterales; family Rhodobacteraceae; genus Aliitabrizicola. The sequence goes on along the minus strand of JBGSQL010000163.1, from coordinate 7,187 downwards.
CGCGGACCGAGCTGATCCTGCGCCGCTTTCCGGCAGAGGATCCGCATGCGCTGGCGCATCTGCTGGCTGATCTGCCCGAGGCGGGCGTTGCCGGCGTGGCGGTGATGGCGCCTGAAACGCCGGTCCTGCGGGACGCAATCCGCGACCTGCGTCAAAGGGGCGTGGCCGTGGTGGCGCTGGTGTCCGACCTGCCGAATACCGAGCGCGAGCATTTCGTGGGGATCGACAACCGTGCGGCGGGGCGCAGCGCGGCGGTGCTGATGGGGCGCTTCATGGGGCCCGGCGCTGCCAAGGTGATGGTGCTGTCGGATTCGATGCTGCTGCGCGAAAGCATCGAGCGCCGCCTGGGCTTTGACGCCGTGATGCTGGAGCGGTTTCCCTGGATCGAGGTGCTGCCCTCGCTTGAGACGCATGGACAGGCAAGCGTGCTGCGCCGGGTCGTCGAGGAAAGCCTGTCGCGCAACCCCGGCGTTGGCGGCATCTATATTCTGGCCAGCGGTCAGCGCGCCTTGACGACGGTGGTGCAAGAGTCGGGGCTTGCGGGGCGTGCCGTGGTGATCGGCCACGAACTGACCCCGCACGCGCGCGCCGCCCTTTTGGGCGGGACCATGGATGCGGTCATCACGCAGAACGTCGGCCACGTTGTGCGATCTGCGCTGCGGGTGTTGCGGGCCAAGATAGACCGCGTCCCGATCGACACCTCGCAAGAGCAGATCCGGATCGAGATCGTGATCCGCGAGAATCTGCCCGCCAGCCTTGACGACGCGGGGCGCCCGGCGCACTGATCCAGCAGGCGTGGCTTAACGTTCTTGTTTATATTCAGATGTTTGGGTGAGGATGGTCCTGGGAGCATGATTTTTTGAGGGACGTACCTCAGAAAAGGATGGACAGGGGGCGCTTGGCGCCGCTATCGTGCCAGCAAGCAAGAGGGCCGCGGGGATTCGCGCACGGCTCCGGGATCAACCAAGGGAGGAACTGCAATGAAATCGCACTATCTTGCGACGACGGCCGCGTTGTGCCTGTCGCTGACTGCCGCGGGCGCACAGGCCGAGGATTTGACGTTGTGCTGGGCGGCGTGGGATCCGGCCAACGCACTGGTCGAGTTGTCCAAGGATTTCGAGGCGCAATCCGGCCACAAGATGAACTTCGAGTTCGTGCCGTGGCCGAACTTTGCCGACCGGATGCTGAACGAGCTGAACTCGGGCGGCAAGCTGTGCGATCTCTTGATCGGTGACAGCCAGTGGATCGGCGGCGGTGCCGAGAACGGCCACTACGTCAAGCTGAACGACTTCTTCGATGCGAACGGCATCAGCATGGATGATTTCATGCCGGCGACCGTCTATGCCTATTCGACCTGGCCCAAGGGCACGCCCAACTACTATGCGCTGCCCGCGATGGCGGACGCGAACGGCTGGTTCTACCGCAAGGACTGGTTCGCCCGTCCCGAGATCCAGGCGGCCTTCAAGGAAAAATACGGCCGCGATCTGGCCGAGCCGACGAACCAGCAAGAGTTGCTGGAGGTCGCGCAGTTCTTCCAGGGCCGCGAGATCGACGGCAAGACCGTCTACGGCGCCTCGATCTTTACCGAGCGCGGGTCTGAAGGCATCACCATGGGTGTCACCGGGGCGCTTTATGCCTGGGGCGTGAAGTACGAGAACGAGCCGGGCAGCTACAGCATGGAGGGGGCGATCAACTCGCCGGCCGCTATCGAGGCGCTGGAGTTCTACAAGACGCTCTACGATACCGCGACCCCGCCCGGCTATACCAACGCCTACATGGGCGAGTCGCTCGATGCGTTCAAATCGGGCCAGGTGGCGATGGCGATGAACTGGTTCGCCTTCTTCCCCGGTCTTTATGCCGATCCCGATATCGGTGGCGACAAGATCGACTTCTTCGTGAACCCGCCGCAGGTGACGGCCGGTTCGACGTTGGGCGGGCAGGGCATCTCGGTGGTCAGCTATTCCGAGAAGCAGGACGCGGCGCTGGAATACATCAAGTGGTTCGCGCAGCCCGACGTGCAGGCCAAGTGGTCGGCGCTGGGTGGCTATTCGGCGGCGAACTCGGTGGTGAACGATCCGGCCTTTGCGACCTCGACACCCTTCGCGGGCGATTTCCTGGTGGCGATGCAGAACGTGCAGGATTTCTGGCAGGAGCCGGCCTATGCCTCGCTGCTGCTGGCGATGCAGGAACGGATGCATGACTACGTGGTGGCCGGCAAGGGCACCGCAAAAGAAGCTCTGGACGGTCTGGTGGCAGATTGGACCGAGGTATTCGAGGAAGAAGGCAAGCTCTGACCTCGAAATGAAGGGGCGCGCCGGGCCAAGCGGCGCGCCCACCCCTTTCTGGCTGACACAGCCACCCGCAGGACCCCTGACATGGCCGATACCCCGATAGACCGACTGGCGCGGACAACGCCCGCATCCGCTGCGCGCCGAATTCGCGGCCTTTCCGACCGGGCCATCGCCTGGATCTTCGTGACACCCACCATCTTCCTGCTGCTGGCGATCAACATCTTTCCGCTGATCTGGACGGTGCAGCTGTCGTTCACCAATTTTCGCGCCAACCGACCGAACGCCGAGGTGAAGTGGGTCGGGCTGGACAACTATCGCAAGATCCTGACCGATGACGGGATCTGGCTGAACATGCAGGCCACGGCGCACTTCCTGTTCTGGACGCTGCTGTTTCAGGTGCTGCTGGGGTTCGCGCTGGCCTGGCTGATCAACAAGAAGTTTCGCGGCAACGACCTGTGGACCACGCTGATCGTGATCCCGATGATGCTGTCGCCGGCGGTGGTGGGCAACTTCTGGACGTTTCTCTACCAGCCGCAGATCGGGCTGTTCAATTACATCGTCGAGTTTTTCACGGGCGTCCCGGCCTCGAGCTTTCAGATGCTGGGATCGGTGACGCTGGCGCCCTGGGCGATCGTGATCGTCGATACCTGGATGTGGACGCCCTTCGTGATGCTGATCTGCCTGGCCGGGCTGCGGTCGATCCCTGACTACATCTACGAGGCAGCCGAGATCGACCGGGCGTCGAAATGGCGGCAGTTCTGGACGATCACCCTGCCGATGGTGCTGCCGTTTCTGATGCTGGCGGTGCTGTTTCGCGGCATCGAGAACTTCAAGATGTTCGACCTTGTGGTGCAATTGACCGGGGGCGGGCCGGGATCGGTGACCGAGCTTGCCTCGATCAACCTCAAGCGCGAGGCGTTCGAGAAGTGGCGCACGGGCTATTCCTCGGCCTACGCGATCATCCTGTTCGTGACCGTCTTTGGCCTGGCCTCGATCTACGTCAAGGCCCTGAACAAGGTGAAGGAAAGATGAGCGCCGCCCCCGCAAGCTATTCGATCACCGAGCCGTCGGGCCGCCAGAAATGGGTCGCGGGCACGCTGGTGATCCTTTACGCCCTGATCACGCTGCTGCCGCTGGTCTGGATCATCATGACCGGGTTCAAGACGCCGCCGGACTCGATCAGCTATCCGCCCAAGGTGATCTTCCAGCCCTCGCTTGAAGGTTATGTCAACCTGTTCACCACGCGCACCCGTGTCACGCCGGAAGAGCTGGCGGCCTTGCCGCCGCCCGCCAACTTTGCCGAAGAGATCGTGCGCAACCGCAACATGGTGATCGCCGGTCCGTCGAAGTTCGGCGAACGGTTCCTCAACTCGGTCATCATCGGCTTTGGATCGACGTTCCTCTCGATCGTGCTCGGGACGCTTGCGGCCTATGCCTTCTCGCGTTTTCGGGTGCCGCTGAAGGATGACCTTCTTTTCTTCATCCTCTCGACCCGCATGATGCCGCCGATCGCGGTGGCCATCCCGATCTTTCTGATGTTCCGCAACCTGGGCCTGAGCGACACGCATCTGGGCATGATCCTGCTTTACACGGGGGTGAACATCAGCCTTGCGGTCTGGCTGCTGAAGGGGTTCATCGACGAGATCCCGCGCGAGTACGAAGAAGCGGCGCTGATCGACGGCTACACGCGCTTTCAGGCGTTCCGCAAGGTGGTGCTGCCGCAGGCGGCGACGGGCATCGCCAGCACGGCAATCTTCTGCCTGATCTTCGCCTGGAACGAATACGCCTTTGCTGTGCTGCTGACCTCGGGGGTGGCGCAGACCGCGCCGCCGTTCATTCCGACGATCATCGGGGTGGGTGGGCAGGACTGGCCGGCGGTTGCGGCGGGGGCCACGCTGTTCCTGCTGCCGGTCATGGTTTTCACCATCCTGTTGCGCAAGCACCTGTTGCGCGGGATCACCTTTGGGGCGGTGCGGAAATGACCAGGAGCCTGACCCTTGGTTGCCCTTGCAGGGTCCAGATGATCTCCAGCCAAGCGGGAGGCCGGCGATGAGTGCCTTTCTGTCGGGGCTGATCCGCCTGCGTCGCGGGCCGTGGGAACTGCTGGCAAGCTGTCTGATCGGGATCGGCGTGCTGATGCTGATGCAGCCCTTCGCGCTCTGGGCCTTTACCTGGAGTTTCATCGTCACCCTTGTCGGCACCGTGATGTTCATCGTCACCAGCCACTTTCCGGAGTAGGCCCTTGGCCGAGATCGTCATCCGCAACTTGCGGAAAGAATTTGGAAGCTTTGTCGCGGTGAAGGAATCGTCCTTTACCATTGGCAATGGTGAGTTTTTCATGCTGCTGGGCCCCTCGGGTTGCGGCAAGACCACGACGCTGCGGATGATCGCGGGGCTGGAACTGCCGACATCCGGTGAGATCTGGATTGATGGCGAGGAGGTGGGCCAGAAGCCCGCCAGTCAGCGCGACATCGCCTTTGTGTTCCAGATGTTTGCTCTGTATCCGCATATGAATGTCCGCAAGAACATCAGCTATCCGCTTGTTTCGCAAGGGCTTCCGCGGGCACAGGTGCAAGCGAAGGTGGCCGAGGTTGCACGGATCCTGGGCATCGAGAGTATCCTGGAAAAGCCCGTGGGCGGTCTGGCGGGCGGCGACCGCCAGCGGGTCGCGCTGGGGCGGGCGATCGTGCGCAATCCCAAGGCGTTCATGATGGACGAACCGCTGGGGGCACTTGATGCCGAGTTTCGCGAGCACATGGCGGAAGAATTGCGCGCGCTGCATGACCGGATGGGCGCGACGACGGTTTACGTGACCCATGACCAGCTGGAAGCCATGCAGATGGGCGACAAGATCGTCGTCATGAATCATGGGGTGGTCGAGCAGTTCGGGACGCCGCAGGAAATCTACGATCACCCCGCGACGATGTTCGTGGCCGATTTCATCGGCAGCCCGTCGATGAACTTTCTGCGCTTTGAGGGCGGGGTGCGCCCTGGCGACCGGACGCTGGTGCTGGGGGGAACCACGATCGACACGCCCGAGATGCGCGAAGAGGTGTCCGGCCGCAAGCTGGCGCTTGGGGTGCGACCGGAACATGTGACGCTGAACGACGGCGGCAGCTATCGCGGGCGGATCGAGGCGGTGGAATATCTGGGGACGACGCAGATCATCACCCTGTCCACCGCGCATGGCACGATCAAGGCCCGCACGCCGTCAGGTCAGGTCGCGCGGGTGGGCGAGGCAGTCGGGTTGGGCTTTACCGCCTCGACGCTGGCGCTGTTCGACGAGGGGACCGGTCGTGCACTACGCACCGCGGCCAATGCGGGGGTGCATCATGGCTGAGGTTGTCCTTGAAGGTCTGTCGAAATCCTACGGGGCCACGCAGGCGCTGAAGGCGGTGTCGATGACGATCCCCGACGGCGCCTTTGTGGTGCTGCTGGGGCCGACGGGGGCGGGCAAGACGACCACACTTCGCCTGATCGCAGGGCTGGACACGCCCGATGCGGGCGATGTGCGGATTGATGGGGCCAGCGTGCTGGCCGACATGCCGGCGCAGCGCGACGTGGCAATGGTGTTCCAGCAATACTCGCTTTACCCGCACCTGACGGTGCGCGAGAACCTGGCGTTTCCGTTGCGCTCGCCGGTTCTGAACTGGCCGGCGGCGGATATAGCAAAGCGTATCAAGGACGTGGCGGACGTTCTTAAGATTTCGCACAAGCTGGACAACAAGGCGACGCAGCTTTCTGGCGGCGAGATGCAGCGCGTCTCGATCGGGCGGGCGCTGGTGCGCCAGCCGCGGATCTTTCTGATGGATGAACCGCTGTCCTCGCTGGATGCCAAACTGCGGGCCGATCTGCGGATCGAACTGAAGCGCATCCACACCGATCTGGGTGCTACGTTCCTTTACGTGACGCATGACCAGATCGAGGCGATGACGATGGCAACCCATGTCGGCGTGCTGGATCAGGGCGCGCTGGTGCAGTTCGGCACGCCGCGCGAGATCTACGAGGATCCGGTCAGCACCTACGTCGCGACCCGGCTGGGCCAGCCGCGGCTGAACCTGCTGCCGGCCGATCTGTTTGGTCCGGCGCCGCGCGGCGCGACCCGGATCGGGCTGCGCCCCGAGCATATCCACCAGGGTGAGGGCATCGAGGCCACGGTGCGCCGGGTCGAGCATCTGGGTGACCAGACCCGGTTGCACCTGCGGCTGGGCCCGCACGAGATCATCACGCTGACGGATGTGCATACCCGGCTGGCGCCCGGTGATCCGATCGCCATCCGCCCGGAAAACCCGCTTTGGTTCGACGCCAGCGGCGACCGTATTCGCTAAGGGAGAGTCCCATGAAGCAGTTCATGAACACCAGGGAAACGCTTGTTACCGAGGCGATCGACGGGTTGATCCGCACCTCGGGCGGGCAACTGGCGCGGCTGGACGGGTATCCACATGTGCGCGTCGTGGTGCGCGCCGACTGGGACCGCGGCAAGGTGGCGCTGGTGTCGGGCGGCGGATCGGGCCACGAGCCGAGTCATGCGGGCTTCGTGGGGCAGGGCCTGCTGACGGCGGCGGTGTGCGGCGATGTCTTTGCCTCGCCTTCGGTCGATGCGGTGCTGGCGGGGATCCTGGCGGTGACGGGCAAGGCCGGCTGTCTGCTGATCGTGAAGAACTATACCGGGGATCGTCTGAACTTCGGGCTGGCGGCCGAACGGGCGCGGGCCTTTGGCCTGAAGGTGGCGATGGTGATCGTGGACGATGACGTGGCGCTGCCCGATCTGCCGCAGGCGCGCGGGGTGGCGGGCACGCTGTTTGTCCACAAGATTGCCGGGGCGCTGGCCGAGCAGGGCGCGGATCTGGAGGCGGTGGCAGCGGCGGCGCGCAAGGTGATCGCGGGCGCCGTTTC
>JBGSQL010000136.1:0-2000 GCA_041738105.1 Rhodobacter sp. | reverse complement strand
TCGACCAGTTCGGGGTTTTCACTCTCGGCCGACTTCGGGCGGCTCAGGAAGTCGACCTTCTCGGCGATGATCTCGCAGCCGTAGCGGTCGTTCCCCCATGCTGTCGATCCACTTTGTGTAGGGGATGCGGCCGTGGACGAGGACCTTCATGCCCCTCTCGCAGTGCTCTGCGACGGTCTTGCCGAGACCGTTGAAGCAGGTGATGCGGTGCCATTCGGTGTCCATGACGCGGAGGCCGTTCTCGTCGCGTATCGCGCGACCTTCCGAGAGGCGCGGCCGCGAAGTGGCCAGGTTGAAGTTGGTGATCTTCGTGCCGCTTTGGGTCGAGCGGACTTCGGGCTTCTGACCGATGTTGCCGGCGAGGATGACGATGTTCTGCATTTGAAGCTCCTGTGTTTTCAGTCCCTGGGACCGTCCCTTCGACAAAACCCGAAAGAAGCCTGTCGGCTGAGGCGTGCACGGGAGACGGAACGGCGACCGGAAACCCCCAGAGGGCCGGAGTGGAGCGGGCAGCCCCGAATGGGCAACACGGCCCGGACTGACGCGGGGTTGCGCGCCAGAGGCCGAACAGGCTTAAGGGATTGTCAGTCGAAGGGATTGCACCGGGATGGGGGCGACCTGGGGCTCTTGCAGAACCCGTCCTTCCTGGCCAAGGCAACGGGGTTGAAGCTTTTGCGAAAGAACCGACCCTGCGGCCCAACCCAACTGCATCCCCCCGCCCTAGCGCGCTGAACGCCTCGGGAGTTGCGACGTTGCGACCGGACGGCTATCCCAGATGCATCATTCAGGACACGAGGGCCCAATGGCTGATTTAAATTTCGAGGCGATGTCGCTCAAGGAGCTGCGGCAATTGCAGAAGGACCTCGCCAAGGCGATTTCCACTTACGAGGACCGGCACAAGGCCGAAGCCCGCGCCAAGCTGGAAGCCATCGCCAAGGAGATGGGCTACTCCCTTGCCGAACTGATCGGCGTCGAGGTCAAAGCCACCCGTGCGCCAGCCGTGGCGAAATACCGTCACCCTGAGAATTCGGCTCTCACCTGGTCGGGCCGGGGTCGCAAGCCGCATTGGTTCATCGACGCCTTGGTAGATGGAAGGAAGCCCGAGGATTTGGCGATCAGCTGAACCTGAGCCCCCTTTCAGCGCGGGAAGGCTGGAACATGCGTCTGGTCTGACGGCACGCAAAAAAATGCGTCGGAATACCCTGCCAGTCGCAAATCTGTCGGGCGGCCTGTTCTGCCGTTCTTGCCCAGGTGCGGACAGTCCAATCTGAGTCAGCATCGCCGGGAAGCGTCACGATAAGTGCGCGCGCCGTGGTGACCTCGGCGCGGGGTTCCCCCGGCCCCATCGTTGGCAATGCCTGCCAATGAGAATAGCGCCGCGCCTCGGACCCATGCTCTTTGCAGGCGGAACAGAAACAAGCCTGGCCACCATCCGAACTCAAACCGATGAAGCCCGCAGCGTCACCACATTCATGGCCGTAGCTGCCGGCCTCAGCATTGGTGCAACGTGGCCAGCTCCGCGAGGTGCCCTGCGCTGAGGGGGCATAGCCCGCAGGGAAGCTATAGGGGAGATATGTCATGGACATGCTTTTACTCCATTCTTGTTTTTCTGCAGAAGTGCCGACCTATTGCCGGCGCGCTGTGCCGGGCGGACGGTAAGGCTGACAGGCGAAAGGCCCAGGACGGCGCGAAAGAGCCGTGCCCGGGCCGTCTCTAAAACCGTGGGCTCAGGCCCACGGGTCGAACTCTGTTACGAGGACCACTTCGTCGCCGTCGATTTCATCGGCGGGGACGGCGCCAAACGTGCCATCCCCTGCTTGGAAGACGACGATCGAAACCATGAGCGTGGCTGCGAGGGAGGCGGCGAAGGCGTGTGCATCTTTGCGGGACATCTGTTTTGGCTCCTGCTGGGAGGCGAGGGACCATCCCCCGCGCTGACAGGAACCCGCAGGCCCAAAGACGGGCTGACATCACCGGGTGCGTTCGGGCTTGCCCCGAAT